>JALSGV010000147.1 GCA_026982565.1 Gammaproteobacteria bacterium
CTCTGGATGGGCGTCCCCGTCGTCTCTCTCGCCGGACCACGCTTCATCCAGCGCCTCTCCGCCTCCATGCTCCACGCCGTCGGACTCCCGGAACTCGTCGCAACCACCGAGGACGCATTCGTCAACATCGCCGCACAGCTCGCCGGCAACCACGCACAACGCCAGCAACTCCGATCAGGTCTCCGGCAGCAAATGGCACGCTCAGATCTCTGCAACGGCAAGGCACTGGCGAATGTCATGGAGGAGACGTTCCGTTCCAGAATACAAGCATACTCGGGTATCAGGCTGCCATCATGAAACAGAACCAGGAAACCCGTGACCAGCGCCTGTTGCTTGCGGTCGAGCACCACAAGAAAGGCCACTTCGAAAAAGCCGCTGCCCTGTATCGGTCATTTCTTGATGAAAACCCCGATGACGCGAACACCCTGTATCTGCTCGGCACACTGCTGTATCAATGTCGCCGATATGAAGAATCGGCCCGGCTTCTCAGGAAAGCCGTCGCCCACGGCAGAAAAAAGGAATATTTCTATAACCTCGCTCTCGCCCTGCAGGAACAAGGTGATATTTCACAGGCCATTACGGTATTACGGCAGGCAGTCCCTATCTGGACAGATTCTCCCGAACTTCACCAGAAACTCGGCGTCCTGCTGAGCCAGAAGGGGCAATTGCAGTTTGCGGAAAAACACTTTCAGGCTGCTCTCAAGCTCAAGCCACGTGACATAGGCTGCCTTCTGAACCTGGCCTTTATCAAATCCACGCAAGGTGACAAGGAAGAATCCGCATCTCTTCTCAGGGAGATCATAGAAATCGACTCGTCAAGCATCCAGGCCCATTACCAGCTCGGCCTTCTGGAAGAAGAAAAAAACAATCTGGCTGCCGCCAGGGAGTACTACCTGCGTGTGCTCTCCCTGTCCCCGGAGCATGCCGATGCCCTGTGCCGCCTGGGGGATTGCCTGCGCAAGGAAGGCCAATATGGAGAAGCACGGACCTGTCTCTCCCGCGCCATCGCAATCCAGCCCGGGCATGCCGCTGCGCATAATTGCCTTGGCGCAACACTGCTGCAAATGGATCGCCACAGGGAGGCCCGTCCCTTTCTGGAAAAAGCCATTGCGCTCGATGACCAGCTCGCCGATGCATACTACAACCTGGGCATCATCCACCAGGCCGAGGAAGAATGGGAACAGGCGGTCACCTCTTACCGCAAGGCCCTGTCACGCGATCCCGGGCACATTCTGGCCTACAACAACCTGGCCAATACCCTGCGACGCATGGAACATTACACCGAGGCAATCGAAAATTACAAGAAAGCCCTCGGCATGCAAGAAAACTACCCTGAAGGCCACAACAATCTGGGTGTCGTCATCCACGAGGCCGGCTTTGGAGCAGAAGCCCTCCCGCATCACCAGCGGGCCCTGCAGCTCCGTCCCGATTTCATGGCTGCCCACAGCAATCTGCTTTTCACCCTGAGTTACAACGTGCTGCTGGATCCGGAGGCGATGCTGGAGGCGCACCGCGAATGGGACCGGAAGTTCGGCGGACCGGACAAGGCACGCACCTTCCCCCACC
>JALSGV010000148.1 GCA_026982565.1 Gammaproteobacteria bacterium
CATACGGGCCTCAACGTGGAACCGGTGATGGCGGAGCCCAAGGAGTTGCAGCGCGTCATCAGCATGCTCTACTCGGCGCCTGACCTGGAAGGCGACATGTTCGATGAGTTCATGGGGGGAGATGAAGACAACGATGAAGAGGAATACGACGAAACCTCATCCTCCGACAACGTCGTCGTCAAGCTGGTCAACAAGATCATTGTCGACGCATACAATAAAGGGGCATCGGACGTTCACATCGAGCCTTACCCGGGGAATAACAAGACCATCGTCAGACTGCGCAAGGACGGGGAATTGAAGAATTATTATGAAGTTCCCAGCAAGATGCGCAACGCCCTCATCGCGCGCATCAAGATCATGGCCAACCTGGACATCTCGGAGAAGCGCAAGCCCCAGGACGGCAAGATCGACTTCAAGAAATTCAGTACGCTGAAGATCGAGCTGCGTGTCGCCACCATTCCCACCTCGGGCGACCAGGAGGACGTGGTGATGCGCATCCTGGCCAGTGGCGAACCGGTCCCCCTCGACAAGCTGGGACTCAGCGATGGCAACAGGGAAAGCCTCATCAAGATGGTCTCCAAGCCTTATGGGCTGTTTTTCGTCTGCGGCCCGACGGGATCCGGTAAGACCACCACCCTGCACTCCATACTGGGTCACCTGAACACCCCGGAACGCAAGATCTGGACGGCGGAGGACCCGGTGGAAATCACCCAGAAGGGCCTGCGCCAGGTCCAGGTGCACCCCAAGATCGGCCTCACCTTCGCCGCCGCCATGCGCGCCTTCCTGCGCGCCGACCCCGATATCATCATGGTGGGTGAAATGCGCGACGAGGAGACCACCAGCACGGGCATCGAGGCCTCCCTCACCGGCCACCTGGTCTTCGCCACCCTGCATACCAACAGCGCCCCGGAGAGCATCATCCGCCTGCTGGACATGGGCATGGATCCCTTCAATTTCTCCGACGCCCTGGTGGGCATCCTCGCCCAGCGTCTGGGCAAACGCCTGTGCGCCAGTTGCAAGGAGGCCTACGAGCCCGACAGCGAGGAAATGCGCGATCTGCTGGCCGAGTACTGTTACGAACTCATCCCCAAGGATGCCGACGAGGAGTACGCCAACATGGTGCGCCACAAGATTTTGGAGGAATGGAAGGAGAAATTCGCCGACGAGTCAGGGAAATTCACCCTTTACCGCGCCCCCGGCTGCGAAACCTGCGAGGGCTCCGGTTACAAGGGCCGGGTCGGTCTGCATGAGTTGCTGGAGGCGACGGATACCATCAAGAAAAAGATCCTCGACAAGGCCCAGGTCTCGGAACTGCTCGCCGTCGCCTTGCGGGAAGGCATGCGCACCCTCAAGCAGGACGGCATCGAAAAGGTGCTGCAGGGCATCACGGATATTCACGCCGTGCGCACCGTCTGCATCAAATAGGCGCTGCACTATTAACCCGGCAACAATATATATCGTATTCAGCCATTGCGTGCTGGTTCGCTGCAAGGCGGCGAAATGCCGCTGTAGTCATTCTACAGCAAATTTCGCCAACGCAGTCAGCGGGCTGGCACGCAAT
>JALSGV010000149.1 GCA_026982565.1 Gammaproteobacteria bacterium
TCGGCTCGCATAAGCGCTTGAAGAGTGTTTTGAAGACCGGGCGGCGATACATATGCGCAGTGTATTACAAATTACTCAATGTATCGAGTAAAATTACCCGGCCCCAAAAAATCAGGTATGCGAACCCGGCAAATCAGAGGGTTATTGCGTGCTGCAATTTCCTTAACTTGAGAGTACCGGGTTCAGTCATTCCTGCGGAGGCAGGAATCCAGAACCCATTGATTTGCCTGGATTCCCGCCTGCGCGGGAATGACCATGATGCTGCGCTGTATTTTATTGTAAATCAAATAGTTGCAGAGACCTCGGTGCTCTCAAGGGATATCCACAATGGCTTTATATTCTTGGCAGTAAGTATGAATATGTGGAGGGTTATGCCCGGATGGAACACAATACATGCGAATTATAATTCCGTAAAACATTGAAATTGTAGGCATTGCCCTGAGGCCGCAGGTAGTGATGAAAATGTTTTAGATTATAGTGGGTTGACCAGGTGAAGACTGCGTTCTTGTTCCACATGCGCATAACGGCGCGCGTAGGATGTCCCCACCTGCGGAGGTGGGCGCCGCAAAAGCCAGTTTTTTGCAGGTTGGCGGTGAGGTGTGCAAACTACGCCGGGCCGTTCACACGATGAGGATTTCTGCTTTTCTGGATGCTTTCCGCAACGCTTTATCCTGCATGGCGATGGGCAGCCCTCTTCGATGAGGGCTCAGGCCATTGCCTGCGAGGCGCGCCTTGCCCTGAACGCTGACGGGTCAACTGTATCCTAATTTATTACCTTGACGGAGTACTACTTTGACAGGAAATAAGTGGCATGGGAATGGCCGAGTTCTCCCGAGGGAGGATGTTGTGTATGATGGTGTGTATGCTTATACTTGTGTTGTTGTCATAAGGATGTTTCGGAGGTGTGATGCGCGCGCAATCCAATCTGGTGAGAAAGCAGTATCTGGTGTCACGTGAGAATGTGAGGAAGCTGGAGTTGCTGGCGGATGCCCGGGGGACCTCGGCGGCGGAGATCGTGCGCCAGGCCATCGACGCCTATGATCCTCATGGGGCGGGCGATATGGATGCGCCGGAGCTGATGGCGCTGGTGTCTGAGAAGTTGAAGGAGGCGGTGTCGGCCACGCGCAAGACCAACCGCAAGGTGGCGCGGGTGCTCAAATCCCTTGAGAAGGAGCGGCGCTGATGGCCGGGTGGAAGGATGTGCTGATGGATGTGCTCAAGCTCACGGATGAGGTGAAGCGGCTCAATACCCTGACGGACAAGCTGACCGACCGGACGGTGGACATCGATAAGCGGGTGGTGCGCCTGGAGACCATGGTGGAGATGTCGCGCAAGCGCGGGGGCAGGTCGTAGAGAGGGATCTTTTCCCCATGGCTCTTCGGGACGCTGGCGGTTTTGATGCGGCGCCGCACGGGTGATAATTTCTTCTGCTGCAGTATAATACCTGAACCCACGGATTCAGGTAATAATCCGCAGGATTTGCGCCGGGGCCTGTTGGTTCTGGCATTCGGGCTAACGGAGTAGCCGCCCATTGGGGCGGGAAAGCGGGAATGATTCAATGAAAAAACTGGCGCTATTGTCCGTCATGTACCTTTCTGCAATGACCATGTTGCAGGCTGCGCCGGATACCCTTGCCATGCCGCCCGTGCAGCCCCTGTTGCCGGAGAACGCCCAGCCTGCCCGCGCCCAGCCCCAGTCAGGGGAGCAACTCCCCAAATACCGCCTGGGTCCCGAGGATGCCCTGGAGATTACCGTATGGCAGGAGCCGGATCTGCAGAAGGAGGTGCTCATCAGCCCCGATGGCTGGCTGACCTTTCCCCTGGTGGGTGAGATCAAGGCCCAGGGCAAGACCGTCGAGGAGGTGCGCCAGGAAATCACCAAGCGCCTCAAGCGCTTGATACCCGAGGCAGTGGTGTCAGTGAGCCTGATCCGCATCGGCAGCAATAAGGCCTATGTCATCGGCAAGGTCAATCAGCCTGGGGAGTATACCACCGGGCGTTATGTAACGGTCATGCAGGTCCTGAGCATGGCCGGCGGATTGCGGCAGTTCTCGGCGGGGGACAAGATCAAGATCCTGCGCAGGAAGAATGGCCGGGAAGTCGCCATTTCCTTCAACTATGATGAGGTCGTCAGCGGCAGGAATCTCGAACAGAATATTGTCCTGAGGGACGGTGATGTGGTTGTTGTGCCCTGACGATGGAAAGGGGTCAGGGTGAGCGCGGCATGTTCCCCCGGCAAGCATTCTTCCAGTCTGTCAGCATTTTCTCTTGTTTTGCTTGCGGTTTGGGTGGCGGGAAGTTTCCCGTCGCAGGCGCGCGCGCTGGAGTGGGAGGCCGGGCCTTCCGTCGTTGTGCGTGGTGAATTTAACGACAATATCCGCCTCACGACCGCGGAGCATGATGCCGTGTGGCTGTATACGGCCATTCCCCGCCTCAAGATCAATGCGCTGGATGAGAATGGCGAACTGAAGGGTGATTTCCGTTTTGAGCCCTTGCGCTACGCCGGTGGCGGCGATCTGGATTCCAACAATTTCTTTGCCGATCTCGACGGTGTCCTGAAGTCGGAATTCGACGAATGGGGGTTGGGCGTTTCTTACAGCCGGGACTCCACCATCCAGAGCGAACTGCTCGATACGGGCATCACCAATGTGAGCAAGACCCGCAAGCAGAAATCCGTTGCGCCGACATGGCGGCGTGCGCTTTCGGAGTTTATGAGCGTGGAGCTGGGTTATTATTATGCGGATGTCGATTATGAAGACGGCGTGGAGGTGGGGTTGTTCGACTATGATATCAATATCTTCAGCGTCAACGCCTCGCGTTTTCTGGGGGAGTTTGATTACCTCAGTCTAAGTCTATATTATACGGCGTTCGACGCGCCGTATGTGGGGAGCGAGTACTGGGACAGGGGGCTCAAGCTGGGTTTTTCCCATGTGTATTCAGATTATTATCGCTTCGACGCCACTGGCGGCGTACGCAGAACGAAATTCAATAATGTGATCAGCGAGAACGAGAGTTCGTCGGGTTTCATTGGCGAGGTGAGCGTGACCCGGCGGTTCGAGCTGAGTTCCATACGGGCAGCGCTGGAGCGTAGGATCGATCCCAGCGGCTCGGGTCTGCTGCAGCAACGGGACAGCCTGGTGTTGAGACTGACAAGGAGGTTTACATCGATGATGAATGGCGCGCTCACGCTGGGAATCTACCGCAACAAATCCCTGGAACGGGACTTTACCCGCCTGGACCGCACTTACTATTTCGTTGCTCCCGGTCTTTCCTGGCGCTTGGCCGAGGATTGGTCGGCGCGCGTATTCTACCGCTTCCAGTACAGCAAATACGACGATGCCAGTGATGAGGCCCAGGCCAATGTGGCGGGGTTGAGGGTGTCCTATGCGTGGCCTTCTCCCGCGGGCGGCCCTTGAGCATTTGTGGCGCCTGGTTTCAGTGGCCCGTGATATTAACCCGGCAACAATATATATTGTATTCAGCCATTGTGTGCCGGGTTAATAAAATGCCGGGTATGCGCATGGGAGGGCCCCGCCTGTTTCTGCCCGGAAACCGGCGATCGGGGATGCCTGTTTAGGATTGTCAGGATTAATATGATAGTGTTGTCGATAAGCCCATGACCGTGGAAAACAAGGATCTCAAATATTATCTCGCGGCCCTGAGTTACCGGAAGGGGCGTGTGCTGTTGATTGTGGCGCTCGTCTTCATTGCCAGTGTTTCGGTCGCGTTCGGCCTGCCGCCGGTGTATCGTTCCACGGCCACGATCCTCATCGAGGAGCAGGACATTCCCCAGGATCTGGTGCGTTCCACCGTGACCAGTTATGCCGATCAGCGCATCCAGGTCATCAGCCAGCGCGTCATGTCGCGCGCCAATCTGAAGAGCATCATCGAAAAGTATAATCTCTATGAGAATGAGGCGCGGGTGGAGACCGCCGAGCGCATCATCGACCGCATGCGCAAGGATGTCAATCTGGAGATTCTGAGTTCCGAAGTCATCGACCCCCGCAGTGGCCGGCCCACTCAGGCCACCATCGCTTTTTCCATTTCTTATGACAGCCGCGATCCCGATACCGCGCAGCGCGTGGTCAATGAGCTGGTCTCTCTGTATCTCACGGAGAATATCAGGAACCGCACCCAGAAGGCGGAGGAAACCTCGGAGTTCCTGCGTGATGAGGCGGACAGGCTGTCCCGGAAGCTGGCCGCCCTCGAGGAGCGCATGGCCCGCTTCAAGGAGCGCAATGCCGGCAAGCTGCCGCAGCTCATGGATCTGAATCTTCAACTGCTGGACCGCACGGAGCGGGATATCCGTGAACTGAAGAATCAGATCGTTTCCCTGGAGGAGCGCAAGATCTACCTCCAGGGGCAATTGTCCCTGATCGACCCCACCGTACCGGTCATCTCGGCGACGGGGGAGCGGGTCATGGACCCCGCCACCCGGCTCAAGATTCTGGAGATCCAGTATCTCAGCGCCAGCTCCCGCTACGCGCCCGAGCATCCCGACGTGGTCAAGCTGCGCATGGAGATCGATGCCCTGAAGCGCCAGATCGGCAATGTCAGCACCCTGGACGAGCGCATGAAGGAACTCACCAACCTGAAGACGGAGATCGTCCTGCTGCGCGAGAAATACTCGCCGGATCATCCCAATGTGGTGCGCCTGTCACGGGCCATCTCCACCTTGGAGCGGGAGCTTGTCGATAGCGCCCTGGATGAGCCCATGGCGCAGGTGGAAACGGTGCCCGAGAACCCCGCCTATATTACCCTGCAGTCGCAACTCCAGGCCGCGGAGACCCAGTTGCGCGCCCAGAACGCGCAGCTCAGGCAGTTGAAAGAGAAGCTGGCCATTTACGAGGAGCGCCTGATGGCGGCGCCCCAGGTGGAGATGGAATACCTGGCCTTGTCCCGTGAGCAGCAGAACACCCAGCAGCGCTACAACGAAGTCAAGGCAAAACAGATGGAGGCCCAGGTGGCGCAGGAGCTTGAACGGGAAAGCAAGGGGGAGCGCTTTACCCTCATCGATCCGCCCCAGTTGCCGGAAATGCCGGTCAAGCCCAATCGCATGGCCATTCTCTTCCTCGGTCTGGTGCTGTCCCTGGGGGGCGGGTTCGGCTACGCGGCCATGTCCGAGAATCTCGATACCACCATCCGGGACGCCCGCACCATGCGCATGCTGACGGGGCAGGCGCCCCTGGCGTCCATCGCCTACATCGAGACCAATACGGATCTCAAGAAGCAGCATACCCGTATGATTTTTATTCTTACAGCCGTCTTCGCCTCCCTCGCCCTGCTGTTGATGGCCATCCATGTCCATGTGAAGCCATTGGATGTGATCTGGTTCTCGGTGGGCAGGAAGGTCAGTGATATATTCGTGTGGTGAAGGCGTTGGTGATGAATAATGCAGTGAGGGCAGTCTGCTGATGGATGGGGTCGAAAAACTCAATCGCTCACGCCTGGAGAACCTGGACGGGGAGGAGAGGGAGGGGGGGCATGCTCCCTTCCAGAGTCCCGTGGTCGGCATCAACGGCATCGATTACCACCAGACGAAGACAGTGCATGTGTCGAAGAGCTGGTTGCGCGAGAATCGCATCGTTTGCGATTACGACCAGGGCAATCACCTCAGCACCTACAAGTTTCTGCGCACCAAGGTGTTGCGCTCCCTCAAGGACAACAATTGGAATACCCTGGGCATCACCAGTCCCGGGCCGGGTGTCGGAAAGACGGTGACGGCCATCAATCTGGCCATCAATATCGCCATGGAGATCTCCAAGACCGTGTTGCTGGTGGACGCCGATCTGCGCCGCCCCACGGTGCATAAGTACCTGGGATTGCCTGCTGGCCATGGCCTCAGTGAGTGTCTTTCCTTTGGCGATCCGCTCAGTGAACTGCTGATCCATCCCGATGTGGGCGAGCTGGTCGTCCTGCCGGGAGGCCAGCCGGTGCTGAACTCCTCGGAGATGCTGGCTTCGCCCCAGATGGCGCAATTGGTGGAGGAGTTGAAGAACCGTTATCCATCGCGCATGGTGCTGTTCGATCTTCCTCCGGTGTTGGCCGTCGATGATGTGCTGGCTTTTGCGCCCTGTCTCGATGCCGTGCTGATGGTGGCGGAGGCCGGCAAGACCAAGAAAGAGGAGTTGATGGATGCCTGCGCCATGCTGGAAGGCTCCACCCATGTGATCGGCACGGTGCTCAACAAGACCGATCCGGATGTGCAGTCGTATCCGTATTATTAAGGAAGGTCTGATTAATTCGTCATCCCGGCGAAGGCCGGGATCCAGTTATTTGATTTTCCTGGATTCCCGCCTGCGCGGGAATGACGATTGTCGGATTAATCAGGCCTTCCTTAAGCCTGCCTTTCGCATGGGGGCAAAAACAATTTGCCCCTTCTTCCCCCGGGGGACCTCGGTGCCCCTTGTGGGGAGAAGGGACTAAAGCCTTTTACGAAACCTTCCTCCGGGAGAAGGTTTGGATGGGGAGAAGATGATATACACCTTTATCGCTACCGAACTGTCTTGTCCGTAAAATCGGTGAAACAATGGTAAAACCTGTCACGTTCGTCCGCCCGCGCCATGCGGCCATCATGCTGATACTGTTCATCGTGCTGGGTGGTCTTTTTTCCTGCGCAGACCGCGACAAGAGCGCCGCTTCGTATCTTGAGCGGGGCAAGGCTTTGTACGAGCAGGGCGACTATGTCAAGGCGCGCCTGGAGTTCAGGAATGTTTTGCAGATCGCGCCCAGGAATGCGGCGGCCTATTTTTACCTGGGGGAGATCGCCGAGAAGGAACAGGACTGGAAGCAGTCTTTTGCCCTCTATTCCAAGGTCGTCGAGCTTGAGCCGGGTCATTTCCAGGCACGGATGAAGACGGCCCAGTTCTATCTCCTGGGGGGGGAGTTGGAGAAAGCGGAAGGAATCGTTGCGGCCCTGTTGACGGACCGCCCCGCAGACCAGGCTGCCCGCACCCTTAAGGCGATGATCCTGGTGCGTCAGGGCAAAGAGGAGCAGGCCCTGCAACTGGCGCGGGACGTGTGGGCGCGGGACAAGCATCAGGTGCAGGCGGTGATCGTGCTGTCTTCCCTTTATTTGAAGCGCGGGGAAATCAGCAAGGGGGAGGCCGTGCTGGAGGAAGGGATCAGGAACAATCCTGATGAAAGCGTACTGTACCTGACTTATGCGCAGTTCGCCGTCAGCCGCAATCAGACGGAAAAGGCGGCGGAGTTGTTGCGCAGGCTGGTGACCCTGGAGCCGGACCGGCTGGAGCACCGCAAGCGCCTGGCGCGTTTCTATGCCGGCACGGGCAGGCTGGACGAGGCCGAGACCGTGCTGCGGGAGGCAGTGAGTCAAGAGCCGGGGGGTTCCCGGCGGGTGCTGTTGTTGGTGGACTTTCTTGCCGAGCGGCGTGGTATGCAACAGGCCGAGGAGGAATTGCTGCGGGTCATCGATGCCCAGCCCGACGTGCTGGATTACCGGTTCGCGCTGGGCGCTTTGTACCGTTCCGCGGGCCGCAAGGAGGACGCGGAAGCCCTGTACCGCGCCATCGTCGAGCGGGAGGGCGGCCGCCCTGGGGGGCTCAAGGCGCGCACCCGCCTGGCGGAACTGCTGTTTCAGAGCGGTGATCATGCGGCGGCGGCCGATTGGGTGGCTGAAACCCTCAAGGAAAGCCCTGGCAACAGTGAAGCCTTGTTGCTCCGCGGCCGCATGGCCCTGGCGAAGAATGATATCAAGGACGCCATCGCGGATTTTCGCGCCGTGTTGCGTGATCAGTCCGATGCGCTGGCGGTGCGTTCCTTGCTGGCCAGCGCGCAGATTCTCAACGATGAGCCGGAGCTGGCACGGGAGAATCTCAGGAAAGTGGTGGCGGGTCAGCCGGGCAACGTGGATGCGCGCCTGGCCCTGGCGCGTGTTTCCCTGATGTTGCAGGACGAGGACAAGGCCCTGGAATTGGTGGACGGCGTGTTGGCCCGTGAGCCCGGGAACCTCAAGGCCCTGCTTGCCTTGACGGATATTCATGTGGCGGGGGAGTCCTGGCAGGCGGCGCAGGAGGCCGTCGATCGCATTGTGGCTGCGTATCCCGACAATCCTGTCGGTTATTACCGGCGCGGCAGGTTGTCACTGGCGCAGCAGGATGCCGGGGCTGCCGCCATGGCGTACCGCAGGGGGCTGGAGGTTGCGCCTGACAATGTGCCGCTCGCCCTTTCCCTGGCCGGGATCTATGAGATGAATGGTGATGCCGATGAGGCCATGGCTTTATACGAGAAGATTCTGGTCAGGCATCCCGGCGTGAGCGTCGCGGCCAACAACCTGGCCGCCAATCTGGTCCAGCACCGTGGCGACAAGGACAGCCTGGAGCGGGCACTGGACTTGGCGCGGCGATTCGAGGATTCAGACAATCCTTTTTTTCTCGATACCCTGGGCTGGGCCTATTTCAAGTCGGGGCAGGTGGATGAGGCATTGAGGGTCCTGAACAAGGCCGTCGGGATCGAGGCCGGCAGGATTCCCGTCATCCAGTATCACCTGGGCATGGTGTATTTTGAAAAGGGCGATGCGCAGTCCGCCAGGACCTGGCTGGAGGCCGCCGTGACGAAAGGCCGGGATTTTGCGGGCATGGAGGAGGCTAAGGCGACGCTGGAAAAACTGGGCGGCGCCGGCTCATGAGGAGTCAGGCTGCCGCTTTCCGGCGTTTGACTGTTTGCCGCCTTCTGCTCAGGGCATAGAGGGCAAGCACGCCGCTCCCGAACAGCCATGCGGCGGGCGGGATGGGGACGGTTGACACCTGGAGTTGATAGGTGGCGTCGGTGCTCAGCACCCCCCCGTAGTCGCTTCCATCGAATTGCCCCACGCGGATAAAATACTCACCGCTTGTATCGAAGATGTAACTCAAAAAGGAATTGAATACATTTTCTCCCAGATCACCCGGGCCTTTGAAGGGCGCATCGTCATTGGTGTCAAGCACGGTGGTTCCGTCGGTATCGAACAGTGTGATATGGGTGTCCAGCCCGACGATTTCCGCGAAATCCGTATCGAAGAAGACTTCCTGGCCGACCTGAAGGGGGCTGGCGCCTGTGCCGACGGTAAAGGAATAGTAGTCGTAGGTGCCGTCGCCGCTGAATCCAAACACCGTGGCGTTGGGGATGCCCAGGTCGAGGTTGCTGTTGGTTTCGATAACCTGGTCGGGAAGGAATCCAAAGGCGGCGTCGATGTTCTGCGCATTGGCGGGGGAGTCGGTCGGGCCACTTTCCACAATGATCAGCGCCTGGACGCTGCTCCAGGCAAGGAATGCCGTGATCGCAATGGCCGTCTGAGCAAGGCGTTTCACTGTGACCTCCTGTTCACATACACGCAATCCTAACATGGTAGCTTTATGTTTGCCAAGAATTCTGCCTGTATTTTGGCCAAATTCTTTCGTTAGGTGGAGGGTGTCGCAAAAGGCTTTGGCTCCTTC
Source organism: Gammaproteobacteria bacterium (assembly GCA_026982565.1). Lineage (GTDB taxonomy): Bacteria > Pseudomonadota > Gammaproteobacteria > SZUA-140 > SZUA-140 > SZUA-140. Next base: position 9,434 of record JALSGV010000149.1, read on the forward strand.
TCCCCCATGGGGACCTCGGTGCCCCTTGTGGGGAGAAGGCTGGGATGAGGGGTTTATAAAACAATGCTTTATCTCCATTTATCCCCTCACCCCAACCCCTCTACCCACAAGGGGCACCGAGGTCCCGCAGGGAGAGGGGCTTTTGCGACACCCTCAGGCGAGGGAGGGAAGGTTCTGGATGTTATTACCCGATATATTATTGCCGGGTTAATGGCTTGTGCTAAAGTCATGAATTTAGGTCTGGGCGGCCCGTTTTGCGTTGATGTCTGTCTCCGAGTTCGAAATTATACGCCGCTTCTTTGCCGGCAAGGGGCCGCAGCGCCGGGACGTGGTGCGCGGCATAGGCGATGACGCCGCGGTTTTGCGGGTGCCTGAGGGGCATGAGTTGGTGGTCTCCCTGGATACGCTGGTGAAGGGGGTGCACTTTCCTGACAATGCGCCGCCCGCCGCCGTCGGCCACAAGGCCCTGGCGGTGAATCTCAGCGATCTGGCGGCCATGGGCGCGGAGCCCGCCTGGATTACCCTGGGGCTGACCCTGCCCGAACGGGATATTGCCTGGCTGGAGGGCTTCAGCGCCGGTTTGTTCGGGCTTGCAGGCACTCACGGCGTTCAGCTCATCGGGGGCGATACCACCCGAGGCCCGCTGACGGTGACCGTGCAGGCCCACGGCTTCGTGCCCCGCGGCGCGGCCTGTTACCGCGGCGCGGCGCGAGTGGGGGACGATGTCTATGTGACGGGCACTCTGGGCGATGCGGGCCTGGCCCTGCTGGCGCTCAATGGCGGGTTTCGTGCGGAGGGCGGCCATGGCGGATATCTGCGCGCGCGCCTGGAGCGGCCGGCGCCGCGCGTGGCGGCCGGGCTGGCCCTGCGGGATATCGCCCATGGCATGGTGGACGTGTCCGATGGATTGCTGGCGGATCTCGGGCATATTCTCGCCGCCAGCGGCGTGGGCGCAAGAATCGAAGTGGAACGCCTTCCTTTCTCCGATGCCATGCTCGCGGCGCGCGCGGAACTGGGTGAGCGGCATTGCATGGAACTGGCGCTGTCGGCGGGAGATGACTATGAGCTGTGTTTTACCGCGCCGCCTGCGCGCCGTGGGGAAATCGAGCGGGTTTTTTCGGCGCTGGATTGCCGCTGTACCCGGGTGGGGGTGATCGGGCCCGGGAGCAGGCTGGTGTGCGTGTGGGGAGACGGCCGGGCCTACCGGCCCGCGCGCAGGGGGTATGATCATTTTGCGGGGGGTTGAGGCACCCCCAAGGATGGTGTCGCAAAAGCCATTCGTAGGTTGGGCTTCGTTCCTCAGCCTTTATGCCCACTTTGGGTGCAACCTACAGAAGAACCGGCTTTTGCGACACCCAAAGGGACCTCGGTGCCCCTTGTGGGTAGAGGGGTTTTTGCGGAAACAGGAGAATTCATGAAAAGCAATGACGTGCCCGCCAGTGTCTGGCGCAATCCTGTCCATT
>JALSGV010000150.1 GCA_026982565.1 Gammaproteobacteria bacterium
CAATGACTATTAACCCGGCACGCAATGGCCTGTCCTTTGATTTCAATCTGTCAGGGACTTCAGGCCTGCGCCGGCACGGCGTTGCGGCGCTTGCCAATGGAATGACCATTGCCTACGCACCGCGCCTTGTTCCAGCACAGGCCTGAAGTCCTGAATACGATATATATTACTGCCGGGTTAGGGAAGGCCTGATTAATTTGACAATCGTCATTCCCGCGTAGGCGGGAATCCAGGAAAATCAAATAACTGGATCCCGGCCTTCGCCGGGATGACGAATTAATCAGGCCTTCTTTAATAATAACAACAGTCAGTGGCAACCTGTCCTGGTGGTCGGGCGCCTTCGTATGTCAGGGCATATGTCATTGGTTTCCGTCCATCGATACATGGTATAGGCCCTGGGGCTGGCGCCACTTCATGCAACTTCGCTGAAAAGCGGTGTTCAACAGTCGCTTCGGCGATATATGGGTAATTGACTGCTGCCCATGGACTTCAACGAATATGCTGTTTATCCTTTTTTCGGTAGAATTGTGAAATATGGGGGAATATCAAGGGGGAAACTATGCCTAGACATAGCCTTAATCTGGATTTCAGCCAGCGCTTGGTTATTGGTGCTTATCAATTGGCATGGGTCCCGGCCCCTGCGCCAAAGGTCTGGCATAAACAGTTCGAAAGTGAGATGCCGGAGAGAGGGCGCGCAACGTCTCTGGTCCGCTACCAGGCAGGGGCTCGTTTTCATAGGCATAGTCATCCTTTGGGGGAAGAAATCCTGGTGCTGTCAGGGACTTTTTCAGATGAACATGGAGAGTATCCTTCTGGAACCTATGTCCGGAATCCGCCTGGGTTCACCCATGAGCACTACAGTGAAAATGGCTGTGTTCTCTTCGTCAAGGTGGACCATTTTCACCCCGGTGACGATCAGCGGGTTGTGATTCACACTGATGAAGTGAGCTGGACTAGCAGGGAATGTGGGATATCCATGGTCACCTTGCACCGTTATGAGCAGGAACATACCGCGCTGGTCAGATGGCCACAGGGCCAATGCGCGCCTGTTCACCAGCGCTGGGGCGGAGAAGAGGTGCTGATTCTGGAAGGACAGCTGGCCGATGAGATGGGCGATTATCCTCATCATACCTGGATACGCTGTCCTCACCTCAGCGAGCACAATTTTACCACGAAGGAGGGGGCGCTGGTCTTCATCAAGAACAGCCATCTTCCCCCGGTAGAATAAACAGGTGGATTCTTTTTTACGGCGTATTCAATATCTTCTGATCAGAAGGCGGAATGCCCCGCCATCCGTGGTTATACCTGGCGCAGGCCTGGGATTGCTGTTGCTTTTTCTACTGGTGCCGGGACATGCGGCCCCCCTTTGGGCTGGAGAAGCGGTTATGCCTGTGATGCAACTGGATGATGGCCGTTTGAGCTGGTCCTACTTGACCCTGAAGGGTGGTAAAGGATTTATTTCCGTCAGTGCCGATGTCCGCTTGCAGCGGGTGACAGGTGCATCGCTGGAGAGCGAGCTGTTACAGCCCAATGGGGAGGGAGTACCTGTTTCTGCCAATGGTGCAGCGCTGCTCATCGATTTCCATTCCAGCTCAATGGGCAAGGATCTGCGAACCCGTCTGTGGTTCCGCCCCGGTGATGCGGCGGCATTGCAGCGTGGCCGCATCGAGCTGACGCCAGAAAATGAGCGTTATAAATTATACCGCTATACCAAGAAAGGTCTTTTTATTGTCCGGCGCAAGCCAGAAGCAGGGGAGGAGCGCAAGGCGCCGGATTCATGGAGCGGTGTCAAACGGAGTTTTGAGGCCTATCCTGAAGCGGTTCCTGATGGGGTGGTCCTGTCCGATCCAGCCGTACTTCTCTATCTTGTTTCCGTTATGGATTTTCGTCAGCCCGGAGATGAGGTCAGGTTGCTGGCCTATGCCGATGAGAAATTGCTGGTGGTCACGGTGCGCTACGAAGGTGAGGAGGAGGTCATTGCCGATTTCAAGGTCAAAGGCCCCGGCGCCACCCGGCATGTCAAGGGCGCGCGTCCAGCCCTGCGTTTGGGACTGACCTCCCGCCCTCTGCAGGGAGGTGGCGACAATTCCGGGTTAAAGATTGCCGGTTTGGGCGGCAAACTCAAGATTCTGGTAGACCGCGAGCTTCGCATCCCCCTGGAACTGCGCGGCAAGGTCAGGATAGCCGGCAATGTCGCCTTGCGCGCTGGTGAGGTCCGGTTGGCTGGACGGGGAGATTGAGCGCCATACGATATCACGATCACGTTCCGCGTGAGAAATAACGACGGCCTTTTCCAGGCGCATGAATACCGGAAATGGTAATATCAACCCGGCAACGATATATATCGTTGCCGGGTTGATATTACCTGGCAATTCAGGAAGGAGGGTGCGGGATGATGAAAAGATTGCTTCTTTACCCTTTTCTACTGGCTGTGCTGTTGTCTCCATTGCCAGTTTCCGCAGCCTTGAGCGGTCAGGATATCGTACAGCGAGTGGAGGACCTCCTCTGGGGGCAGACCAGTGAGGGTCAGTATGAGATGCGGATCACCACACCCCACTGGCAGCGCACCCTGGAACTGCAGGTGTGGATGGAGCGTCCCGAAAAGACCTTCATTCGTATCCTGTCCCCCGCCAAGGAGGCCGGTACTGGCTCTTTGCGCATCGGTAGCGAGATGTGGAACTACCTGCCCAAGGTTGAGCGCACCATCAAGATACCGCCGTCCATGATGCTCCAACCCTGGATGGGTTCCGATTTCACCAACGACGATCTGGTGAAAGAGAGTAGCATCGTCAATGACTATTCCCATGCACTTGTCGCCGAGGAGAAACAAGAGGGGGAAGTCATTTATCGTATCGAGTCCATACCCAAGCCGGATGCCGCCGTGGTGTGGGGCAAGCTGGTCTATGAAGTGCGCCGCGACGATCTCATGCCTCTGCGCCTGTCCTATTACGATGAGCGTGGGCGTCTCATCAAGGTGCTGAGCTTCAGCGAGGTAAGGGAAATGGGCGGTCGTACCCTGCCCACCCGCTGGGAGATGCGGCCCGTGGCCAAACCGGAGAATTCGACAGTGATTCGCCTGCGTGAGGTGCGCTTCGATATTCCCCTCGATAGAAAAATCTTCACCTTGCGGAATCTGCGCCGGGGCAAGCCATGAGCCTGGTGCGTATCGAGGGGCTCAGCAAGCGCTACCGGCAGAATAGTATTGTAGTAGACGCCCTGAGCGGTATCGATCTGCATGTGGGGAAGGGGGAGTTTCTGTCTCTGGTGGGGCCGTCCGGTTCCGGCAAGACCACCCTGCTGAATCTCATCGGTGGTCTGGACAGCCCGACTATGGGACATATCTGGATCGGAGATCAGGAGATCGGCCGTTTGTCGAAGAGCGCCTTGTCGCGCCTGCGCCTGCAGCGTATTGGTTTCATATTCCAGGAATACAATTTAATCCCCGTGCTCTCGGCTCTGGAGAACGTGGAATACGTTATGCTCCTGCAGGGGGTGTCCGGTCATGAGCGGCGTGAGCGCGCCCTAGCGGTGCTGCGGGAAGTGGGGCTGGAGGATCTGGCGTCGCGCCGCCCGCCCCAGTTGTCGGGCGGGCAGCAGCAGCGGGTGGCCGTGGCGCGGGCCATCGCCTCGCGGCCATCCATCGTTCTGGCCGATGAGCCCACGGCCAATCTCGACTCGGTCAGCGGCGCCGCGCTGCTGGACCTGATGCGTGGCCTCAATGAGCGCCATGGCGTGACCTTCCTCTTCTCTACCCACGACCCCATGGTGATGGAGCGGGCGCGGCGCATCATCCAGCTCCACGACGGGCGCATCGTGGCGGATAAGCCTGGTATGGGTGGCGGGCAGGGATACGGGCCATGAAGCTCCTGCATCTTGCCGCGCGCAACGTGCTGCGCAATGTGCGCCGTTCCCTCATCACTCTCGCCTCCATCAGTCTCAGCCTGGCGTCCCTGATCTTTATCTGGGGCTTCATCGATGGCATCAATGAGCAGATGATCGACAATAGTACCCGCTACATCTCCGGACACATCCAGGTGCATCAGCAAGGGTTTCACGAGGATAAGGCGCTCTACAAGGCCATGCGCGACGATCCTCGGATGCGCGCCCGTCTCGCCGCCTTGCCCCATGTGGCCGCCGTGGCGCCGCGCGTGGAGGGCAAGGCCCTGCTCAGTGGTAGTGACAAGTCCCGCGGCGTGATGGTGGTGGGTGTGGACCCGGCGCTGGAGCCGGCGGTAACGACCATCGACCGCGCCGTGGTGGCGGGCCGCTACCTGCGCCCCGGCGACGGCGACACCATTGTGTTGGGCGATAAGACCGCGGCGGCCCTGGGTCTCGGCGTTGGAGATCAGGTGGTGCTCATTACCCAGGCCATGGATGGGTCGCTGGGCGCGGGGCGTTACCGGGTGGTGGGCCTGTTCGACAGTGGTATCGATGTGCTGGATGGCAGTTATGTCTTTCTGCCCCTGGAGGCGGCCCGGGAGCTGTTCGTTCTGTGGGATCGGGCCACGGCGTGGGTGGTGCGCCTGGAACAACGTTCCCGGGCGGAAGGTATGGTGCGCCAGATGAGTGCTGTTCTGGGGCCGCAGTATGAGGTCCTGGACTGGCCCCGGCTGTTGCCGTCCATGGTGCAGATGGTGCGCTTCCACGAGGCGGTGACCTATGTGGTGCTGCTCATCGTCCTGGTGGTGGTCGCCATCGGCGTGGGTAATACCATACTCATGGCGGTGATGGAGCGCACCCGTGAATTCGGCGTGATGATGGCCCTGGGCACCAGCCAGGCACAGATTATCGCCGTGGTAGTGGCCGAGTCGCTGTTGCTGGGATTGGGCGGGCTGCTTTTGGGCAATGCCCTGGGCGTGGGCGTGACTGGATCATTGGGCGAGACAGGCCTGAATCTTGGCCAATACACGGCGGCCATGGAGACCATGCCAGGTCTGTCCGGCATGGTCTATCCCTTGGTGCGCTGGGACCATGTGGCGCTGCTTTCCATGCTGGTATTTCTCATCAGCCTGATCCCGCCCTTGTATCCCGCCTGGCGCGCGGCCCGTCTGGCGCCGGTGCAGGCCATCCGCGGCCTGACCGGCGAATCGGCGCGGGCGCCACGCAGCCGTGCCTCCCGGAGCAGGTTAACGGGCGGGGGGATATTCTGGAAGATTGCGGCGCGCGGCATCCTGCGGAATCCGCGCCGCGCCGTGCTGACTACCGGCGCCACGGCTTTTGGCCTGGCGGCCTTTCTTTTTCTGTATGCCTTTGCCGATGGCTTTTTCGAGCAGATGATCGGCAATTCCACGGGTTACCTCACGGGGGACCTGCAGGTGGAGCGCCAGGGTTTCCGTGATGAATTGTCGCCAGGGCTGGTCATTACGGATCCTGATGTGGTTCTGGAGCGCCTGCGGTCCTATCCACAGGTGCGCGCCGCCGCGCCGCGAATCAAGGTCCAGGCCATGGTGAGCAGTCCCACAGCTACAGAACCGCTGCTGCTGCACGGTGTCGTGCCGCAGTTGGAACAGCAGGTGACAGTTTTGCAGCGGGCTCTGATCGCGGGGGAGTACCTTTCTGGGGATCTCCCGCGCGGCATGGTGGTGGGCAGCAAGCTGATGAACAAGCTGGGACTGGAGTTGGGCGAGAAACTGGTGGTCACCGTGCAGCTTGCCGATGGCAGCCTCGGTTCGGCGGCCTACCGCGTGGTGGGCGTATTCAAGACCGGCAACGAATTGTTCGATGGTTCCCTGGGGCTCATTGGCCTGGCGCCTGCGCAAGCGTTGCTGGGATATGGGAACGGGGAGGTTTCCACCATTGCAGTGGCCCTGCGGGATCGCGGGCAGGTGAGTGAGGTGGTTTCCGGCCTGCGCCGTTCCCTGGCCGATACCTCCTATGAAGTGCAAAGCTGGGAGCAGCTCCTGCCCGTGGTGGTGCAGATGATAGACCTCACCAAACTGGATTTCTACGTGGTGCTGGGCGTCGTTTTTGCCGTGGTGGCCATGGGGGTCATGAACACCCTCCTCATGTCGGTGCTGGAGCGCACCCGAGAATTTGGTGTGATGATGGCCATGGGCACCCAGCCATGGCAGATCCTGCGCATCGTGATCTACGAGTCGGTGATCCTGGGGCTGGCGGGTATCGCGGCCGGGATTTTGATGGGCTTGCTGCTGGTGGTCTATTATCAGGGGCAGGGCATGAATCTGGCGGCCTTCGCCGATATTACCGAGGCCATCCCCGGCATGACCGCCACGGTGTATCCCTTGCTGATGCCGGCGCATGTGTGGCTGCCCACGCTGGTATTGTTTCTCACCGGCGTACTGGCCGCGCTCTATCCCGCCGCGCGCGCCGCACGTCTGGAGCCCGTGCGCGCCATTCGCCATGTCTGAAGCTCGTTGCAGCATGAGACATGGCCATTTTTCCCTGTTGTTGTGTGTTTCCCTGATTGCCGCCTCTGCGGTGGCCGTTCCCGTACAGGATGTGAGCGTGGGCGGATATTACAAGAACCTGCTCATTGTTTCCCGCACCTTGCCCTTCTTCGGGCCCGATGAGTCCTATGTGCTGGATCTCAATCGCCTGCGTCTCAGACTGGCGGGGGACATGGGCGAGTATGTCTCGTTCAATATCCAGTATGACAATGAGATACTGCTGGGCAGCTATCTGGATACCCTGCAGTACGAGGCCCTGGACGCCATGGAAAGGGATACCTACTTCAACTGGGAGGCCACCTATTTGGAACGCGGCAAGGCTCAGGGCCGGCATAGCCTGTATCGCGCCTACCTGAGTTTCACCGGGGAGCGTACCGAAGTGCGCATCGGTCGCCAGCGCTTTGCCTGGGGAACGGCCTTGTTCTGGAACCCTGTGGATATCCTCAATCCCTTCAACCCCATTCAACTGGAAAGGGAGGAACGCACTGGCGTCGATGCTGGGCTCCTGAGCTGGGACTACGGCGAGTTGTCCCGCCTCAGCCTGGTGCTGGCGCAGCAACGCGCAGGGAGCAGCAGCGCATTGCGCTGGCGCAGCCACTGGCAGGGTTTCGATCTGGCGCTGACGGGTGGGCGTTTCATCAATGATGAAATGATCGGTTTCGATTTTGCCGGCCAGGCCGGCCTCATCGGACTGCGTGGTGAGATGACGCGCACCGGGTCCAGGGCCGATGGTGCTTATACGCGCATGGTTTTGGGTGTGGACCGCAGCTTTGCGAATACCCTGACACTGAATCTGGAACTGTACTACAACGGCCAGGGCCGTGGTGATCCCGCGCAATACGACTTCAGCCGCTTGTTGAGCGGCGAATTACTGAGCCTGGCGCGTTACTACGGTGGTTTCTATTTTGCCTACGAGTTGACGCCCATCCTGCGTTGGGACAACTTCCTGATTCTCAATCTCGACGACGACAGCCGCTTTTTGGCGCCGCGCCTGGTCTATTCACCCACTGGCAACATCGATCTGACTATCGGCTTGCAATTTTTCGATGGCGCCAGCGCCAGTGAGTATGGTGTTCTCGAAGACATTTACTATGGGGAACTGCAGTGGTTTTATTGATTTCTCCCTGAAGCCTTGAATTCAGGTTCCCTTGAACCTGCGTGTTGCTCCCGGCCTTAATCTTGGCGGCGGGAGTTCAGAAAGGGATATTGAGGAAGATGGGGTCAATAATGTTACCCTATATCTGTCAGGGCGGGGGAGGCAGTCATAAGGAGAATGTCCCATGAGCGATAAAAGTCATCATCAAGAGGCAGTGAGTGCGGCAGGGCGTTCCATACTGAAACTGGTTCTGGCCGACTATCACGGGCCGGTTGCAATACGTTTATGGAATGGGGAACTGGCTGTAGGCGCGGATGATGCGTCTTGCACGGTTGTTTTCAAGGACCCTTCGGTATTGCGCGAGCTGGTGCTGCATCGCAATGTGGTGAATCTGGCCGAAGACTATCTGGCCGATGAAGCCGACATTGAGGGCGATACGGAACAATTGTTCGACTTGTTGTCCTATATGCGTGACCTGGAACTTACCTGGCCGCTCAAACTGCGCGCCATGCGCCAGGCCTTGCGGCTGCCTCGCCACCATCATGAGAAGAGCGTGCGGGAAATACGCGCAGGCCGCACCAAGCGGCGCAACACCAAGGAGAGTATCGCCCATCACTATGATGTGGGCAATGATTTCTATAGCTTGTGGCTGGACAAGGAAATGGTGTACTCCTGCGCCTATTTCTCCGATGACAGTCAGGGCCTGGATGGTGCTCAGCGGGACAAGCTGGACTATATTTGCCGTAAGCTGCGCCTCACGCCGGGGCAGACCCTGCTGGATATCGGTTGTGGCTGGGGCGCCCTGGTATGTTGGGCGGCCCGACAGTTCGGAGTGAAGGCCCACGGCATTACCCTCAGTGAGCAGCAGCTGGCCCATGCCAGGGAGCGGATTCGCGAGGAGGGCCTTGAGGGACAGGTGACCGTGGAATTGCTGGACTACCGCGACCTGCCTTCTGATGCCCGTTACGACCGGGTGGTCAGTGTCGGCATGTTCGAGCATATCGGGGTCGACAACTTCCCGCATTATTTTGGCACCATCAAGCGGGTGCTGACGCCGGGTGGCCTCTTTCTCAACCACGGTATCACCAATGATACGGGCTGGGAGGATACCCCTATCACCCGCTTCATCAACAGTTATGTCTTTCCGGATGGTGAGCTGGCGCGTATCAGCAAGGTCTGTGAGGCCATGGAGGACGCAGGTTTCGAAATCATCGATGTGGAGGGGCTGCGCCGTCACTATGCCATGACCCTGCGCCATTGGGTCAATGCCTTGGAGAGGCACAGGGCCCAGGCGGTGGAGGTCGTGGGTGAGGCGACCTACCGTGTGTGGCGCCTCTATATGGCCGGGTCCGCCTATTATTTCGATGAGGGCAGCATCAACGTCTACCAGGTGCTGGGCGGTCATGACCGGGAGCCCCTGGCGGTGGGGCTGCGGCGAGACGAACTGTATAAGAAGGGCTGTGAATGTTGGCCTGAATGTGCCTCGGTCAGCGGCGAGACATCGTGACAGTGCCCGGGAGGTGGTCGGCCGTTTCGACCCGGTTACGACCCTTTGCCTTGGCGCGGTAGACTGCCTCGTCCGCCTTCTTGATCATGCCCTCGAGGGATTCGCACAGCTCATTGTTTACCCCGATGCTGGCCGTCGGATGGATCGTCTGTTCATTTGTTTCCACTGTAATGGCCGCGACGGCCTGGCGTACGCGTTCAAAGACGGTGGGGCAGTCTTCGTTGTCTTTCAGCACGACCAGGCAGACGAACTCCTCGCCGCCAAAGCGGGCGATGATGTCAGAGCTGCGTAGTGTCTGCTTCAGGGTCTGGGCGATTTCCCGCAGCACCAGGTCGCCGATGTCGTGACCATGGGTGTCGTTGATTTTCTTGAAATGGTCGACATCGATGAGGCCGATGGCGATTTTACAATTTCCCCGTCTGGCATTGGCGTGGAGGGTGTTGCCGATCTCGAAGAGATGGCGGCGGTTGTATAGTCCCGTGAGGAAGTCACGGGTTGCATGGTCTTTGACCTGTCTGACATAGCCGATCATGTTGGTGTTCTGCGTGACCCGGCAGTAGAACTCCTCTACCTCGAAGGGCTTGCTGAGAAAGTCATTGGCGCCGCTCTTCAGCATCAGCACGGAGACACCGGTTTTTGAGACATCGGAGATACCGATAATGGCAAGATCCTCGCGCCGGTGGTCCTTTCTCACTGCCTGGATCAACTCCAGTCCATTCATGCGCGGCATGTTGTAATCAGTCAGAATCAGCGCCATGTCGGTGTGTTTTTCCAAGGTTCCAAGCGCCTCCAATCCGTCACCGGCCTGGAATACCTGATATTGGTAGTTTTTCAGGAGTTGCGCCAGGTAAGCGCGGAATGATGGAGAATCGTCGATAACCAGAACCTTGATCTGACGGTTTTCATACATTCTGCCCACGATATAGGCGATATGCTCTATCTCCGTGGCTTGCTGCTTGATTACATAATCCAGCACATTCTTTTTCAGCATTTCCGTTCTGATGTCGTCATCGACGGTGCCTGTCATGACGATGACAGGAATGCCATAGGACTGTACCAGATCCACAATCTCGCCATTGGCGGCATCGGGCAGATGGAGGTCTAAAACGGCGATAAAGTATGTTTGCGCGCCTGTCTCCAGGCGCGCCACGGCCTCTTGCAGATCGCAGGCGCCTTCAGCCTGGATTCCCGGAATATTATCGATGTAGGCGCAAAGCAGTTCCTTGATGGCCCTGCTGTCTTCAACGACCAGGACCTTGTTCTTTTCTTTATTTCCGATATCTTCAGTCAGTCTTAAGCGCGACAGTCTGGCTGCCGCAAGTGCATTCGATGGTAGTGTCATATATGGGCGCTCTCAGTCTAGATATATCATTTATTTGAGCAAACAACCGCTGCCTGGTGAGGCGTCGCCTCATCGCGCCAATGCGAAAGCAGTCGCAAGGCATACCAGGTTGCCTGTGTGTTTCGCGTTCTAAAGCATGGTGCTTATTCAGTCACGCCGGTTGCGGCACAACCTTGTATCGTCACCGATCGCAAAACACTTTAGAAAGTAAGGTTATTCTGATTCCTGAGGCAAAGCATGGTATTAACCCGGCAACAATATATATCGTATTCAGGACTTCAGGCCTGTGCTGGAACAAGGCGCGGCGCGCAGGCAATGGTGATTCCATTGGCAAGCGCCGCAACGCCGTGCCAGTGCAGGCCTGAAGTCCCTAACAGATTGAAATCAAAGGACAGGCCATTGCGTGCCGGCCCGCTGACTGCGTTGGCGAAACTTGCTGTAGAATGACTACAGCGGCATTTCGCCGCCTTGCAGCGA
>JALSGV010000151.1 GCA_026982565.1 Gammaproteobacteria bacterium
AATATATATCGTATTCAGCCATTGCGTGCCGGTTCGCTGCAAGGCGGCGAAAGGCCGCTGTAGTCATTCTACAGCAAATTTCGCCAACGCAGTCAGCGGGCCGGCACGCAATGGCCTGTCCTTTGATATCAATCTGTCAGGGACTTCAGGCCTGCACTGGCACGGCGTTGCGGCGCTTGCCAATGGAATCACCATTGCCTGCGCGCCGCGCCTTGTTCCAGCGCAGGCCTGAAGCCCTGAATACGATATATATGGTTGCCGGGTTAATAACAGATATAAAACCATAGGGATTTCCAGTGGTTCAGACACTTGATCGATGTCATTCGATGAATTTCCGATCTTCGGGGTTCGGTTGGAAATGCCCCGCTTACACGAGAAGCCATAAAGTATCGGGAAGCCCACAGAGCAGCCCCAGCATGTGATCTGCGTTCGGAGATTGGGGATTTAGAAAACCGAATACCCAAAGTGATGGTAATGGCGCCCGAACTGGAAAATTCTGCTCCAGCCCGGCGTGAAATCGACAAGAGAGTTCCTGTCAAATCTGATTGGCCAGGTCACACTCGGCCCTAGCACTCCTTCAAGGTAATAACACGGGTTCAGCGTTCCTGTGGTGTTTCGCGGCAAGGCGCAGTGTGCAGGGAATGGTTGTTCCATTGCCAAACACTGCAACGCCGCCGCGGGACACCACAGGAGCGCCCGAAGGGTTGGCCTGTCAGCGCCCAGGGCCGCGTTCCACCCTCCGGGTATAAACGCCTCTTGCAAAGGGCGACGGCCATTCGCTGCGAGGCGCGCCTTGCCCTGAACGCTGACAGACCAACTGAATCCGTGTTATTACCTTGAAGGAGTGCTAGGACTCATGAATGTCGCATCGACTACCGGATTGCAGTCGATTTACGGAATAAGGTGGCGTCCCCAAGGGGATTCGAACCCCTGTTACCGCCGTGAAAGGGCGATGTCCTAGGCCGTCTAGACGATGGGGACGTGGAAAACCAAACGAGAGATGGTTTGCCTGGTGGAGCTAGGCGGGATCGAACCGCCGACCTCTTGCATGCCATGCAAGCGCTCTCCCAGCTGAGCTATAGCCCCGCCATGTACGAGTGCCGCACTTTACGATACGCGTCTTTTTCTGTCAAGCGGGTTGGGCATAAAATACTGTTTTTCTTCCCGTATCAACTGCATGCAGGGTATCAGGGCTGCTGCTTCTCGATTTTCGCCCAGGTGTCGCGCAGGGTGACGATGCGGTTGAAAACGGCTGTGTCTCCGCTGGCGCGTACCGGGTCAGCGCAAAAGTAGCCCACCCGCTCGAACTGGAAGCGCTCCCCCGCCTCTGCCCCTGCCAGGGACGGTTCCACGCGGCAGCGGGTGAGGGTGCGCAGGGAGTCCGGATTCAGGAGGGCGAGGTAGTCCGCCTCATCGCCGGCCTGATCTGGCCGGGGGTGGCTGAAAAGGCGGTCATAAAGGCGGATCTCGGCCTCGGCCCCGTGGGAGGCGGATACCCAATGGATCACCCCCTTCACCTTGCGCCCCTCGGGGTCGGCGCCCAAGGTGGCGGGATCATAAGTGCAGCGCAATTCGATGATCTCACCCTGGTTGTTTTTCACCACCTCGTGACAGCGTATAACATAGGCATAGCGCAGGCGTACTTCGCCGCCGCTCACCAGGCGTTTGAACTTGCGCGGCGCCTCTTCCCTGAAATCGTCTCTTTCGATATAGATTTCCCGCGTGAAAGGGACTTTACGGCTGCCCTGCGCGGCATCCTGGGGATGGTTCAAGGCCTCGACCTCCTCCACTGCGCCGGAGGGGAAGTTTTCAATGACGATTTTCAGGGGATGGAGGACGGCCATGCGCCGCGGGGCGTGGGCATTGAGATCCTCGCGGATGCAGTTCTCCAGCACCCCCATCTCCACGATATTGTCTGATCTGGTGACGCCGATGCGCTCGCAGAAATCACGAATGGCGGCTGCGGTATAGCCGCGCCGGCGCAACCCGGACAATGTGGGCATGCGGGGGTCGTCCCAACCCTCCACGCGCCCTTCCTCCACCAGTTGGGTCAGCTTGCGCTTGCTCACCACCGTGTATTCCAGATTCAGCCGGGAGAACTCGATCTGCTGCGGATGGCAGGGCACGGAAACATTGTCCAGCACCCAGTCGTAAAGGGGACGGTGGTCTTCGAATTCCAGGGTGCAGATGGAATGGGTAACGCCTTCCAGGGCGTCGGAAATGGGATGGGTGTAGTCGTACATGGGATAGATGCACCATTCCTCGCCGGTCTGGTGGTGTATGACGCCATGGCGGATGCGGTACAGGGTGGGATCGCGCAGGTTCATGTTGGGCGAAGCCATGTCGATTCTGGCGCGCAGCACCCGCTCGCCATCGGCGAACTCGCCGTCACGCATGCGCCGGAACAGATCCAGATTCTCCTCCACGCCGCGATCCCGATAGGGACTGTTGACGCCTGGTTTGGTCAAGGTGCCACGGTATTCTCGGATCTCCTCGGCGGTGAGGTCACATACGAAAGCCTTTTCCTTTTTGATCAACTCCACGGCAAAGTCATAGAGCTGATCGAAATAGTCCGAGGCGAAATAGACGCGCCCGCCCCAGTCGAAACCCAGCCATTTCACGTCTTCCTGTATGGCCGCCACGAATTCGGCATTCTCCTTGTGGGGATTGGTGTCGTCGAAACGCAGATGGCACTCGCCCTCATAGTCCTCGGCAATGCCGAAGTTGAGGCAGATGGACTTGGCATGTCCAATATGAAGATAGCCATTGGGCTCGGGAGGGAAACGGGTGACCACCCTGCCACCGTGCCTGTTTTCGTTCAGGTCACGTTCGATGATCTGGCGAATGAAATTGGAGGGGCGCTGTGTCGTATCCATGGAAAATCCGTCTCTGTGAGAAAACCGGTTGTTCTCAGGCGGCGTCGGCGCGCGCCTGGATATAGGCCAGGGCCTTGTCGATGCGGCGCAGCGCGGCGGCCTTGCCCACCAGGTGCAAGGTTACGTCGATACCCGGTGAGGCGGCACGGCCGCACAAGGCGACGCGCAGGGGCTGGGCGACCTTGCCCATTTTGATATCCAGGGCCTCCGCCACTTCCAGCACGGCCTGATGTAGAACCTCTGGGATCCACTCATCCACGGCCTCCAGCGCCTCGCGAACCTTTGACAGGGGTTCCGCCGCGACGGGACGCAGGTGCTTCCTGGCCGCGGTTTCCTCATAGTGCTCGAAGTCCCTGTAGAAGAAGGCGCTGATCTCCGCCATTTCCACCAGCGTCTTGGCACGCTCCTGCTGGGCCTTGACCACCTCCTCCAGGGGCGGGCCTTCCGCCGGATCGATATCCAGCCGCCCCATGTGCCAGCTCAGGTGATGGGCGATATGGGCCGGCGATGAGGTCTTGATGTAGTGCTGGTTGAGCCACAGCAGCTTGCCGGCATTGAAAGTGGAAGCCGAATGGTTGACGTCCTTGATGTCGAAATACTTGATCATTTCATCGATGGAGAAGATCTCCTGATCCCCATGGGACCACCCCAGCCGCACCAGATAGTTGAGGAGCGCCTCGGGGAGATACCCGTCGTGGTGATACTGCATGACGCTGACCGCGCCATGGCGTTTTGAAAGGCGCGCACCATCCTCGCCCAGTATCATGGGCACGTGGGAATAGATCGGTGGCCTGGCGCCCAGGGCGGAAAGTATATTGATCTGGCGCGGGGTGTTGTTGAGGTGGTCGTCTCCGCGGATCACATGGGTAATGCCCATGTCGTGGTCGTCCACCACCACGGTGAGATTGTAGGTGGGCGTGCCATCGGAACGCGCGATGATGAGATCGTCCAGTTCACGGTTGTTGAATATGATGCGGCCGCGTACCAGATCGTCCACGACCACGCTCCCCTCCTCCGGGTTGCGGAAGCGGATGACCGGCGGCACATCGGAGGGGGGATCCGCGATATCCCGGCAGCAACCATCGTAACGCGGCTTCTCCTTGCGCGCCATCTGCTTGGCCCGCAGCATTTCGAGGCGTTCACGGGAACAGTAGCAACGATAGGCCTTGCCCTCATCCAGGAGCTGCTGGATGACCTCCTGGTAGCGCTCCATTCTCTCCATCTGGGAGAACGGCCCCTCGTCGTATTCCAGCCCCAGCCAGGTCATACCCTCCAGGATGGCGTTGACCGACTCGGCGCTGGATCGCTCCAGGTCCGTGTCCTCGATGCGCAGTATGAAGCTGCCGCCATGCTTGCGGGCATAAAGCCAGGAGAACAGCGCCGTGCGGGCGCCGCCGATATGCAGATAGCCGGTCGGGCTGGGCGCGAAGCGGGTGCGAATTGTCATGGGATCATCCTGTCGATAACAACAGACTATTGTAGCAGGTTCTTTTCCCGCGGTGCATGGGAATGACGCTCACGCCCCGGCATTCACTTCTGGAAAGTGAATGAACTCAATCGATGCGCATGGCCAGCGCGGACTTCAGGATTTGCCGCCATTCATCCGTTTCAACTGCTCAAGATGCTGCACGGCATCCTCGCGGCGGTGAAACGGGCCGGATTTCCCTTCCCGGGTTTCCACGTACCACAGGCCGTCTTCATGAAAAAAACGGCTGAGGCTGAAACGGTTGGCTTTCATATCGGTTTCTCTCATATCCAGAATCCCATGCAATTTCATTCTCTATATATTTCGGAATATGCTGGCTATAGCTTTATTATTAATCCGGCAACAATATCTATTGTTGCCGGGTTAATATATCCACCTGCGGCAGGCAAGGATAGATACCCGTCATCAGCATCCGCTGACTGCGCCATCCCAGAAGGAGAAATTAAACTCCTTGATGGCCCTGTCACCGACGGTGACCATGCCCGTGACGCGGCCACTGTCCACGTCGACAATGGAGACCGTGCCATCCGTGGGGTTGGGTATAAAGGCCGTCTGCCCTTCGTCACTTACTGCAAATGCCACCGGGCGCCGCCCACAGTCGGCCACCCCCACTGCAATCTCGTCCACCAGGGCCAGTTCGGGCAATCCGGAGGCATCATAGACATGAACGACATCTTTTTTCAGATTGTCGCGCTGCCCACCCTTCCCTGTCGCCGCAGACGTGACGTAGAGCTTGCTGCCGTCCGGGGTAAAGCGATAGGTGCTGGGATACAGGTCGGGCAGGTCCAGGGTGGTCACAACGCAGCCGCGCTGGATGTCCACGACCGACAGACGGCCCACCACGTGATCGGGATCGGTCTTGCGATCCGCTCCCTTGCCAATCAGATAGCGGCCGCCCGGGGACAGGAGAAGGTTACTGCTGACCTTAAGCTCAATGGTCTGCTCTATGCCGTTGCTCACAGGATCGATCACGGCAATGGTGCCATAACCATTGTTGAGGCTGTATATTTTTCCTGTCACCGGCGAAAACACCTTACCGTGAGGAAAGGCATTGTTGGGAGTCCCTGTCTTGCCGTCCTTTTCCTTGTCAGGCTCGCAGAGGTCGATGACATCCAGCACCTTCAGATAACGCTTCGCGTCAGCCGGATCGTTACCCAGAACCGAGATGGAGCCATCCAGGAGATTACTGACAAAGGCCCGGCGAGGCATATGAGGAAAGGCATCACTGGGGCTGGTAAATGTCGTTACATGATGGCCACGCCCCACGCAGACCAGCCCCAGCAAGGCGGGGCCGGTTGCGTCGAACACAATCACAGGAGAACCTTCGCTACCGCAGTTCAACTGGTCACAGCCGGTTTCCTTGTCGCCGTCATACACGAACCATATGCGGTCGCTATCCGGCTCGCGGTAGGCATAGGGCGCGAAGGCATTTTCCGGGCATGAATCCGTCATGGTGACGGCCTTACTGACCGGATCCATCAAGATCACCCTGTCCTGGCCGTCGAGACCAAGAAAGACCGGAGGATCAGCCTCCTCCCGGCTGGCCGGAGCGATCTCGACCGGCTTGACCTTTACAGTGGCGCCTTCCTTCTCGACCCGGCAAATGGCGCTCCCGTCTTCATATTCCATATGGCAGACAAATGACCACTGGGGTGATATACGATTCTCAGTTTGCTTGGATTGCTGCATTAATAGGCCCTGCCTTGCCAATTTGTAGTTCGTCTAGATTTATCCGGATTTGCCATAGGGTGCAATATTGTATCGCCGCCGTATCTCGGCCTCCCTTGCCTCTACCTGTTTCCTGTCCAGTATGATTTTCTGACCGTCCACGAGCACGATCGTATGGTAGCGGCCTCGCGCACTATTTTCGAAGGCGCGCCTCACATCGTCAAGCTCTGAAATCGGCTTGCCGTTTATTTCCTTTATCCTTAAGTTCTTTACGGACTTTATATAACCCTTGTTGACTTCGTCCTCGTAGATGGCGCCGATCACCACCAGTTCCTCCAGATCGTCCTCGCCGCGGGTCATCTCCCAATAAGCCTTGATGCTCGCCGGAGAATTCTTGCCTACATTGCGCCGCTCGACCACCCGGAAGACGATACCGCCGATTTCATAATAGGGCGGCTGAACGTCGAACTTGGGCATGCGTGGTATGACCATGACCTCTTTTGCCGCCAGTTTGATGGTTACATTACGTTCTTTGTTTTTTCGCAGAATCCTGAAATCCAGGCTCTCGCCGATCTGCTTGGTGGTGATGTAGTAGTTCAGTCCAATCTTGCCATTCTCCCGAAAAGGCACCCGGCCATCATTGAAGATCTCGTGACCATCGATAGAGAGCAACACATCATCGACTTGCAGAATCTTCCTGGCCGTACTGTAAGGGGCGATTTTCTTGACCCGCACCCCGCTCTGCCCTTCTTTCATGCCCAGAAAGGCCCGGTTGGCGGGATTCTCCAATGTCTGGACGAAGACTCCGACCTTGGGGATGCCATTGACCACCCCGTCTTCCAGGTCCTTGAGAAAGTGTTTGACCACGGGGACGGGGATAAAATAACCGAGGGAGTTACCGCTGCCCACCTGGGTCGCCACCCCCAGACAGATGCCAGATTCATCCGAAAATACCGGCCCACCGGAATTACCCGAATTGATGGCGGCATCGGTCTGCACCATAAGATTGCTCAATTTACTGTGGGCATAATTCATCATGTCGATGCGGGACACCACGCCTTCGGTATAGGAAACCTGGCGACCACCAACGGGATAGCCAATGGTCACCACTTTTTCCCGCAGGACAGGCAGGTCGCCGAACTCGATGGGCGTAATGTCGTCCAGCAGGCCGTCTATCACGGGTTGCAATAATGCAAGATCCACCTGGTGATTCAAATCCATGATCCTCACCTCCTGCTTCTCGGCGACGCCGGGGATTTCCATCTGGATATAGGTCGCATCAGTCACGCAATGGGCATTGGTCAGGATGCCCTCGGTGATGAGAAAGCCTGAACAGACCGTACTGCCTACGGGATTTTTGCTCCATGGTTGATTCATATTCCACGGCTGCCTGGTGACGAACAGTTTGACCACGGCCTTGCTGTTCAGGCGCAGATCTGCACCCAAGGCGAATTGCGGGGATGCAAATCCATGCCAGGCTAAAAGAGCCGCAAAAAAACCGATAATGGGGCCACGCAGCGTGCGCGGGCCTGACTGAAGTTTTTCGATTTTCACTTGATTGTGTTTTTGATTAAGATATACGGTATGTTTACGGACTGACGCAGACTGCTTCTACCCCACTGGCGCTCGAATTGAGAATATCCAGAGGCGCCTGGCTCATACAGGAACCCGTGTCACCCATACGATCAGCGCGTATCTGTTGACCTTAGGATACATCGCAAGCCTGTCGGTTGAAATACCGGGGAATTCGGGCCATGTGGTTGATACATGAATTATAAACATACACTATCCCATGCTGCTTTGTACAGGGACCACCCCTGCGGCGGGCACCGAATGAATCATAAAAGCAACGACAGGAAGCAGGCTTCGAAAGCTTATTCACCGCCATATCCAGGCCGGCGCTCGTAATGAACCGGAGATCACTGCGCAGCGCCATATGGCTCCTTCTGCTGTCCGCCCTGCTGGGCAATGCGCCCGCTTTTGCCTCGGCAGGCGCCACTCATGATGCCCCCGTGCTCCTCGATCTGACGGGGCATTGGGTAGGCATCACGGCCCTCATCATTTTCTTCATCGCCTATGTTGTCGTGATCATGGAGGAATTTCTCCACCTGAGGAAATCCAAGCCTGTCATGCTGGCGGCAGGATTGATCTGGCTGCTCATCGCTTACGCCTATACGCAGCAGGGCGATTCGACGGTAGTGGGAAATGCGGTAAGACATCATATCCTTGAATATGCGGAACTCATGCTGTTTCTGCTGGCCGCCATGACCTATATCAACACCATGAGCGAACGCAACGTCTTCAAACGCCTGCGGGCGTGGCTCATCTCTTCCGGCTTTTCTTTGCGCTCGGTTTTCTGGATAACGGGCATCCTGGCTTTCTTCATCTCTCCGGTGGCGGACAACCTCACTACGGCACTGATCATGGCGGCCGTGGTGATTGCCGTCGGCGCTGGCAATGCAACTTTCATTACCGTGGCCTGTATCAATATCGTGGTCGCCGCCAATGCCGGCGGTGCATTCAGCCCGTTCGGAGACATCACGACGCTGATGGTCTGGCAGAAAGGCGTCGTGGAATTCCAGCAGTTTTTTGCCCTGTTCATCCCCTCGGCCATCAACTGGCTGGTGCCTGCCATCATCATGTCCCTCACCATACCTAAGACGCGCCCGGAAGCCCTGCAGGAGGAAATCGTCGTCAAGCCTGGAGGGTACGTCATCGTGGGCCTGTTCTTCCTGACCATCGCCATGACGGTGATCATGCATAATTTTCTGCACCTGCCCCCCGTCATCGGCATGATGACCGGCCTGAGCATACTCAAGTTCTATGGCTACTGGCTGAAACGCCGTAGCCTGCGCACGCCCGGAACAGAGGTTTACGGCCCTGAAGACAAGGCCCTGCAAGCGCCCACGGACAAGGATGCCCCCTTCGATATCTTCAAGAGCATGGAACATGCCGAGTGGGACACACTGATGTTTTTCTATGGCGTCATACTTGCGGTGGGCGGCTTGGGGACCATCGGCTATCTGGCCATGATCTCCAACGTCATGTACGTGGACCTTGGCCCCACCTGGGCAAATATTCTGGTGGGCGTCATCTCCGCCATCGTCGATAATATTCCGGTGATGTTTGCCGTCCTGACCATGAATCCAACGATGGGGCTGGACCAGTGGCTGCTGGTGACGCTGACGGCCGGCGTTGGCGGATCACTGCTCTCCATCGGCTCGGCCGCCGGCGTGGCCCTCATGGGACAGGCGCGCGGCATTTACACCTTTTTCTCCCATCTCAAGTGGAGCTGGGCCATCGCCCTGGGCTATGCCGCCAGCATCTGGGCTCACCTGCTCATCAACGGCGCCTGAACCGACTTGCGGGCCAGGACGATCAAGGCCCGTTGACCAGTTCGTCTTCCACCCTGTGGCGGGCCTTGATGAAGTCGCGATGGGAGACATGGATCAAATCGGCAATCTTTCGCACCATGTATTCCTCGTACTTGTCCTTGCTGCCATCGGCGAACACCACGCGCCACAACATCTCCACCACCTGAATCTTCTGCTCCAAGGTGAAGTGCCGGTCCACCAGACTGGTGAACTCGAATAGTGAAGCCGACTCCCGTACCTCCAGTTCCGCCAGGCGGGAGAGCTCCCGCGCCTCCTGCTCGGAGAGATCGAACATTCCGGTGATTGCCAGGTCGACGGCCAGGCGCTCAGTATCTTCCACGTGGTAATCCGCGCGGGTGATCTCGATCAGCAAGGCCGCCGTCGCCAGCTGCAGCGCATGTTCGGACTCATCTTTTCCGCCCTTCATTGCCTGCTGCTTGATCTGCCCGTTGAAAAACTGATTGATGGCCTTGATCATGAATCCAGCTCCCGCCAAACGCATTTGCCGCCATTGGCCTGGGCAATGGCCGCCAGACGCTGTTCATGCATCTCGATCTCGCGGGGCGCAGCCGCCACCACCTTCAATGGCGGGCGGTTTCTTTTCAGGCGCCGGATGCCCGCCTGCTGCCCACCCGACGCCTCGTCCGCGCCATCGAGCGACAGCTTGCCCTGCCCCCCCGTCATCACCAGATAGACATCGGCGAGGATCTCCGCATCCAGCAATGCGCCATGCAGAGTACGTTGGGAATTATCGATATCATAGCGCCTGCACAGGGCATCGAGGCTGTTCTTCTGCCCCGGGTGCAGCGTTCGCGCCAGGATCAAGGTATCGACGACCGAACAATAGCTTGTAATGTCATCCCAACCGGCATCCGTCAATTTGAGTTCATGATTCAGAAAGCCGATATCGAAGGGCGCATTGTGGATGACGAGTTCCGCTCCCGTGATGAAACTCATGAAGTCATCGACGATTTCGGGAAAGCGGGGCTTGTCCGCGAGAAACTCGCTGGTGATGCCATGCACCTCCATGGCCGCTTCATCGATGCCGCGGTCAGGCTGCAGATATTGGTGATAATGGTTACCCGTCAGGCGCCGGTTGACGATCTCGACGCAGCCGATTTCAATGATGCGGTGTCCCTGGGAAGGCTCCAGGCCCGTGGTTTCCGTGTCGACGATGATCTGTCGCATAGCGCTTCTGTATCTCCGTGATTTTATCCGCGGGTCGAAATATTAACCCGGCAACCATATATATCGTATTCAGCCATTGCGTGCCGGTTCGCTGCAAGGCGGCGAAAGGCCGCTGTAGTCATTCTACAGCAAGTTTCGCCAACGCAGTCAGCGGGCCGGCACGCAATGGCCTGTC
>JALSGV010000152.1 GCA_026982565.1 Gammaproteobacteria bacterium
GCAGGAGATCGAGGCCGACATGATAAGGCTGGCGCTGAAGCGCTATCGCGGCCAGATGTCGGAGGTGGCGCGCAAGCTCGGCATTGGCCGCTCCACCCTGTATCGCAAGATCAAGGCGCTGGGCATCGAGGTCGGCAGCTGATGCACGCATCATCGGCTGGCCAATCGTCAGGTAAGGTTTGCAGCCTGCCGAGAATACAGGAAGATTTCCTGTTCACATCTGGTGCCTTGTGCCACATCATTGCCACGGTACGATTTTTTGCCCCTGCCATGGCAGCCATACCTTGAAACCCGCCACCCCCGGGCCTATAGCCAGAACAAGGGCAACGAACGCGCACAGCTGGTCATCCGCGAGCATCATCACGATGCTGGAGGATATATGCAGGCAAACATGCATGGCCCTGCCGTGCAGGGCAGCCAATGCAAGGGAGCATCAGCCCATGACCTACATCGTCGTCGATAACTGCATCATGTGCAAATACACCGACTGCGTGGAAGTCTGCCCCGTGGACTGCTTCTACGAAGGCAAGGTCATGCTGGTGATCGACCCTGACGAGTGCATCGATTGTGGCGTGTGCGAGCCGGAGTGCCCGGCCGAGGCCATCCTGCCCGACACCGAACCAGGCATGGAGAAGTGGGTGGAGCTGAATGCCAAGTATGCCAAGATCTGGCCGAACATCACCTCCAAGAAGGATCCCCTGCCCGAGGCCGAAAAATACGACGGCGAGCCGAACAAGCTGGAGAAATACTTCTCTGAAGAACCGGGAGAAGGCGACTGAACCGGCCCCCCTCCCTTTTCTTCAGGAAAAACAAGGTGTCCTGCTGGCTCGGGGCACGGCCCCGCACCAGCAGGACATCATTTCTGATTCGAGCAAATTGCAGCTTTGAACTCTCATAAGAACACCCTTTATTCAGTCTCTTGCACAATACTTCACACACAACCCCTCACTTCACGGCAGCAACTTGTGAACATGCAGCCGAGGAGCCAGTTTGAATGATTCATCCTGCCAAGGAGGATCATCCAAATGCTGCGCCGCATGTGCATGCTGCCTTGACAATCATGGGCTTACAGAAAGAATGGCAAAGAAGCGCCAATGGCGATTTTTCGCCATTGGCGCTTCTCTTGGCCAACACCCATTAAAATGACAAAATTACAAATAATTGCAGTGGAATCTGTTAGGTTGTCCAAGACAGCCCCTTGGCAATTTCAGGCGCGGCGCTCGATGATGAAGCGGGCCGCCTGCTTCAATACTTCGGCCTCATCACCAAAGGGCGCAAGCGCGGCGATGGCTTCCTGCACCAGCTCGCGTGCGCGCTGGCGGGCACCGTCAAGCCCCAGCAGGTCAACGAAGGTGGCCTTGCCGGCGGCGATGTCCTTGCCCGGCGTCTTGCCCAGTTCCTCGGCGCTGGCCTCCACGTCCAGGATGTCATCGGCCAGCTGGAAGGCGAGGCCGATGGCATCGGCATACATGCGCAGCGCCTTGCGGCGCTCGTCCCGCTCGTCGATGCCGCCCAGCACCGCG
>JALSGV010000153.1 GCA_026982565.1 Gammaproteobacteria bacterium
CGCGCACTGCCGCATTGACCGCGCCAGTCTCTCCGCGCACCAGCACGGTGACATAACCGCCGCCGACGAATTCACGCCCGATCAACCGTACTTCCGCCGCCTTGGTCATGGCGTCCGCCGCCTCGATAGCGGGGACCAGTCCCCGTGTCTCTATCATTCCCAGCGCAATACCATAGTTGTTTTCACTCATTGCTCTATCTCCATTTGATAAGTCATTGCTCGTTGATAAATCCAGTTTGGCCGTTTTGTTCATCCCAGAAATCAATAATCCCTCCGACGGTCAAGTCTGTCAGGACAGCAAAATCGCCGCAGGCATAACGGGCTGCGGATCCACTCACCACATACACCCAGTTACCAGGCCGGCAACCGCAGGTATCCACCGCCACCTGCAGCTTGCCGTTGCCATCGCACAATACCCGCAAGCTGATCTGGTCAAGGCCAGGATGACGCTGAGTACAGACAAGCGGGCCCATTACCTTCAGGATTTCCATCAACCCTGATCCTCATCCCAATAATCGATGATGCCAACGATGGTCAGGTCACTGGGAAACTCCTTGCTGCCAGCCGCTTCACGAGCGGCGGAGCTGCCGACACAGATCACCCAGTCGCCTGGAGAACAGCCCACCGAGTCCACCGCCACCAAGCGGGTTTTACCGTCACGCACCACCTGAAGATGCTTGTGCTCCATGCCAGGAATCCGGTTGGTTGCCACCAGGGGTTTTTCGACTTTGCAAATTTTCATCAATGTATCTCCGGACGATTCAATTCCAGAGAGCTGCCTATCGTTTCGGCACGCCCATCGGCATGACAGTCGCGCACCATCAGCAAGGTGTGTAACAAGCCACGCTCGGCATAGTCTTGGAATCGCGTTCGCACTGCCTCGTCCAGCTGCCGGCAGCGATCCACGGCGCGATCCCTCGCGCCGGGCACCTGCCCGTGGTAATCGCAGCGTATTACCACGGGGATGGGCAGCCCCCGCGAGACATTCAGGGCCGAGAAGATCCTGACACCCACATCCATATCCTTGCCTCCCTCTTCCACTGTTTTCAGGTAGGCGAAATAAGTAAGGTTACGCAGTTGAACCTCCTCGAATCCGATGCCCATTCCGATGAAACGCTCCTGATGACCGATATCCCGATAGCCGCCCTTATGATATTGACGGACATAATCGATCTGGGAAAAATTACCGCGCAGCAAGCGGGCAGACAGCCTCAACATGCCCTGTGGCGGAGGTGTTCCCTGATGGCGCCTGCAACTCTCCTCGATGAGGCGGAATACTCCTGATTCCTCACGGAGTCCACCATGTTTGCTTTCCTGGTACAATTCCATTGCATCAATGTAGTGAACAGGATCGATTTCTCCGTCCGCATCCGGCAGATGGAGCCGGATCGCATCGCTGTCCGTGTCAACACCGATCAGTAACAAATCGATCGATGCGCCGCAGCAGAAACTGTTCTCCACTCCCTGGCGAAAAGCCCGCAGGCGGGCCAAGGCCGCTTCGGCAGCCCGCCTGGTATCGCTGCCATGAGCCGCACAGCCCTCGTTTTCAGGCGCAACCGAGCTGTGATGGTATACTGCAACCTTGAGATAGCGTGTTGGCATATCTGCACTGTTAGGCCGCCCTTCCCGATAGCGCAACATCTCTGTCTCGACCCACTTCTGCACACTATCATCGATATCAAACATTGCTCCTGCGTAGGACTTGCGGCGCACGGCCTTATAGGGGAGCCGCAACACATAGCGTATGACATGCGCCAAGCGCCCATCGGCGCAAGGTGAAACATCCATGATATGGAAGCCGCACTCCTGCAGAAATACCTGAAAGGCATCGTCATCCTCCCGGGCCAGTGGTCTCGTGGTGAAAAACTCATCCGACAAGCGGCGAAATGTTTCGAAAACACACCAGGCGTAGATCCGGCCAATGTCCAGGGGTTTGATCCAGCTGTCCGCCAACATCGATTGCGGCAAGTTGAATCCAAGATCAGCCTGAGCGATCGCCTGCGCCTGTTCCATAAAGTCAGTTTCATGTTGCACGGACGAGAGTCGGCGCAAGGCTGGCTCGATGCGGAAGAAAGCCTGCTTTACCTGCTGCTCGTACTGGCGCAGGAGGGCATTCTCAGCCATATCAGTAAGCGGATGCACATCAACGCGCTCAGAACAATACCCCGCCATGGCATAAGCCCTGCCCCTGGCTGAGTGTGGCAACGGCTGAGCGCGTTGCAATCTGCGTCTATTTCTCGATCGGCTGTTGTACATTGAAAATCAATTTCCCAAGGCATTTATTGCTTCATTTCCGCATAAGAAAGCTGGAGGACGGCATACTCCATCCAATACTGCCCCCAAAATGAAAATAAGTCCGGACCTGCTAACCTCGCGCACCTCCCGAGAGTGTCACCAATGCACCTTTCTCGGTTCCGCCTGTGCCGCCCGTCACGCTTACCTCGCTGGGGGGCACGCCTTCATTCCGCTTGGACTCGACGGATGGCATCGCACTGACGGGACCGCGCCGGGTCGGGTTGCGCCTCACAGCCGAAGCACCTTCGGTTCCGGTCACCCTATCGCCGCGATCCCAGTCATCACCAGTAACTCTTTGTGCAGTATCGATCCCTTCTCCGGTGACACGAGACTCCCGGGGCGCCTCTGACATTACAGGTTCGGCTGGCCTCACAGGGCTGTCTTTCACCTGTCCAAAACGGGCCTGGTCTGTACCGGTCACCTTGCCCTCTCCCATGGAGAAGACCCCACTGATGCGTCCCTGCTCATACCTGGAACCAGTCACCCCTCTTGGGGATGGCGTTTCACCGGCATCCAGGGCTGCATGGTTTGGCGGCGCCACACTGAAGGCTCCCCATGCCGTCCCGGTCAATGGTTGGGGAAAGTCCGTCTCGCCAATCTGGGCCGGCTGGGCCCCACACACTTCACTCTGTGCAGCAGCACCGATATAGGCCGTGCCGCTGACATTGAGACATGCCCCCTTTTCAGCGCCTGTAAGCCCGCCCAGGGAGGGTTGAATACCGCTAATATCCCGTCCGACGTTACCTCCTCCGCGCTGCGCACGCGCCACAGCCAATTGCGTCTCGTCAGGCTCACAATACGCCTGATATTGTTCGACACCGGCATATGGCGTGCCGGTTACCGCTT
The DNA here is from genome assembly GCA_026982565.1 of Gammaproteobacteria bacterium. GTDB lineage: Bacteria > Pseudomonadota > Gammaproteobacteria > SZUA-140 > SZUA-140 > SZUA-140. Next base: position 3,142 of record JALSGV010000153.1, read on the forward strand.
TGCAGGTGCCTGCCTCATCTCCTGTAACCTGGCGGGAACGGGCCGGCTTGGATCCAGAGACAATCTGGCCGCGCGTGGTCTGAGAGAAACTGACTTTGGCGCCACCTGGCTCGGGCCTGGTTTCACAGAAATCCTCATACTGCTCACGGCCTACATATTCGTCGCCAGTTACGACACGGCAACTTCCGCGCTCGTCGCCCGTGACTTTGCTGCTGCGACCGACCCTGCCGCCACTCGTTACCCGCGCGCCACGCAGTGTTTCCGTAGTTTCCACCTTGCCAGGCACATTGACCCCGTCACTGTGACAGAACTCCTCGAACACCTCGCTCGCCAGGTATTCCGTGCCAGTTACAGCACGGCAAAGGCCAACTTCATCACCCGTCGTTTTTTCACTGTGCGACACCCTGGTCCCGCTGACTTCCTTGGTGGCGCGCGCCGGACGCAGCCGCCCAACAGGTTGAGAACGTCCCCCCCCAACAGCGCCGCGCGTCGCGCGTTGTGCCCTGACACTGCGGGCAAGATCACGGCCAGAAATATCAGGGTTTTGTTGCCGAACAAGCTGCGCGGAATTGAGTCCCTTGCGGCAGATATCCGCGCCATTCTTGCCATGCAGGGACATCGCCTGCCGGCGCATCTTGGAATTCAGGCGTCCCGCACTGCTCGGCGTGACAATTCCCGTTTCCTTACTGCGCCGCTTTACCTGCACAGCGCTTGGCGGGACTTCTGATTTACCCGGTTTCTCCGCCTCAACCTGGCCGCAAGCCCCGCTGCCATTGCATCCACAGCCGCATTCCTTTGTCTGCTGCGGAACACCGGTATTGCGCATGTCATTTTGCGCGCGCTGGCGGTCCTTTGACGCCATGGCGCTCTTCCCATATCGTGACATCGCCTTGCGGCGGGCCAGAGATGCGCTCCGGCCATTCTCCATTGAAGACACACTGCTGCGGGCGGTGTTCTTGACCACCGGTTTCTCTTCCATTGCTGCGGATGCCATTGCACCTGCCCTGGGGTCCAGCACCTTCTTACCATGAACCTGGGCCTCACGGCGCTTTCGGGCTGCGCGTCTTCCCGACATATCTTGATTGGCCATAATTGAGTCTCACCTGTTAAAAAAAGCCTGGCCAGCCATAACGGCATGGCCAACCATCATTACCAAGCCGCCTTGCCACGATAAACGACGAAACAAACACCCTGGCTCTGGGTATAGTTGTCATATCCAATCAGACGGACATGATGATCAGGGTAGGTCCGGTGGCAGGCTTCCAGCTCCGATACAACGGTTGACAGATCCTGCTCACCGAAGAACGGCAATTTCCACATGGTCCAGTAATAATCAGTGGCGCGGGCAGGGCTCTCATGCTCAATGGCCGGGGTCAGCCCCATGCTCAGCATATAGCTGATCTGTTCGTAGATTTCCTGCTGTGTCAGCGGCGGCAAAAAAGAGAATGTCTCGAGCGTTTGCTGGGTGCGGTAGTCACCGGTTGAAGCATTTGTATTCATGGTTTTCTCCTAGATCTGTTTCCACTCAAAATTGTCAGGCAATGTCCAGCTTGTCCACGGTTTCAAACTCGAACTTGATCTCTTTCCATGTCTCCATGGCCATCGCCAGCTCGGGACTGTTGCCGGCCGCGGCAGTCAGGATATCCTTGGCCTCACGCTCCAACTCCCGGCCCTCGTTGCGCGCCTTGACGCACGCCTCCAGGGCAACGCGGTTGGCGGCGGCGCCAGCCGCATTCCCCCATGGATGGCCCTGCGTGCCGCCACCAAACTGAAGGATCGAATCATCACCAAAGATATTCACCAACGCGGGCATGTGCCATACATGAATCCCTCCGGAGGCCACCGCAAATACGCCCGGCATGGAACCCCAGTCCTGATCGAAGAAAATTCCGCGGCTGCGGTCTTCCGGAACAAAGGATTCCCTGAGCTGGTCCACGTAACCCAATGTGGATGCCCGGTCACCTTCCAACTTACCTACGACGGTCCCAGTATGCAGGTGATCCCCTCCGGAGAGGCGCAAGCACTTGGCCAGCACCCGGAAATGAATGCCATGTTTCGGATGGCGGTCAATTACCGCATGCATCGCGCGGTGGATGTGCAGGATGAGCCCGTTTTTACGGCACCACTTGGCCAACCCTGAATTGGCGGTAAACCCACCGGTCAGAAAGTCATGCATGATGACTGGCTGACCCAACTCCTTGGCGAACTCGGCGCGCTCATACATTTCCTCAGGCGTGTTGGCCGTCACATTCAAGTAGTGACCCTTGACCTCACCGGTTTCCTCCCGCGCCTTTTCGACAGCCATGGCCACGAACTCAAAACGATTCTGCCAACGCATAAAAGGCTGCGAATTGACATTCTCGTCATCCTTGGTCAGATCCAGACCACCACGCAGACATTCGTAAACCGCGCGACCGTAGTTCTTCGCGGACAGGCCCAGTTTGGGCTTGATGGTGCAACCCAACAGCGGACGGCCGTACTTGTTGAGCTTGTCGCGCTCGACCTGGATACCGCTGGGTGGTCCAAGGCAGGTCTTGACGAACGCGATGGGAAAGCGGATATCTTCAAGCCGCAAATGCTTCAGCGCCTTGAACCCAAATACGTTGCCCACCAGAGAAGTCAGCACATTGACAATAGAACCCTCCTCGAACAGATCGAGGGGATATGCGATAAAGGCATAAAAACAGTCTTTGTCGCCGGGCACATCTTCGATCCGATAAGCGCGTCCCTTGTAGAATTCCATGTCAGTCAACAGCTCGGACCATACTGTACTCCAGGTTCCGGTCGAGGACTCAGCCGCAACCGCCGCCGCCGCCTCTTCCCTTGGCACGCCCTCCTGAGGGGTAACCTTGAAGCACGCCAGCAGGTCGGTGTCGAGCGGAACGTAATCCGGGGTCCAGTAAAGGTCGCGATACTCTTTTACGCCAGCATCATATTTCTTTGCCATGGTCAGCTCACTCCTGAAGTGGTTATGTAAAATTCTAGTTGAGCATAAGACTACTGCCGCCGAGCTTTCAAAACCAATCGATAGTTTGAATGCATTTCATCTATAATCCTGCATACCAAGCGCTACCCCCTTGAATCGCCCCGTTTAAATTTTTCAACATACCAACATCGAGAATTTTCAATGCGCGCACACTTTAGAGCACCGCGATCATTTCCCGCGCAATTAATAATGTATTTGGGGCGCCTTGGCTTTCCTTGAAAGTTGCACAAACGTACCGCGCTTGCACTTACCGCGCCGGGAGAAATGGACTATGGCGAATCGGGTGACGTGGTGACTGGACTGCATGGCAACCACCTGGTCCCTGCTTGGCCTGGGCGCAGCGACTCAACATTTAGGTCGCTCAAATAAGGCCTTGTTATCGCTTGTCTTATGGTGTTACATTCGACCCGGAAACCTAATAAAACATGCCCGACCTAATGTCATCACTGGTATTCTCAATTTCAAATCAGAAAGGCGGCACCGGAAAAACCACGCTAAGCGTGAACTTCGCTGCGGGATTATCCAAGCGCGGCCGCACCCTGCTGCTGGACGCAGACCCGCAAGGCTCTGCCTGGCAATGGGCGGGCATGGCAACTGAAGAACATACGTACCCGGCATCTGTGATAAGGGCGGAAGATGATCTGCAGTATGAAATAAACCGTCAGCGCCAGAAACACCAGTTCATCGTAATTGACTGCCCCCCCACCCTGGAGACGGAAACCACATGGGCGGCCATGTCAGTCTCGGATATGGTTCTTATTCCCGTGCAGCCATCGCCCATCGACCTATGGGCCAGCCTGCGCCTGTCCTCAGCCATTGGCCGGATCAGAAACAAGGTCAACCCGGAGCTGAAAGCCTTCATCATCGTAAACCAGGTCGAGCAGAGAAATGCGCTGTCACGCGCCATGCAACAGGCCCTCGCGGAATTTGAGATTCCCTCTCTCAAGGGTGTGCTGCGCCGCCGCGCGGTCTACCGCTCCACCGCCCTGGAAGGTGTCAGCGTTTTCTGCTATGGAAAGCGTGGCGAGGCGGCCGCGGAGGAAATTGATTCAATCATCGAGGAGGTATTGCAAAAATGAAATCACGCCTGGAAGAAAAATTGGCCGCCACGGTCAGGGAAGCAAAACGCAAGGAAAAAACCACCGCCAAACCCTCCAAACCCGCCATCCGGAAAAAGGCGGGAGACTCGAAGAGCGGGCCAATTCCCACACGACGTGTATGGCCTGATTAAAAAACCTGAGCAGACCCAAAAGCACTTTATGCCGCCAGGCGGCGCGTCTTCTGGAGAAGCCTGAAAATGGATCGGGTATTGTTGAAACTGGATACCTCCTCCAGCGGCACCCAGGCAATCTGGTGCGACTCGTGGTTACCCGGCAAGGGCAGCCTGTCATCAATCTCCATCAGGAAACGAATATCAAAGTGCTCATGGCGTGGACTGTACTCGCTTTCGTATACCGTATGAATATCGACATCGAATATGGCATCGCTCATCAGCTTGATATGCTCTTCTGCGACACCCGTCTCCTCCGAAGCTTCATTCATTACCACGCGTAAAATGTCCGGGTCGCCATCCGCATGCCCGCCTGGATGCAGCCAGAGATCGAGTTTGCGGTGGTGCAGCAACAGCACATGGGAGCGCGCCGGATTCACTATCCAGGCGGAAGCGGATACGTGGCCTGGCCGCAGGCCGCGGTCGAAGCAATTGCTGTGCTCCATAACGAAGCGGCAAGTACGCGCGGCCATGGCTGCCTCTTCCAAATAAGGGGTCCTGTAGCGGGCAAGCAGTTCCAGAAGCTGTTGTCGATGCATGATGTTGTCTCGTACGCGGTCCTGATAAGCAGCCTTGTAAGCTTACAGGAATAGACGCGCGCGCTTTATTGAAATAATCAATGCATCGTATTGCCCGGTTTCCTGAGATTATTGGAGGGAAATGAATGGCTGGGACGCCAGGCGCTTCCCTTCCCTCTGAGTTCCAGGCTCGGAGAGAAAGGGGCAGATGTCAGGTATTCGTCAAGACAAGCATTCATGCCTGAGTCGTGGGTTCAGGTTGTAATGAACCCGGCAACAACACCTTTGCCCTTCCCCGCCGATGCGCTATACGCTGAAGGATGACCCGCAGCCACAGGTAGTCGTGGCATTGGGGTTGCGAATGACGAACTGCGCGCCCTCTATGCCCTCTGAGTAGTCGATTTCGGCATTGACGAGGTATTGGAAGCTCATGGGGTCGATGAGAAAGGTGACGCCATTCTTGTCAATGGCCACGTCGCCTTCATTGATGGTCTCGTCGAAGGTGAAACCATAGGAGAAGCCTGAACAGCCGCCACCTGTTATATAGACGCGCAGTTTCAGCGCCTCGTTGTTTTCCTCCTCGATCAGCGCCTTGACCTTGGCGGCTGCACTGTCGGTGAAGTGCACTGTGGGCTGCCCGGGTAATTCGGATGTGGCTGTGTTCATGATATTACTCCATACAAAATATACGGCTAATGATATGATTTCACAGGAAAATAGTCAAGTATCACCTTCCTGCCCCTTGCCCTGGGAAACGGTGTCGTCCATGTGCACCAGGCTGCCATTGACCTCCGCCCCCATGGCCATCTCGATTTTTTCGTAATAGACATTACCCGTTATGCGGGCATTGGGCGCCAATTCAATGGTATCGCTGGCATACAGGTCACCGATCACCAGACCATTGATGACAAGAAAAGGCGCATGCACCTCCCCTTCGATGGCGCCCTTGTCGCTCAATACCAACGTCGACGAGTGGTCGCCATCGGCGGTCACATTCCCCTGGATCTTGCCGTCGATATGCAGACCACCGGTAAAGCAGATATTACCGCGCAATTCGGTCTGCTGGCCAATCAGCGTATCGACCCGGGTATTCTTGTATTTCCTGCCGCCAAGTTTCATGTTTGCCTTCCTCCGCTCCGCTATGAGATCACGTCCGACCAATTGAAGGTCTTCTCGGACGATTTTGCGCCCTTGCCCTGGGGGATGATTTTCAGCACGACCTGGATGGGAACAAAACCTTCGGGCATGATGATATCGCCATTCAATTCCTGAAAGTACTTGAAGCGGAATTTCAGTTGTGCGCGCTTGCGGTCATCCACGTCGTTCAATGCCAGGCTTTTCTGCGCCCCTTCCTGAATGCCTATCATGGTCATGCGCACGACACCACGCACGGCGCGGGTCTGCCTGCCGTATTGAACCATGATGAGGCGAAAATGGTAGCTGTTCTCCTGATCGTTCTGGCGCGCCATGAAACTCTTTACCTGAAGGCCGCTGTTGATATCGGCCGGTCCCACGATGCCACGATAGAACTTCACCTCCTCCCGCATCTCGAGAATTTCGTCCTGGAGGGTCTTTAGCGTCTGTTCCACCTCCTTGTAGGCATGGCGGTCCACCTCACCGGCCTGCTGGAGTATGGCGATCTGCCCGCTCAATTCCGTATTCTGCTCCTCCAGGGCCTGGATGGTCTGTTGCAGCGCCTCTTGCTGGCGGGCAGCGGCCATGCTGTCGAAGCCGGCCTGCTTGCGTCCGTATTCGTAGGCCAGCCACACGGCGAGCAGGACTGTCACCAGCAGCAGGGCAAGGGCGATCTGCCGCTTCCTGTGCTGATGGGATCTGACGATAACGTGGGACGGTTTATGGAGCATCGCCAATTCAGGGTATCATGGCAATACTTTCCAGACCCACGGTCTCGTCACAGCCAAACATGAGGTTCATGTTCTGCACGGCCTGCCCTGCGGCCCCCTTGATGAGGTTGTCGATCACCGACAAAACCACGACCGTCTCTTCATCCCGGGGCCTGACAACAGCGATACGGCAGTGATTCCCGCCCGTGACGGCGCGCGTCTCGACATGCTGCCCCGCCGGCAGCACATCGACGAAAGGCTCATCGGCAAAACGCTGTTCGAAAAGGGCGTGCAGGTCCGTAGCCGCTGCCAGCACCCTACCGTACAGCGTGGCATGGATACCACGCACCATGGGCGCCAGGTGGGGCACGAAGGTCAAATGCACAGTTTGCCGTGTCGCTGTCCGCAACCCCTGAACGATCTCCGGCTGATGACGGTGACCGGCCACGTTATAGGCCTTGAAGTTCTCATCGACCTCACTGAACAGCAGACCGACGGATGCCTTGCGCCCCGCGCCGCTGACACCCGACACGGTATTGGCAATAAGCGATGCCGGATCGATCAGCCCCTTTTCCAGCAAGGGCAGAAAACCCAGTTGCACTGCCGTGGGATAACAGCCGGGATTGGCCACCAGCTGCGCGGTGGCGATATCCTGCCTGTTCATTTCCGGCAGGCCGTAGACAGCCTCCTCCAGCAATTCAGGGCAGGCATGTGCCATCCCATACCAGTGTGACCAGACGCGACTGTCCTTGATCCGGAAATCAGCCGACAGATCGACCACGCGCACCCCCTGCCGCAACAGATCCGGAACCATCGTCATGGCCGTGCCGTTGGGCGTGGCAAAAAAGACCACATCACATTCGCCCAGTTGCGCCATATCTGGCGCCGTGAAAGCCAGGCCGATGCGGTGACGCAGATTGGGAAACAATTCCGTCACCTCCCGCCCGGCTTCGCTGCGCGAAGTTACTACCGCAATCTCTACGCGGGGATGCATGAGCAGCAGGCGGATCAACTCGCCTCCCGTATAACCCGTGGCGCCGACGATGCCGGCCTTTATCACCTTATCAATCATCTTTGTATCATCGTTGTTTTTTTACCACGAAGGACACGAAGAGCACGAAGAAATGAAATAAGAAAGGTCTGATCAATTCAAAAATTGTCATTCCGGCGCGGGCCGGAATCCAGGAATATCAACAACCTGGATCCCGGCTTTCGCCGGGATGAGGGATTAATCGGCGCTTTCATAAAAAACTTCGTGATCTTCGTGTCCTTCGTGGTAGGCGTCAAACCATTAGAATCCGTCCCGCAATATATTACTCCGGCAACAATATATATCGTATTCAGCCATTGTGCGCCGGTTCGCTGCAAGGCGGCGCAAGGCCGCTGCAGTCATTCTACAGCAAATTTCGCCAACGCAGTCAGCGGGCCGGCACACAATGGCCTGTCCTTTTTCTCCTCTGTGCGCCCTATCTGGAAAAAAAGGCCTTCTCCACATAAGACGCGACCGCCGCCATCTCCTCTTCATCCAGCACTGCCCCCCAAGCCGGCATGGTAGTGCCAGGCAGACCCTCCCGAATCACATCCAGCAATTTCACCCTGTCCATGGTGGCCGCGAAATCCGGCTCCGTCAGGTTACGGGGATGGGGCTCGAGAAAACTGCCGATCCAGTTTTTTCCTGTGCCATCGGCCGCGTGACAGAAGGCGCAGTTGTCCTGAAAAAGACGCTCGCCACGCCGCTCCTGCGCCGTCATGCCCGTCAGACGTGGCGGCACATCATGGCGCGCATAGGGCGTGGCGCCACTCACCGCATCTCCCTCACCATCACCCTGACGATGAGAATAACCACCCCGCGGGATGGATACGGCGCGAGGCTCCCACGGCGCACCTTCCTGACCCACCGCCGCACGGTCATGGCAGGTGATGCACGAGTTCATGAACAGCCGCTTGCCTTGCCGCAGGTCGGGGCTCAACTCCTCCCACGGCGTGTCGAGATCGACCTCGCCAAGGGCAAAGGGGAAAGCGATGGCATAGCGCTGATGATTCTCCCAGCCATTTTCCGGGATATGGTAACGCGTATTCTCTCCCTTGTTTTTCACAAAAGTGGTAAGTACATAGTCCACCACGGCCTGGATATCCTCCTCATTCAACAGACCATCAAAGCGCATCATGGCGGTGCCCGCCTTGCCGTGCGTCACCGCATCGACAAACTGTCCCCTGGATACCTGCTCTGGATCGAGAGCAATAAAATTGCGTGGTGGTGGCGAAAGATAGGTGCTGGCCAAAGTCCTGGCATCGCCACTATATCCGTGACAGAAATAACAGCGATAATTGTAGATGTCGCGCCCACGCCGCAGCCTGTCCGCCGGGGCGTGGACGCCCGTCAGGGTGCTTTTTTTTTCTGCTCATCCACCGGCACCGCATTTACAGGCGCATCGGCCTGGACGAATGCCTGAAAGACGAATTCGGCAACATCGGCGATCTGCTGCCCATCGAGCACCCGCGACCAGGCCGGCATGACCGTGCCGTTGCGCCCCTGTGAAATGGCGCGATACAGCGCCGGACGATTCAGGGTCAGGCGTGCCTGCTCCCCCACGAAATTACGTGGCCGCGGATAGATGAAAGAGGCGCGGGGCCCGCGCCCGTCTCCCTCTTTGCCATGACAGGTGAAACAGTTCGCCATATAGAAAGTCTTCCCTTTGTCAGGGTCACCAACCAGGCCATGGGGAAAGACGAGGCTCATATCAGCGGGCTGTGGCGGGGACGCCGGCGGCACGGCGGGCGGCAAGGCGTGGGCCGTATCCGCATCTTGAGCCGGCCTGTCATCACTCATGAATTCCGTACGGATGTAATCCACCACTGCAGCGATATCCGTTTCACTGAGACGGGTGTTGAAAGGCATCATGGCCGTACCGGGCCTGCCGTGAGATACGGAAGTCACCATGCGGTCCCGCGTCAACTCGGCGCGCGACTCAGGGGACGTGAAATCCCGTGGTGAAGGATTGAGGCTGTTCTTCGCCCAACTGGCGCCATTGCCACGATCGCCATGGCAGGCACTGCAGTTTTTCTTGTAGAGCCGCTTGCCGCGATGGAGGCTGTCATCACCGGGATCGCGCATGAAGGTCTCGCGGACATAAACCGCGAGGGCCTCGATCTCGGTATCGGACAGTTTCTTCTCCCATGCCACCATGGCCGTACCCGGGCGGCCGTACTTGATGGAGGTCAACATACGCTCGTGACTGAGTTCGTACCAGGCGTCAGGCGCGGTAAAATCACGCGGCGGCGGATTGAGCCCGAACTGGGCGCGGCTCCTGCCGTCACCCAGGTCGCCATGACAGGCCGCGCAATGCCTGCGATAGAGATCTGCGGCCTCATCCAGCGCCGCGCTGTCCCCTTGACCGCGGAGCACGGCCTCATCCGCCCAGGCGCCCCCGGGCAACAGGAAGAACAGTATGACCAGGACGGCCCTAAAGCCCGCGCGTATTGTGAATATATGCATATCGGTTTTTCATCGTCAGTGGGCCGCCGACCTTCCCGGCGCCCGCCGGGCTTTGGGAATCATCGCAAGGCAAAACACTATTGTGTCGTAAAACAAAGGCTTGTGCCAGCACCACGTGCAATCGTTATTGCTAATTAAGGAAGAAGTGATAAGATATTATGCTCATGAACGGGCGATGTGACAAATGAGACGGCGCATAATCATATCCATTGGCTTGGTGGCGATCCTTGGCCTGTGTGGATTATGGGCAAGCGGGGCGTTCAGCGGCACCATCCTTGGCACCAAACACGACTTCACCGGCCTCAACCAGCGCGCCGGGGTCGTGGCCATGCCCACCGTTGCTTTCTCCGATCTGGGTGAGTCCTGCGTCTATTGCCACATTCCTCCCGAAAAGGGTGACGTGGATTCCACCGAGCTGGGCGGCATACCCGGGTGGAACCGCTTCAAGGGCGCCACCAACACCTACGACCTCTATGACAGCCGCACCCTCGACAACAAGGTGCGCACGCCCAGCCCCATCAGCCTGTTGTGCCTGTCCTGCCACGACGGCACCATGGCGGTGGACATGACCGTCTTCAAGCCCAACGGCTGGCGCAGCAGCGAGGACGCGGCGCTGCATCTGCGCATCAACGGTGCCGATGACCTCATGAACTGCGCCAAGTGCCATAATGGCCGCATTGCCCATAACATCGCCATCAAACACCTCGGCACCGACCTGACCAACGACCACCCTATTTCCATGACCTATGCCGGCCTCAATCACAATGATCCGGATTTCCGCCTGCCGGATGGCCCCTACGGCTTCGACAACGGCGTGAAGATCTATGACAACAAGGTGGAGTGCGCCAGTTGCCACAATGTTCATGACCCCGATGTCACACTGCTGCTGCGCGTCAGCGCCGACCGGCTGTGTGAGACCTGCCATATCAAGTAATTCTGTGCCGATGTGCCAGACCATTCTGCCGGCAGCGCCAGTAGCACTTACCAAGTGAGGCGTAAAACGTGAGGCGCGAAGCGAAAACACGGATTGGCATCACTATCGTAAAACCCGCCTTTCTGGCCGTGATGATCCTGCTGCTTAACGCCTGCGCCACGGCTCCGGAAGAAAAACCTTTCGTCCCGCCGGTTTATCCACCCCCACCCGCCGAACCGCGTTTCGTGTTCGAACGCACCCTGCTCTACAACGACGACGTGGAGGAATACACCCGCGGGATGCGCTTCCGGCAATACGCCACGGGCGCCTCGCGCAAACTCATGGGATTGGTCAAACCCTATGACGTGGCTGTCCAGAGGGGCCGGGTCTATGTCTCCGACTCAGTACAGCGCAGTGTCTTCCTCTTCGATATCCCGGGCAAGCGTTTCCTTGAAATCGGAACCAAAAAACCCGGCCTGCTGGCAAAGCCCCTGGGCATGGACGTTGCCGTCAACGGCGATCTCTATGTGAGCGATATCAGCGGCAAACGCATCATGGTCTATTCGGGGGATGGACAATTCCTGCGCGCCATCGGCAATGCAAAAGAGCTGCGCAGGCCCACGGATATCGCCATCAGTAATGACGGCAAGCGCGCCTACGTCCTCGATACGGGCGGTGTGGACTCCATGTCGCATCAGGTGCAGGTCTATGACGCTGCCACAGGCGACCTGATCAAGACCATAGGCAAGCGCGGCAGCAAGGAAGGGGAATTCAATCTGCCCATCCAGGTAACCATCGGACCGGCGGACAGACTGTATGTGGTGGACAGTGGTAATTTCCGTGTCCAGGTCTTCGACCCGGAGGGCAACTTCCTGTTCAGCTTCGGCACCGTCGGCCGCCTCCCCGGACAGTTCGCCCGCCCCAAGGGTATCGCCACAGACCCCGCCGGCAATATCTACGTCATCGACACGGCATTCGGCAATTTCCAGATCTTCAATGCGAAGGGCCAACTGCTCATGCACATCGGCGATCGTGGCCAGTCAGGCATGCCCGGCAAGTATATGCTACCCGCGGGAATAGACGTGGACGAGGACGGCCGTATCTACGTGGTGGACCAGTTCTTCAGAAAGGTCGACGTCTTCCGCCCGGTTTCCTTAGCTGCAGAGGAAGGTTTTGTAGCGAAGCCCGGAAAATAGATCAGGACTAATGAACATCCTTCCTCACTCCCCAGCGGGATTCCCGCAACCACCTCATGAGGTCCCCGGCTGACAGGGGGCGGCTCATATAGAACCCCTGGGCCGCGTCACAATGCAAGCCATGCAATAGCTGATAAGTCTGCTCATCCTCCACGCCTTCCGCCACTACTTTGAGCCCGATATTGTGGGCCAGGTCGATGGTGGAGCGCACGATCACGGAATCATTGTTGTCCACCGCCATGCCCGTCACGAAGGACTTGTCGATCTTGAGTTCGTCAACGGGCAGTTGCTTCAGATAAGACAGCGAGGAATAGCCTGTACCGAAATCGTCGATGGAGATCCTCACCCCCTGGACACTGAGACGGTTCAATATCTCCAGCGCATTGGAAGGGCCCGACATAATGGCGGTCTCTGTGATCTCCAGGCGCAGTGAGGCATGAGAAGGCCCCATCTCGTCGATGATGCGCACCACGTGTTCGGGAAAACGCGCATCATAGAGATTATAGACGGAGAGGTTGACCGCGATGCGCAACTCCAGGCCCAGCGACCGCCATTCACTGCACTGACGCGCGGCCTCCGTCAGCACCCAGATGGTCACGTCCCTGATCAGGCCGGTCTGTTCCGCCAGGGGGATGAACTCATCGGGCAGTAACAGGCCACGCTCGGGGTGGTTCCATCGCGCCAACGCCTCCACGCCATTGACACGGCCGCTCTTCATATCGATAACCGGTTGATAGTTCAGTACCAACTGCTTGTTCTTGATGGCCTTGCGCAGTTCGCTCTTCAGAGTGAGAAACTCGACGCTGTGCTGGTCCTGATCCGGCTCATAGACGGCATAACCCAGGTGTTCGCGCTTGGCAAGATACATGGCCACATCCGCCCGCTGCAGGAGGATGTGGCCATCGTCGCCATGCTCGGGATACAGGGCGATGCCGGTGCTCGAACCCAGGATGAAAGTCTTGCCCTGCAGCTCGAAAGGCTGCTCGATGGCCTTGATCATTTTTTCAACGATCGTGCGAGCCTGCGCCCTGTCGGCAGTGGGCAGCAGGATGGCGAATTCATCCCCCCCCAGACGGGCGACCGTGTCGGTACTGCGCACCAGCCTCTGCATGCGCTGCGCCACCTGTTTGAGGATGAGGTCGCCACAATGATGCCCCAGCGTGTCGTTGATCTCCTTGAAGTGATCGAGATCGGTGAGCAGCAAGGCAAGGGTAGACCGATTGCGCCGGGCGGAGAGAATGGCATGCTCTATACGATCCCCCAGCAACACGCGATTGGGAAGGCCGGTCAGGTCGTCATGAAGGGCCTGATGTTCCAGGGCCTGCATTTGCTCCCTGTGTATGGTGATGTCACGGATGATGCCGATGAGATAGCGCTTTTTGCCAACCGTCATGGCGCTGAAGGCAAGGGCGATGGGAAATACCGCGCCATCCTTGCGCCGCCCCTCGGTTTCCTGTTCATCACCGGACCGGCCCGGATGCTCGCCCTCCAGAAAGGCCGTGACCAGGTCATTGTCTCCATCGGCAATGAGCCGGGTAATTTTCTCACCCACCAATTCCTCCACTGCATAGCCGAACAGCGTCATCACGGCAGGATTGGCCGTCATGATCTCACCGTTCTCATCGAGGATGACGATGGCATCGGCGACATTGTCCATGACGGCGCGTACACGGCTCTCCGTCTCCTGCAACTGGTCCTGCATACGGTTGAAGACACGGCTCACTTCACCCAGCTCATCATGGCGCATGGTGGGGAGCCTGGTTTCGTGGTCACCATGCCCTACCGCCACGATGGCGTCCCGCAGGCGGCGGACCGGCCGTATTACGCCATAGTGCAGGGCCAGCCACAGCATGACGCCCAGCAGAACGACCAGGGCGATGGCGATAAGCCATAACTCATGGCGTATCTCATTCAGCTGATCACGGCTCTGGGCGGATACGAGGCTGACCTTGAACACACCTCGCAGCGGCTCACTATCGTAACCATGACAGGAAAGACAGGCTGTCTCCGTACGGATGGGCACATAGACCGTCAACTGATCCGCCATACCCTGGTCGAACGCCAGCCGCCCCTGCAGTGCCTCGCGGAAAGCGGGGGAGGATGCCTGTCGACCGTCATGGGGCGCCGCTTCGAGGCGCGAGAAGCGCTGTTCTCCAAGGTAGGCATTGACGGCATCAATGGTCGAAAGATCGGAAAAGGCAGAGCGCCCGTCACGGCGCAACACGTCGATTTCAAGCACATCCTCATCCGCGCGCATATGGTCCAGCCACTCGCGCGTCAATGCGCCCTGGCCGCTCAACATGAGGGTTTTGAGACTGGAGAGGAGTGACTGGGCATGCATCTCCATGTGAAAGAGGTTTTTCTCCATGAAGGCGCGGTTGAGCTGCTTCTCGATGAGCCAGCCGGCTGCCAGCAGGAGTGAAAACAAAGCGACCGATATGATGACTGCGAGGCGTGTACCCAGGCTATTCATGACGTGCAGTCATTGTGATTCAAAGTTTCCGCTGTCTGCGTGAAAAACCCTAAGGTTTGGCGTCCGGTATCCTGGCCACCCCGCCAAAGCTGCCGACCCACATGGTGCCGTCCTCGGCGCGGGCCATGGAAAAGACATTGTTGGCAAACAACCCGTCAGCCGTCGTCAGCGTCGTCAGCCGGGCGCCGTTCTCCTCCACTTTCACCAGGCCCTTGCTGGTGCCGGCCCACAGGGCTCCTTCACGATCCAAGTGCAGCATGAAAATGTGATTGGAAGGCAGGCCCTCCGCAGTAGTAAAGTTCTTCCAGTTCTGCCCGTCGAAGCGCGCCAGTCCCGCCCCCCAGGTACCGGCCCATACGGTACCATTGTTGTCCACCACCAGGGAGATAATGTAGTTGGGGTTATAGGCCACCTTGACGTCCTGCATCCCCTGCTCGGCCTTTTGCTGGGCATGATGCATGGATGCACGGGCCGGGTCGTTAGTGGACTGAATGGCGTCTTTGACCAGTTCATAGGACGCTCCAAGGCCGTCGCTGTGCTGCCAATTGCGCCATTCACCGTCCTTGTAGCGGGCCAGCCCCTCCTCCGTGGCGAACCACATTTCTCCATTCTTGCCGACTTCCACGCCGTAGACCCAGGGATTAGGCAGGCCGCCGCCCGTACTCTCCATGGTGAAGGTCTCCCACTGGGCCGGATCATCGAAGTTCCCGCCTTTGACAAGATTGACGCCCGACCAGGTAGCGATCCAGATATCGCCGGCGGGAGTCTGCGCCACATCGTAGACGAATTGATCCGCCAGCCCCTCGGGAATATTGTAGTTCTTCCACTTGTCCAGCGCAGGATCATAGATGGACAAGCCCCCGCCATAGGTGCCGACGATGATCTTGCCGTTGATCTTGCTGACATGGAAGATACCATTGGACAGCAGGCCCTCGAGCTTGTTGTCGAATACCTTGTGGCTGTCGTTACTGGTATCGTAGCGAATCACACCGCCAGAGGTTGCAATCCAGGCATCCTTGCCATCGACAATGATGCCTTTGACATTACGGTTGCCGACGCGAAAATGGGTGAAACGCGCCTGGGCGGGCTGGGCGTTGACGGCGGGCAACGCAGCAGCGGGCTGATCCAGAGGTGGATGATTCAAGGGCATCTGCGCGCCGGGTGGCAAGACACCTGCGCTGTTCTCCAAGACCGGCGCGGGCGCCTGCGCCACGCCGGGTTCCTCCCCTCCCTGCTGGCGGCCCAGCATGTAACTGCCGAGAACCAGTCCACCCACCACCAAAATCAGTAACGCCCAGCCTTTATGATCCAGTTTCATGACACTCTACCTGCTGCTGTCTGTACACAGGGCCGCCCACCACAATGGCATGGCTCAAACCCCGCCTTCTCACTCAATCCCTATTCTCACCACCTCGCCCTTGGAACCGGCCCAGATATCCCCGTCAGGGGCTGCTGCGATGGCGTAGATATTCTCGTCCATCATGCCATTGGCCCGCCCGTAGCTTTGCCAGTGCAGACCATCATAGCTGGACAGGCCCTGGTTGGTGCCAAACCACATCACGCCCGCCTCATCCTGCGTCACGCTGAACACGATATTGCCCGCCAGGCCATCCTCCCGCGTGAAATTGGTCCATCGTCCATTGGCGAAGCGGCTGACTCCCCCGCCCCAGGTACCGGCCCACACCGTATCGTCCCGGGCCACGTGGACGCTGAAGACATAGCCGGGGTTGTAAGTCGGCCTGCCTTCCGATACGACGCTCAGGTCGTGACGCGCGCGGGTACCCAGTCCGGTATTGGTGCTAATAGGCAATTGCTCGCGGTTGGGCGCCCCGAGACCATCTTCATGGGTCCAGGCCCTCCATGCCGTCCCGTCAAACATGGATACTCCGCCCTCGGTACCCAGCCATACCCGTCCATGGGAATCGATATCCACGCCATAGACCCACTCATTGACGAGTTCGTCGAAATAAGTGGTAAACGCCTCCTTGCGGGGGTCTAAAAAATTGGCGCCCGCCCAGGTGCCGATCCACAAGCCGCCATCGGGCTGCTCGGCAAAGGAATAGACCCAGTAATCCGCCAGGCCGTGCATGGGGAAATAAGTCTTCCACTGACCATCCTTGTAACGGGTGATACCGCCACCATTGGTGCCGAACCACTTGTTGCCCTGTCCGTCCACGAGAATGGCAAAAACATATTCATTGGCAAGCCCGTCCTTGCGGGTAAAAGTGGACTTTACGTCACGGCTTGCCAGATCCACCTCATGCACCCCCAGGGATGTCCCCACCCATAAAGAATTTCGCCCGGCGTCGATGGCCAGGGAACGGACATAGACATTGTCGCCCACATTGAAGGTTTCCAGCACCTTGGGCGCCGGCTTTTGAGCTGTTTCGGATGCTTGCCGCTGAACTTCTGGCTCCATGGCCGGAGGAGACGAGACCGTTCCCTGATCCGGCGGTTCCGAACAACCGCCTGCCAGCAGCAACGTCGCGCAGGCACAGACCAGGGCGGCGCGGGCCATGTTCATCTGCGTAAAGTTCTCAGGTATGCGGTGAGATCGAAAAGCTCCCTGGTGGTCAGTTGGCCGCGATAGGCGGGCATCATACCCATGCCGTTCTTGATACTGTCAACGATCACCGTATCCGCGCGCAGCATGCGCTCACCGCGGGAAAAATCGGGCGCGCCGGGAATCTGCCCGGCGCCATCGCTGCCGTGGCAGTTCTGGCAAAACCTGGCATAGAGCTTACCGCCATTGACGGCATCCGCCGCGCCGGCGAAGCCGCCCCATCCCAACAACAGGCACACCACCACTACGAACCCTGTTTTTCTCCAAATCATCTCGGCAACCCTCTTTACTATATTTTTTCCAGCAGCGCCGTATCGCCGGCATAGGCCTTGTTCAGGGCGTCGATCATGGCGGGATCATCCCAGACCCGCTCGCCAACGATTCTGCGGATCAGCTTGCCCTGCGGTGAAATCAGAAAGGTGTCCGGGTAGACACGAATCCCCAGAATATCCTTACTGATCTTTCCGTCCGGATCGATAAAGGAGGTGAATTGTACCCCCCTGTCACGGTAAAACTCCCAGGCGATGTCCCGGTCGCTGTCCACCGACAAGCCGATTACCACGAACTTCTCCGGATCCAGCGCATTGTTCAGCCGGTCCAGGCTGGGCAGTTCCGCCCGGCAGGGTGGGCACCACGTGGCCCAGATATTCAGTATGACAAATCTGCCACGGTAATCGTCCAGAGCCTGGCGTTCACCATCGAAACCTGTCAAAACCACGGCAGGAAAGGGACGCCCTTCCACCAATTTGTCCGGCGGCGCCATCTGCCCGCAAGCAGTCAGCACCCACACCAACATTATAAGCGTAATGGGAAGGATGAAGGAACGGCAGGCGCGCATATTATTAACCCGGCAATAATATATATCGTATTCAGCCATGGCGTGCCGCTTCGCTGCAAGGCGGCGCAAGGCCGCTGTCGTCATTCTACAGCAAGTTTCGCCAACGCAGTCAGCGGGCCGGCACACAATGGCCTGCCCCTTGATTTCAATCTGTCAGGAACTTCAGGTACGCGCTCCCTGCCGCTACGGATATCTATGGGATAATCTCATTGACCACGATATCCGCCGCGCCACCCGCACTGACGACGCCGCTGCTACCCTGCAGGTCCCCGCTTTTGGGCGTCGCATCACCTGAGCGGGAAATACGCGCCACCACTTCCACTTGGGAAAACATGGACAATTTCATGGCGGGGTTGATGGCCGTGCTGTCATCCAGCGTGTACTGCAGGGGGAGATCCTTGACCTGGGCGCGAATGATGGCCAAGGGCATACGCGGACCTTGCGGGGCGCGGGCAAAAATAAAAACCGTGTCCGCAGCGTCCACCTGATCCCGCAGAGCACTATCCAGTGTAACGATACCATCCAGCTTTTCTATACCCTCACCATCGCTGCTCGGCGCTTGAGCCACCGCAGGATCGGGGGCAGGCGCTGTTTCAGTTGGCGCGCCGGTGTTACGGCCCGCCAACAAGGCTCTTGCTTCAGCCATATTGCTTTCCATAGTCCTGGCTGCCTGGGAACCCTGTGGCACCAACTGGTAAAGATGCTCCCAGTAACGCAGCGCCTCCTTGAAATCCGCCCGCTCATAGGCGGCCGTGCCGGCGAGCCACAAGGCCTTCTGATTATTGGGATCAATATTCAAGGCCTGGCGAATCAGCTCCATGGGGCGCCCCTCGAGAGACTGGGCGCCCGCCATGGCCAGGGCATCGGCATAGTCCGCGAACAGCTGGGCATCGCCATCATTGAGGCGAGTGGCATTTTCCAGCGCGGAGAGGGCTTCGTCGAAACGCTCCAGGGCGATGAGGGAACGGCCCAGCATGGCCCAACCTTCGGCATCAGTGGGGTCGTCCTCCAGGCGACTGGCCAGCTGCGCCACCATCTGATTGATCTGGTCTGCGATCTGCTCGTCGGACATATCCGGTGTGATGCTCGGAGCCCGAGCCGTCTCGGGATTCAGGGCGCCAGGCGACCCCAGGCTCAAATAGACGCCCACAGCAAACACCGGCAGAAATACTCCCACGACGATGGCCGGCAGCCGTGAAGGCTTGCTGTCACCCGGACCCGCATTGCCCGCGACCGCATCCTCTTCGGCCACATCTTCCAGCAAGCGCTTCTCCAGTTCCAGGCGCCCTTGTTCATATTGCTCCTGGCTGATGACATCGGCCTCTCTGTCACGCTCCAGTTCCACCAACTGGTCGCGGTAGACAGATATGTTGAGAACCTTGCGATCCTCTATGCCCTTATATCGCCCCTTCTGCAATAAGGGAGGGATCACAAATACCAACGCTGCAATCACTAATAGCAGCGCGGCAGCTACAAAAACAGTCATGCCAAAAGGTCTCCCGTATTCATTCTTGTGTAATTCGGCTTGATCGGAGGGCGGAGGTTAGAGCTAAGTGTCTTTCCCGCTCTTCTTTTCATCCAGCAGGGTTTCGGCGCGGCGCATCTCCTCGCTGCTCAAGGTCATGGCCGCAGTGCGCTGCCCGCGCCGTTTCAGACTGACGATCAAAATAGTTACAGCGATGATGAGGAGAATGAAGGGGCCAGCCCATAACAGTATCGTTGCGCCCTTTACTGGTGGCCGGAACAATATGAAATCACCATAACGCTGCACCAGGAACTCGGCGACCTCAGCATCGGAACGTCCATCTTCCATCATGGCGCGCATTTCCCTTTTGACATCCTTGGCAAAATCGGAGTCCGAACCCGCGATGGACTGTCCCTGGCATACCAGGCAACGCAATTCCTCCCCCAGGGCCGCCATGCGCGCCTCGATGACTGGGTCCGCGATCAGGGGCTGGGCTTCCCTGGCTGGGCTGATGCCCCCTGTCAACAGCAGGCACAGCCCCAGCAACAGGCCCGGCCATATCCCAGGTGCCGGGGTACAACCCCTGTCTCCTATCCCATTCTGTATTACTCTTTCGTTCATGTTCCCTGCAGCTTCTCCACTAATGGCAATATGTCGTTTTTCAGGGCATCGGGGCTGATGGGACCGATCTGTTTGTAGCGAATGAAGCCCTGCTTGTCGATGACATAGGTTTCCGGGACGCCATACACACCGAAATCCATACCTACTCGACCCTCGATATCATGACCGCTTGCCACATAGGGATCGCCGAGATCCTGCAGCCAGCGAATGGCGGCGGCGCGCTCATCCTTGTAGTTCAATCCCACGATGGGCACGACATTCCTGCGCGCCAACTCCACCAACAGAGGATGTTCCTGGCGGCAGGCAACACACCACGAGGCCCACACGTTGAACAGCCAGACCTTGCCGCGCATGTCACTGTTGGAAATGGTTGCCGAGGCATTGTGCAACTGTGGGAGGCTGAAGGCCGGCGCCGGTTTGTCGATGAGCGGCGATGGCACCTTGGAAGGGTCAAGCATCAGCCCGACCCCCAAAAAGACGACCAGCACAGCAAAGGCCGCAAGTGGGATGACACGTTTCATGCACTGCTCTCCGTCGCCAGTGACGGCTTGGCGTCATCAGTCCGTGAAGTGCCTGACCGCCTGCGTTTGCCGCCCTTGAGCTTGTCACGGATGGCAATGCGGTAGCGGCGGTCGGTGACAGCCAGCAGGCCGCCCAGCGCCATGAAAGCGCATCCACCCCAGATCCAGCCTACGAAGGGCTTGTAATAGATACGCACACTCCAGGCGCCGCCACTCACCGGCTCGCCCAGGGAGACATAGAGGTCGCGGAAAAAACCACTGTCGATGGCCGCCTCTGTCATGGGCATGGTCTGAACGTTGTAGATACGTTTCTCAGGATGCAGCTGAACGAGATTCTTGCCATCCTTGCTCACCTGGATAAACCCCCGGGTTGCCCGATAATTCGGGCCCATGGTCTCCGCCACGCCATCGAAACGGAAGGAATAGTTACCGATAGTGGCGGTGTCACCCACATCCATGCGCACATCCCTCTCTACCTCATAACCGTTCACCATGGTGACCCCGATAATGAAAATGGCCACACCCAGGTGCGCCGTCTGCATACCGAAATAGCTGCGAGTCATACCTGAAAAACCGGGCCGTCCGAGTTCCACATTTCGCCGGTAGCGGCGTGCGACGCTGACGGTAATCGTGGCGATAAGCCAGAAGGCCATCAGCAACCCCAGACTGATGAGAGGCGTCCAGTTACCCATGACAAAGGGCAGAATGAGTGCCGTCACCACGGCCGCGCCAAAAGCCCAGCGCAGGCGCACTACGAGATCGGGGATGCTGGCGCTTTTCCAGCGCGCCACCGGTCCGATACCCATCAGAAAGATCAGCGGCACCATGAGGGGCATGAACACCGCATCGAAATAGGGTTCACCCACGGAAATCTTGCCCATGCCCAGGGTATCCAGCACCAGGGGGTAGACAGTTCCCAGCAGGACGCTGCCCGCGGCCACCACCAGGAGAGCGTTATTGGCCAGCAGAAAGGATTCACGGGAAACCAGTTGGAAAGCCCCGCCCTGCCCCACGCTGGGCGCGCGCAAGGCATAGAGCAGCAGCGAGCCCCCCACGACCACGACCAGGAAACCAAGAATGAACACCCCGCGGGTAGGATCCGCGGCAAAGGAATGCACTGAGGTCAGCACCCCGGAGCGCACCAGGAAAGTGCCCAACAGGCTCAGGGAGAAAGTCATGATGGCCAGCAGCACGGTCCAGTTTTTGAAACAGCCGCGCTTTTCCGTCACCGCCAGGGAATGAATGAGAGCGGTACCCACCAGCCATGGCATGAAAGAGGCGTTCTCCACCGGATCCCAGAACCACCAGCCGCCCCAGCCCAGTTCATAGTAGGCCCACCAGCTACCCAAGGCGATACCCAGAGTCAGGAACAACCACGCCACCGTGGTCCAGGGCCGGGACCAGCGCGCCCAGGCGGCGTCCAGACGCCCGCCCAAGAGAGCGGCGATGGCGAAAGCAAAGGCCACGGAAAAGCCCACGTATCCCATATAGAGCAGGGGTGGGTGAATGATCAGGCCCGGGTCCTGCAACAGGGGGTTCAGGTCGCGGCCGTCGGGCGCCGCCGGCAGCAGGCGCTCGAAGGGGTTGGAAGTAAGCAGCATGAACAACAGGAAGCCGATGGAAATCAGGCCCAGCACCCCCACCACCCGGGCCACCATATCTTCTGGCAGCTTGCGGCTGAAGACGGATACGGCCAGGGTCCATCCTGTCAGCATCAGGGCCCACAACAACAGTGAGCCTTCGTGACCGCCCCAGACGCCGGCGATGCGGTACTGGATAGGCAGCGCCGAATTGGAATGGGAGGCAGTATACAGTACAGAAAAATCATTGACGATGAAGGCATAGGTCAGGCACCCAAAGGCAATGGCGACGAACACGAACTGCCCCTGAGCCACGGGACGGGCCAGGGCCATCCAGCCATGAATGCCACGGGCGGCGCCTACCAGTGGAATGGTCCCCTGTATCACAGCCATGCCCAAGGCCATGATGAGCGCGAAATGTCCAATCTCAGGAATCATCAGATACTCCCTCCGGCGCCAGCCGGCGCATTTTGTATGTCAGAATTGCTGCTCTGCTTGGCCTTCTCCGCCTTCTCCAGCGCCTCCGCCACCTCGGGCGGCATATAGGTTTCGTCATGCTTGGCCAGCACTTCCTCAGCATGGAAGACACCATCGTCGCCCAGGCGTCCCTGAGCCACGACGCCCTCACCCTCACGAAACAGGTCGGGGAGAATGCCAGTGAATACGACAGGGATCGTATGCTGGTTGTCGGTGACCGTGAAATGCACCGTCAAGCCATCGTCTTCACGTTCCACGCTGCCTTCCGTCACCAGCCCGCCAAGGCGGAAACTGCGTTCCTGGGGCGCCTCCTTGGCCACCACCTGGCTGGGACTGAAGAAGAACACCATGTTGCTGTTGAAGGCATTCAGAATCAGTGTTGCCGCAATACCGATACCGGTCACACCGGCCACGATGAACAACATTCGTTTGTGTCTTGGTTTCATACGACTAACCCTTCGTAAGACGGCTCATGCGAGCCAGACGTTTCAGCAGAACCTTGCGCCGCTGCACCACCCAGACGATTTCAGCGACGATCACCAGGGCCGTAACCCCATAAGAGCCCCACACATAGAGCCCATAGCCACCCATGGCAAAAAACTCACTCATTTGCGCTCTTCCATGAGAGCCACAACCCATTCACTGTGGCGCTCGCGTTCGAGAATCTCGCAACGCACGCGATACAGCACCATGGCGATGGTGTACATCCAGAAGGCCAGGGTCATCACCAGCATGCTCGCCAGCATGATGGTCGCCATGCTCGGCGCCTTGTCGAGACTGATGGAAGCCCCTTGATGCAGGGTGTTCCACCACTCGACGGAAAAATAGATGATGGGCACATTCACCACACCGACGATAGCCAGCAGGCCGCTGGCGCGGGTGGCGCGGCGTGGATCGTCGATGGCCGCCTCCAGGGACATAAAGCCGATATAGAGGAACAGGAGGATCAATTCCGTCGTCAGGCGCGCGTCCCATACCCACCACGTACCCCACATGGGCTTGCCCCACAGGGCACCGGTCCACAGGGCCAGGAAGGTAAACAGGGCGCCCGTCGGGGCCAGGGAACTGGCCATCATGGCCGACAGGCGGGTATTGAAGATCAGGCCCATGGCGGCGTATACCGCCATGACCACGTAGATAAACATGGACATCCATGCCGCCGGCACATGGATGAACATGATGCGGTAGGCCTCACCCTGCTTGTAATCCGTCGGCGCGACGAAAAAACTCATGTAGAGGCCAATGACGGTCAGCACCGCCGCCAGACCTGCAAACCAGGGCATCATCTTTCCCGCCAGCGGGTAGAAAGTCGCCGGAGACGAATATTTGAACCAGTTTATTCCTGCAAAAGCCATTTCCTGCTCATCTCACTTCCAATCATCAATCCAATGATATGCGCAACGCCGCGGCCGTCGCCCATGGCGCAAAACACAGGGCCAGCGCCAGTATCGCCCCCAACAGGGACAAATGGGCCTCCGCGCCCAGCCCCGTCACGCTGGCCTCCACCGCCCCCGCCCCGAAAATCAGCACGGGGATATAGAGCGGCAACACCAGCAGCGAAACCAGCACGCCACCGCCCCGCACACCCAGTGTCAGGGCCGCGCCAACCGCGCCGATGAGGCTGATGGCCGGAGTTCCCAGCACCAGGGACACCAGTAACACGCCCAACCCCTCCGCCGTCATCCCGAACTGCAGTCCCAGGAGAGGCGCCATCAGCACCAGCGGCAGGCCACTCACCGCCCAGTGTGCCAACACCTTGCCCAGCACCAATACCGAGAGGGGCTGTGGCGCCAGCAGCATCTGCTCCAGCGTGCCATCGCGGTAATCCCCTTCGAACAGGCGTCCCAGCGCCAGCATGGATGCCAGGATCGCCGCCACCCATACCACACCGGGCGCGATCATGCGCAGTATCTCGACCTCCGGCCCGATGCCCAACGGAAACAAGCTGACCACGATGATGAAAAAAAACAGCGTCGTCAGCACATCCGACATCCGGCGCACCGCCAGGATCAGATCGCGCTTCATCATACATCGCAGAACGGCAAACACTATCCCAACGCCACCTGCTTGACCAGCGCCGTATCGATGTCGATCTCCTGATGCGTGGTCAGTATTACCATGCCACCCTGTTTCAGGTGGTTTTCCAGCCTTGCCCGCAGGGCCGCAACCGAGGCCTTGTCCAATGCGGTGAACGGTTCATCCAGTATCCACAAACCCGCCTGCGACAGAGCAAGGCGGGCCAGCGCCACACGCCGCCGCTGCCCCTGTGACAGCACCCTGACCGGCAGGTCTTCATGGCCGTGCAAGCCGACATCCTGCAGGGCCGCCATGGCCTGATCTTCAGTGACGGCTTCCCCCGCCAGGGTTTCCGTGATGCGCAGGTTCTCCACCCCCGTCAAATCGCCCTTTAAAGCACCCAGGTGCCCCAGGTAGACGAGATTCCGCAAATAGGCCTCACGCTCGGAGCGGATATCCTTCCCCTCCCACAGGATGCGCCCCTCTTCGGGGACGACGAGCCCACACAGCATACGCAGCAATGTGGTCTTCCCACTTCCATTGACACCATGGACGTGCAGCAGTTCACCTTCCAGCAGTGAAAAACCGAGACCGGCGAACAGACGCCGATCACCACGGACGGCAGCCAGGTCAACGGCTTCCAGCATCAAGCCCCCGTATCCAATGTCCCGGCAGAAGCGAACGCGTATCTTAACATGTCGAATTGTTATCCATGGAATATAACCCGGCCCGGGACATCAGGCCCAGGCCATCACGTCCTGCCGTCAAATCAAAACATAGGGGATCCGAGAAGTGTCGATCGATTGGCTATATAATCATTCTTGTAGCCAATTTAATACCGCGCCCTGCCACCCACATCATTAAATCCTGATAATATAAATAAACAACACCCTGATGATAACGCAGGTGGCTGGATTCACGCTAGTGCCCATATCATAAATTTTACAGGACCAACTGAAAATACAATGAGAAATCAGTTCATTGAATTGGAACGGCATCTCTCTGAGGAGATCATCGGCCAGAAAAATCTGATTGAACGCCTGCTGATCGGCATCCTCACCGGCGGACACCTGCTGCTGGAGGGCGTCCCCGGCCTGGCCAAGACCCGCGCCGTGCATGCCCTGGCCAGTGGGCTGGCGCTGCAATTCCAGCGCATCCAGTTCACTCCGGACCTGATACCTGGCGATCTCACGGGCAGCGATATTTTCCTGCCCCAGGAGGGTCTGTTCAGGTTCGTCGAGGGTCCCGTTTTCAATGACGTCATTCTCGCCGACGAGGTCAACCGCGCCCCGCCCAAGGTGCAGTCCGCCCTACTGGAGGCCATGCAGGAACGCCAGGTGACCGTGGGCGGACAAACCCGCGCATTGTCTCCGGTCTTCATGGTCATCGCCACCCAGAACCCCCTCGAGCAGGAGGGCACCTACCCTCTCCCCGAGGCGCAGCTGGATCGTTTTTTTCTCAAGGTTCACATCGACTACCCTGATCCCGAAGAGGAACTGGCCATCCTCCATCACGAACAGGCGCGCCTGAAGGATGAAACGGAACCATCCCCGGCCGCCCCGGCCATGACGGCAGAGGACCTCCTTCGGGCGCGCAGCGCCGCCAATGAGATCTACATGGATGAGATGCTTGAACGTTACATCATTGCCCTGGTGGGCGCCACGCGCGACCCGGCGGCGCGGGATGCGGAACTGGATGAATGGATCAGCCGCGGCGCTTCTCCCCGCGCCTCCCTCGCCCTGGCACAAGCAGCCCGCGCCCGCGCCTTCCTGCAAAACAGGGACTTCGTCACCCCCGACGATATTGTGGAACTCGCCTTCGATGCCCTCAACCACCGCATCGCGCCCAGTTTCGCCGCCCGCGCTGCTGGCGTCACCCCGCAACATATCATCGAGCGCATCGTGGAGGTCGTACCGGCCCCATGATGCTGGTGACATGACTTTAAGCACTGCAAGCAATCCGCCGCTGCTGTCCACGACGGAACTGGAAGCACTCCAATGGCTGGTGGTGGAAAAATGGCAACGTAACCGCCACAAGACGGGCGCGCCTCATGCCGGACCCTTCGCGAGTTTTTTCCGCGGCCAGGGCATGGAAATCCATGACAGCCGCCCCTACCAGGCAGGCGATGACATCCGCCATCTGGACTGGCGCGCCACGGCACGCAGCGGCAGGGCCGTATCCAAGGTCTTTCTCGATGAACGGGGACGCAATCTGTTCCTCGTCGTCGACCGCCATCCCGGCATGTTCTTCGGCACCCGCAAGGAATTGAAGGCCACCTGCGCGGCGCGCTGCGCCGCCATCCTCGCCTTCAGCGCCCTGGCTGCCCGCGAACGGGTGGCCGGCGCGGTCATCGGCGACGGTGTGCAGTATTTTCCTCCGGCCGGGGCTGTGGGCGGCGTGCTGCCCTTGCTGCACGCCGCCGCCGCGCCTGCGCCGGCCAGCGCAGAGGCGCAGGCCAGCTCCCTGCCAGCCGTGCTGCCCTCACTGGCGCAAAGGATCGAAGCAGGCGCCGACTTGTGCCTCATCAGCGATTTTCACAACCTTGAAGACAGCCACGCCCCCTTGCTGCAGATTCTGACCCAAGGCTGCGCCACTCACGCCCTTCTCATCAGAGACCCGGGGGAAGAAACGCTGGAGGATACCGGCACACTGCGGCTCTATTCACCCTACAGCAGTGCGACCCCCACGGTCGACACAGGAAACCGCCACTTGCGCGAATGCTTTCACGCAGCCATGGCAAACCGCAACCAGGCCCTGAAAAAGCTGCTCGCACGCTGTGGCGTCACCCTCGCCACGGTCGACAATCACCGTGACACCCTGGCCCAGTTGGAGGCGGCCCATGCAGGACACTGACGCCCTGCTCGCCCGTCTGGCCGATATCGAGATGCCACAGTCACCGGAATGGACGTGGCTATGGCTTGTTCTTCTGTTGCTGCTGGCCCTGGCGGTGGCGCTGTTCTGGTGGTGGCGGCGCCCCCGGCCAGAGGGTAAAACCACCACGGCGCCATCACTGGATGCCTGCGCTGAACTCGACCGGCTGCAGGCGCAATGGCTCGCCGGTCAACTGGCGGACCGCGAGACGGCCTTTCGCCTGGCCACCATCCTGCGCTTGGGACTGGCCCTGCCCCAACTGACGCCACGCTGCCCGGCGCCGCTACGCCATGAGGAAGATGCGTGGCGGAAGACGGTCATGCTGCTTCAGCGCGCCCGCTACCGGAAAACGTCAGAGGCTATCGAACCGGAAGTGTTCGAACGCGCCCGGCACTGGCTGTCCACCCAACCGGATGAACCACCATGCTGACCCTGGCCCAGCCTTGGTGGTTGCTGTTACTCCCCCTGCCCTTCCTGTTATGGAAACTGGCGGGCAACCCAGGCGGGCGTCTCGCTCTCCGCCATCGCACGGTCCACACGCCTCCCGCCGTCGTGCATCCTCAGGCCGACCTGATCGCCGACCTGATACAAAAGGGGCCGCGGCGGCGCGCGCCCTGGCCGTGGCTGACAGGCTGTCTGCTCCTGGTGCTGGCCCTGGCGCGCCCCCAATGGTGGGATTTCGAACACCCTTCCATCCGCCAGGGCCATGACCTGATGCTGGCCATCGACATCTCGGGCTCCATGCGCGCCCAGGACTTCAATCAGCAGGGGCAGCCCGTCAGCCGCCTCGAGTTGCTCAAGCAACACCTCAAATCCTTCATCGCCCGGCGCGAACACGACCGCATGGGGATCGTACTGTTTGCCGACGATGCCCTGACCTTTGCCCCCTTGAGCAGTGACCATGCCTTACTGTCCTCTTTCATCGACGATATCCGCACCGGCCTGGCGGGTGAAAAGACCGCTCTGGGAGAGGCCATTGCCCTGGCCGTGGAGCGTCTGCAGATCATGCCGCCGGAAAGGCGCATCCTGGTCCTAATGACGGATGGCGCCAACACGGCGGGGGACATCACACCAGCCGCCGCCGCACGGCTGGCCCGGCGAGCGGGGGTGCGCACCTTCATCATCGGCATCGGCAGTGACGACAAGGTGGCCTTTCCCCGCGGTCCCATTGAAAAGCCCGAAATCGTCACCCTGCCCCTCAACGAAACGCTATTGCGACGACTGGCGGCGGATACCGACGGCCACTTCTATCGCGCCACCAGCCCGGAAGACATGCAGCGCATCCTGGAAGACATCGACAAACTGGCACCCACCCTCATCCGCGACCCCGCCCACGCCTATCAACGGGAGTGGTACTGGCTGCCCCTGCTCGCCGGTTTAGTACTATTGGCATGGGCGGAAACCCGTCAGCGCAGGACTTTGCCGTCATGATGGACTGGCTCGGCCAACTGTATTTCTCACAGGGCCTGTGGCTGCTGGCCCTGCCCATGCCCTGGCTGTTGTGGCGTTTGCTGCGACGGCACAACCGCCAGCGTCTTGGTGCTTTCATCTCGCCCCGACTGTGGCGCTGGGTCATCCGCGAGGGAAGTCATGGGAACACTCGCTATTCGCGCGCCTTCGTTGCCGCATGGCTGTTGTCCATCACCGCCCTCAGCGGTCCTTATTACAAGGGTGAGGCCCCGGGGCAAGCGTCCATACGCGGCGCCGACATCGCCATCATCGTGGATATCTCCCCCTCCATGAATGTGCGGGACGTCACACCAGACCGCCTGCAGCGTGCGCGCTTCGAGCTTCACGATTTTCTGGCGCGCCTGCGGGGCGACCGCGTTGCCCTGTTGGCCTATTCCGCCAATGCCTACCGCCTGCTGCCGCTCACCAGCGATTATTCCACGGTACGTCACTTTATAGACGCCCTGGACACCCACCTCACCCGCCAGCACGGTTCCAACCTGACCCAGGCCCTGGAAATGGCGGGCCAACTGCTGGCGCACAGCAGAGAGAACAGCCGCGCCATCGTCCTTCTGAGCGACGGAGAGAGCCACGACAGGGGCAGCGTGCTGCAGGCCGGCGCCCGCCTCGCCAGCCAGGGCATACCTGTCTATGCCCTGGGCGTGGGCACCGCTGCGGGAGGGCCCGTCTACGATGCCCGCGGACAGTTTCTGCGCCATGAGGGCGCGACGGTCATTTCTCACCTGGATGGCAGCCTCCTGGCCGGGCTGGCACAACGCTCGGGCGGCGTCTACACCACTATGCGCAGCGACGACAGCGACTGGGAAACGCTCTTTTCAGGCATGCAGGATCTGGCGCGCGACGCCCCGTATCCGGAAAAGAACAGACGTGGAGACCTGCCCCTGTTCCCCTGGATGCTGGCGGGCGGCCTCCTGCTCTTCCTGTGGTGGGGCGCGCAGCGCATGAACGGCGCAACCGTCATGGTCCTTATCCTCATTCTCCCCGCCCTGCCACGCCCGGCGCAGGCCGCGCCTTGGCAGGAACAGCAAGCCCATGAGGCGCTGCAGGGCGGTGATTATGAACGTGCCGCCATCCTCTATGAGCCTCTCCCCGGGTTCCGCGCCGCCCTGGGGCGCGGCGCGGCGGCCTACCGCCTGCAACAGTGGCAACAGGCCGTGACGGCCTTCGAGGAAGCGCGGCAACTTGCCGGAAACGACACGGAACGCGCCCGCGCGGCCTATAACCTGGGCAATGCCCTGGCGCGCCAGGGAAGCCTGGAGGAGGCTTCACGCGCCTACCGGGAGGCCCTGCAATGGCAGGACAACTATCCCCGCGCCACCCGCAACCTGAACCTGGTCAACCAGGCCAGGCAACAGCAGGCATTTATTCCTCCACCCGCCAACGAGGCATCCATGCCGGGGCAGCGTGGCAGACAGAGGATGACCACCCAGGGAGAGGAATATCGTCATGACGGCGCCCACCTGCAGTCCGATGCGCAACACAAGGGACAAAAAGCCCAGGCTGCGTCCACTTCGACCGGAAACCTCCTTGGCGCGGAAGGAGAGCGCATGACCCTGCAAAGCCTCCTGTCGCCGCCCGGCGCCGATCAGGCAGGTATGATCGTGCGCCTGCGCATCGGGGAACAGGATGCCCGCTACGGCAGAACCCTGGTGGAGAACCCCTGGTGAATCTCCGGCGCAACAGCCACATGTTACGGATGCGGGGCGCCGTCCTCACCCTGTCAGCCATGCTCTTCAGCACCGTGACCGTGGCCGCGACACTGAACGCGGATGTAGACAGAAAGACCCTGTACCAGGACGAATTCGTCCTTTTCAAACTCTCCCTCATCAACAGCGAAACCCGCCTGCGCGCCGAAGGCGAAGCGCCCAACGTAGACCTCACCCTGCTGAGCGGGGACTTCGAACTGGGCATACCCCAGGCCACCCACAACTACAATGTCTTCCGTAACCGGGGCCGCGCCACATCGGCAGTCAGTGTGGCCCTGTTCCCCAAGCGCAGCGGCAGGTTGATCATTCCCTCTTTCACCGTGGATGGCCTGCGCAGCAAGCCCATCACCCTCGAGGTCGCCCCCCCCAAGGTGGACAAGACCCCTGCCGTGTTTTCCCGCAGTGGCGTGACCAGGCAGGAAGTCTGGTCCAGGGAGCCCACGCTGGCCTACCTGGACCTCTATCACCGCGTCGAATTGAAGGAGGCGCGCCTCGGGGGCAAGATAGAAACCACGCCCCTGCAGGTGCAGCTTTCGAAACTGCCCCCGACGGAAAGGCAGATCACCATCGATGGCATGTCATACGCTGTCACACGCAGCCTGTGGAGCATCACCCCGCTGGATGATCGCCATGTCACCGTCGATTTCCCCGACATCTGGATAGAGACCCGCAACGGCGACAAGATACGCCTGCCCTTCACAAGCAGCAGGATCGAGGTGAAACCCCTGCCGGAGGGCGTGCCGGCACAAATCCTCATGGGCAAACCGACCCTCTCTCAACGGCTCGATGGCGAAACCTTCCGCGTCAACGAACCCATCCCGTGGGAAATCACGCTCTCGGCCCCCGTGGATATCAATCAGCTGCCGGATACCCTGCCTGTCAGCGGCATCTCGCCTCGCATCAAGCTCTACCTGGAAAAAGCCATGCGCACAGCAGGGGATACCGGCGGGGCGGATAAACCTCAAAGTTCTGCGGTTTATCATGGCTACATCATTCCTCTCGCCAGCGGCAAAATTTCAACCCCTGACATCCGCATCCCCTATTTCGACACCCGCTCGGGATTTGTTACAATTCTTGAGCTGAAGGGTGAGGTACTGACCATTGGCGAGGCAATCGTGGAGACAATGCAGGACACCCTCTCCCCGGCAGGCGCAACACTGCCCTTGAGAGCGGCGCCGCTCGACGGGGGCGACGCGTGGACATGGCAAGTCATCAGCGCACTGCTCACGCTGCTGTGGCTGTCGACACTGGGATTGTGGTGGTGGCGCGGCCGGGCAGCGGAGAATGGCGAAGCGACAGTTACGGGACGGGACACCTCCCCCGGCAGCAATGCGCCACCGCTCATCGCCCTGCTGCTGGCGGCGCTGCAATCCACCACCCTGGAACAGGGCCTGCAAAAATGGGAAAAGCGTCATGGCCGGGACGAGAATTTGCGGGGCATTATCGCTGAATTGCAGCGCTATTATTATGGCGCGCGCAAAACAGGAGACGAAGGCAATCTGCGGCAGAAAACGGTAGAAACAGCGAACAGGATCCGCACTGCGTCATGCGAATCCTGCAGCAAACCCGATGCCGACCCATGGTCGCCCCGCGCATTTCTGCGCCGGCTGGAATGATGCAGCCGAGCGGGAAGGTACGCCAAGCATAGTAAATTGCAGGCGTTGATCTAACACCAGCAAAAAACGAGGGAGTGTGGTATGAAATTCAAAAATGAAAACAAACTTTCCACCATAAGCGGGTTACTGCTGGGCATCCTGCTGGCCTTGTACGGAACGGGTGTAGCCGCAGGTCTCGAGAAACAGGCGGGCAACGATGAGATGGTGTTGATCCCTGCCGGCAAATTCATCATGGGCAGTGACAGGGTCCCCGGCAAGGACGAACACTACGGTAATGCAAAACCCTGGTTCCTGGACGAACATCCCCAACATGAAGTGGAATTACCCGATTACTACATCGACAAATATGAAGTCACCAACCGTGACTACCTGGAATTCGTCAAGACCGTCAATGTCCGCCCACCGGAACATTGGATCTCCAATGGCTATCTTCTGAGCCTGCGTCTCGATAAGCTGCAACTGGCCACGACGGAAAAGCTGCGGACGGTGGCCGCCAATGTCTTCCGCCTCGATATGGATACCCGCAACATGGACAAGAAGGCCCTCATCGAGGCCATTCAGGAGAAACTCGCATACTATGACCGCCTGCCGGTCACCTTCGTCAACTGGCAGGACGCCGAATCCTATTGCGAATGGAAGGGCAAGCACCTGCCGACGGAGGCTGAATGGGAAAAAGCCATGCGTGGCACCGATGGCCGGGAGTTCGCCTGGGGCAACGAATGGAAACCAGGCATGGCCAATAACGGCGAGAACGAACTCTATGAAGGCGCCGCGCCCGTGGGGGCCTTCGAGACGGATGCCTCGCCCTACGGCATCTACGACATGACGGGCAATGTAGCAGAGTGGGTCTATGACTGGTACAAGCCCTATCCCGGCTCCGACTACGACAGTGAGGACTTCGGTGAACGCTACAAGGTCGTGCGGGGGGTTGGCTGGAGCAGTGGAACAGCCCACTACTCACTGCGCTACTTCCAGCGCGCTGCCTATCGCTTCGACCTGCCACCTGATATGAACTTTGGTGACGTTGGGTTCCGCTGCGCCACGAGCAAACTACCTGTGACGGCGCATAGCAACAAATGACGTGGCCACACGAGGCCCCAAAGTACGGAGCAATATGGGATACTGGCTGCTGACAGGGCTGTTGCTCGTGCCCATGCTTGCCTTGGCTGGTTTGTCCCTGGCCTCCCGCAAGGCGCCGCAGCTGGGGATAGTGGAAGGACGCCTCTTGCCCTGTCCCGGCACCCCCAACTGCATCAGCAGCGAGGAGGCAGGCGCGACCTCATTCACCGACCCCCTTCCTGCCCATGGATCTCCAGAGCGTGCCTGGCTTAATGTCAAAGAAGCAATGCGTCAGGCCGGCGGCGCCATTCTGAAGGAAGGGGAGAGCTATCTGTGGGCCACTTTCACCACCCCTCTGCTGCGCTTCACCGATGACGTGGAATTGAGATACGATGCACGACAAGATGTGATTCATATACGATCCGCATCGAGAGTGGGGCGCTCCGATTTCGGCACCAACAGAAAGCGCGTGGAACGGATCAAGGACCTCTACTGCCGTATATCCGAGAAACCCTGCCCCTGAGGAGGTATGCCATGGCCGCACTGCTCTTCAAGCTGAGAGGGGTACCCGAGGACGAGGCCCGGGACATACGCCAATTGCTGAGTGAAAATGATATCGAGTATTACGAAACCTCGGCCGGCAACTGGGGGATTTCGCTTCCTGCCATATGGGTGCGCCATTCGGACGACCTGGAAAGGGGCCGAGCCTTGATTGATAACTATCAGGAAAAACGCGCGCTACATGCGCGGCAAGTCTATGAAGAAGATATCAGGAGGGAAGGCGAAAAGACTTTCCTCCATGCCCTCAAGAAACAACCCCTGCGTATCCTGCTATACATCGCGGTCATTCTGACCGTGCTGTATCTCTCCACCATGCCCTTTGTGAGCCTTACCGCTGATTGATGTTATTTCTCACAAACTGCTGCTGGTGCTTGCCTGGGTGGGTCTGTTGACGAACCCGTTTTCCACGGCGTAGTAGACGAGTTCGGCAAAGTTGTTCATGTTCATTTTTTCCAGGATACGATTGCGGTGGGTACTGACCGTCTTCTCGCTGAGATTCAGCTCGCGGCCGATCTCCGCATTGCGCTGCCCGGAAACGAGCATACAGAAAATCTGGAACTCGCGGTCACTGAGGCGTTCATGTGGTGGCAGGGCCGAATCCGAGGTAAAACTGTTGGCCAGTTTTCTGGCAACAGACATAGTGATGTATTTTTCCCCGCTGCACACGGTGTCGATGGCATGGAGAAGATCATCCACCACGCAACCCTTGGTCATATAGCCAGCAGCGCCGGCCTTGAGCACACGGATGGCATATTGATCTTCCGCGTGCATGCTCAATACCAGCACCTTTGCATCAGGCCAGTGTTGACGGATTTCCTTGAGCACTTCGAGACCGCTCATCTCAGGCATGGTCAGATCCAGAAGGACCAGATCCCAGGTATCGGCGTTCATCTTCTGCAACACCTCCCTGCCGTTCGCCGCTTCACCGATCAGCTCGATGTCAGCACGCTCGGCCAGTATCTGCCTCAGGCCGCTTCGCAATATCGCATGGTCGTCAGCAATCAATATCTTCATGACCTGCCACCTCTGGGTAAAATCTTAACGAGATCTTGAAACATCCTGTGCGCTCTCAACGATTATTCTTATGCAGGATACGTTACAACAGGAAAGGTATCATGACAAGTAAATGGTGCGCCATATAACAGCGCACCATAATGGTGCGACACCGGCATCAATTCTGCCTCTGCTTCCTCACCAGATAGTCAAGCACCTCAATGAACTCCTCGGCACTGCGCACCATGGTGGAATCCAGCCGGAAACGGCCGTCAACCGCTATGGATGGCGCCCCCTGGATGCCATAGCGCTGGCTCATCACCCTGGCCTGACGCACCTTGACGGCTACGAAATTACTGCGGAAGGCATTGGTAAAAGCCTGATGGTCAACACCGTTTTCCTTGAAAAAAATGGCCAGCGCTTGTTCACTGTCCAGCTTGCGCCTGTGGCTATTGATAGCGACATACAAAGGGTTGTGTACCTTATCCTGGATATTCAGCGCAACGGCTGCATAGTAAGCCCGCGCAAAAAAGATCATGCGCTCATCGGTGATTGCC
Source organism: Gammaproteobacteria bacterium (assembly GCA_026982565.1). Classification (GTDB taxonomy): domain Bacteria; phylum Pseudomonadota; class Gammaproteobacteria; order SZUA-140; family SZUA-140; genus SZUA-140. The sequence goes on from JALSGV010000153.1 coordinate 38,752, forward strand.
GGCAGGCGTCTAAAAACGATTTTGCCGCCATGCCTGCCCAACCATTGCTGGAGTGCGGGCTGGATAATGAAACAGGTCTGGCAGTCATACCAGAAAAATTCCATTACCTCCACCTTGTCCCCCGACCGCGTCGGTTGAGGTGGCTCGATGACCTGGTAGTGATTACCCGCCTGAAAATCTGCCGGCGCATCCGCCATCACCGGCGACATACCGAATATCAAAGACAAGGAAAAAACCGCCAGTAATAACCGCCCCATAATGATCACTTGTATCTTTGCCCTTGTATCTTTTATCTGTTTATCGGCTGCACACTGATGGACAAATTCTCTTCATCCGGCATATCCCGATCAGGACTGTTGCGTTGTTCCCATTTCTCCCCTTCCTCCTTGATCCACCGGGCCTCGGCTTCCGGCAGAGGACCGCGGGCAAGCTGCGTATCCCATTCCCACAGGGCGGAACGGGCCTTGCGCACGAAAGGACTGTCCTTGGGGGTGAGATGGATGAAGGTGCGCATGGCGCCCAGGGCGGCCTGCAGATCGTTCTGGTTTTCCAGGGCAATGGCCAATCCCCAGTAGGCATTGGCCTTATAGGGATCGAGATCGGTGGCAGACCTGAAAAAAGCCTCCGCTTCCTTGTAGCGCTCCATGCCCAGCAAGGCATAACCCATGTTGATATGGGCATCCGTCAGTCGAGGGGACAAGGTCAGCACCCGGTGCAGGGCTGTAGCTGCATGCTCATATTCTTCGGCATGAAGCATCACTACAGCCTGTTGAAAACGCAGGTTGATTTCTGCAAGTCGTTCATCCTGGACAGGCTCATCCTTCTCTTTCTCATGAAGCGAAGATGCAATATCGACAATCACCGGCGCCGCTACCTGAATGTGAATGTCACGAGGTGAATAATCCACTTCCGAATTGCGAAACAACATGACGATGGCCACAGCCATCACGCCCACCATAGTGACAGACAGGGAGGTGACCGTCGCTTTATGGACCTGGATGGCGCTGCTCATGATGAAAACATTGCCTAGATAACGCCCTTGTGGGCGGCCTCGCTGTAGAAAGGGGTACCAAAATAGGTGAAAAAGGCAAAAACAAAAATCGCTATCATGGCAACGGCCCCGACACGCAGAGGGATACGGTAGGTCAAACGGGCGTGAATGGCGGCTCCCAACATCAGCCAGTTGAGAAAAGACGATGTTTCCAGCGCATCCCAGGCCCAGTAACGGCCCCAGGCATCCTGGGCCCACACGGCGCCTGCGATGAGCATCAGACTGTCGAAGATGAGGGCCAGCAACATAAAACGCCATGCCACCTGGTCCAACACCGAATCGGGCGGCATGTAGCGAAACAACGGCCTGAGGCGGGACATACCGCGCAGCAAAATAATACCCGCAATCCCGCTGCCCACCAGTAAAAAGGCGAGAAAGAATTTGCCGAAACCCACATGGGCCCATAACCACTTGTTGTGATAGGTCGGTGGATACACGCTGGCCACAGGCTCAAGTGTGAGGACCCAGATGCCCATCACCCACATCATGGGCATCACAACAACAGCGGTAGGCCGGATAACCGGCAGACGCCAGTAGATTACGGCATAGACCAGCCCCAGGCTGAACAACTGGCTCATCAGCAATTCGAACAGGTTGACGAAAGGCCCATGACCAATACGTATCCAGCGCTCGGCCAATGCTATCACCAGCAGCAACACACCCGCACTGATCAGCCCCAATACCAGGGACTCGTAGTTTCGGTTCACAGCGGCGCCCGCTGAGCCACCACGCGCCCTGACCACTCCCATCATGGCAGCGAATGTCGCCAACGCGTAGGCAGCCATCGCCGTATATAACCAAGGTAATTCTGCAACCATCTTATCTTCCATCAGACCATCCTGCCTTTATCGATTACTGCTGTCCTCGTATCAGAGGAAGCATGCCCTGCATCCTTCCTGTTTGAGGTAGGTTGTGGCCAGGGGTGGTTGGCGAATTTTTTCCAGAAATGGATCGCCAGGCCCAGCACACTCAACATCGCCGTCAGAAACAACCACTGCAGCGTAGGGTCATAGTACAACTTGTAGCCCATCCAACTGCTCAAGCCGTCATAACGCAGAACACCCCGCTCAAGGCGCACGGTTTCTCCCGGCTGCAACTCAACCCGTTGTCCACCCGTTCTCAGCACCAGCGAGGCCTGCGACTTGCGTGCATCCAGAACCCAGTATCCTTCCGGGTCGATCCCCGTCTCCAGTTGCAGCCAGAACTTGATTTGCTCGCCCCCCTCGACGGGCGTCCAGCGGTTGGCCTGACGGAATTCGAACAAGGGATAAGAGGGCATATGGATAGTTCCGGTCTGCGCCTCCCCTCCGTCAGGCATCCAGGTCAGCACCGCTGCAAAACCCTTGTTGAAAGTAGTGTAAAAACGATACCCTTCGAGAATCAGAGGCCGGTCATCCCCCACCACCTTGCGCTCCCAGCCCCCCGCGCCATCGGGGACCAACACTTGGCTGTGAGTCAGGCCGCGCATCATTCCTGGACGATATTCGATAGTATAGGGCCCCTGAATGAAGTGAACCTGATCCAGCTTGCCACTATGCAATGGTCCCTGGCGCACATTGATGAGGCGCTCAGGTGTGAAACCCATGCCATCCACCATCTCGATATGGGCCTCCATGTGTGTGAGCCTCCCTATGGCGGCCAGAATGACAATCATCAGCAGCGCCACATGAAAGATCAGCAAGCCACCACGCCGGTTGATGCGTGCATTGGTGATGATAGCGGCCAACAGATTGATGCCCAGCAAGGCCAGGGGCGCCACCAACACCCATACGGGGGTGTCAACGGGATTATCGTAATTGAGCGCAGCGCCTATGGCGAGCAAGGCCATCCACAGCAGGGTCAGACGAATGGAGGCCAGGCGTTTCAACACAGCGATCATGGGATGTTGTTGCAGGCCTCATTGCTGCCCAACATCCAGTTCACTCCACTCTGACCATTGCCGGGAGGACCTGCGGAGCCACAATTGGCCGGCGTCCATTCACCGCTGCGCGCGAAGCTGCGTACCTTGAGGGCGGCGCCGTTGTAATAGGGACCATTGTAGTAACGCGCCGTGGTATTGAGTCTGACCTGACGCTGACTGGCGCTGCCGCCCGCGCCCGGCTCGCCCGCAAGGAGGGGCGCTTCCAGACCGACATCGTTGAGATTGGCCAGGAAGACCTTGTTCTTCCATCCGTGAGGAATGGCGATGTGGCAATAGGTGCAGCGGAAATTGGTGACGAAGCTGGCATGTCCCACATGCAGATTGGTGAGCTTGAAGGGCAGGCAGCCGGGTGACGTGCCCGTCGCCATCTTGAAACCACTCAGGCGGACCGCCGGCGGCGGCGCGCCATTCCAGTTGGCCGGCGGTATGTCGCGTGCATACTGGTTAGGGTCGTGACAGCGGAAACACAGGTGATTGGAAGGATTGGCCTCATTTACAAAATCGGTCGTGTTTTCGCCCGTCTGGTCGTCCCAGGCGCCCTTGAGGATAAAGTTTTCGTCCGAGCCGTGAGGACCCCAGGGAAAACCGTTTTCGCCATTGACGGGCACCACCGTATCACCTGCCGTGCGGGATCCATGACAGTCGGTGCAATACATGGTCTGCGTGCCGACCGCTGCATTGAAGGGTGAGCGCCAGTCTTCGGCGTCGGCCTGTCGCACGGAAGGTGTGCGCCCTGTGGCGCGGATGATGGGATGCCAGGAACGGTGATTATTGGTTTCATAACCCGGCCCGGCGCCGGAACCTGTTGCGGTGCCCTCCCCCATGTGATCGATGGGGGCCTGGTACTCCATGGCCTGGTTGGTATACTGGAACAGGGCATTGGTGCCGGGCGGGGTGCCCCCGGTGAACGACCCCAGCATGGGTGCCTGGTCATAGGTATAGTTGGAATGGCACTTGAAACACAACTGGTATTCACGGGTCAGGTATGGCGATTCCACGGCCGTACTCCCCCCGGTTCCAGGATCGCCCCGTTTGACCTCGAAAGTCACCGGCTCACTGCCAAAGGCGGGAGAACCGTAGACCGGCTCCACACCCCAGATGCCGCGCAGCACGCCTGAAGCCAGGTTGGTATGGGGCACACCATCTTCATGCACATGCGTACCGGCAGGATCAGGAACCGTGTTGTCGGCGTTGAACAGCCTGTTCTTCGTCACCCGATGCGGATTGTGGCAGTCGGTACACTCCACGTGGCGGTTGTTGAGATTACCCTTCCCGAGATTCTCCGGCGATTCGATAAAGTCCTGACCACGGCGGTCGCCCTGCAGGGCGGCGCTGCCGGTACCGATGCTATGGACCTCCACCCCTGCCGGCTGATCGGCGCTGGCGATGGGCATGTGGCGCGCCATGGTGGTGAAGTCGGTCTTGATATCCGGCACTTCGAAGGACGGGCTGGAGTTGGGATTGACCTGTCCCTGCAGGGTATTGCCATCGGCGGAGTGGCAGGCATAACACACTTCCTCCACAGCCGGATTACCACCCTGCTTGTAGCGGGCCCCATCCGGGGTCGTTGAAACCGGCCCGTCGGTGCCCTCGCGCAAGATGCGGCGCGCACCCTGCACCGTATGGGGGTCGTGGCAATTCAGGCAGGCGGCCTGCCATACACGGATATCGCGGGGAAACTCACGCAGGTCGGCGGCAGCGTCGTTATAGCGCTCATCGGCAACCCCCGTATGCGCATGCGCGGACCCTACCCAGCCATCCTTGTCGTGGCAGGCCAGGCAGATGAGATCGCCATCCTTGTTGAAAGCCCCATCCACCGGCGGTTTAGTCTGGAAACGGTTGACGCGAAGAAATTTAGCATTTTCCCCCACTACGTCCGAGCGGATATGGGGGTCATGACAGGTGATGCATTCCACCTTGCCATCCTCCAGGGGCAAATAGTCACCCTGAGGACTCGCCGGCGGGCTTCCTGCCGTGCGCTCATTGATATGGGATACCGTTGCCGGGTCAAACAACTCACCATCACGCATCGCCTGGGCACTGTCGAATGTAAAAGAGATGGGATGATCGTTAGTCAGATCGACGCCAAGACGGCGGGTGAAGCCGGTCTGCTCGCCCAAGGCCTCGGGTATAGTCTGGTCCGCGCCGATACCCGGCCCGGTAAAATCCACACGGTTGTCCACCTGGGTCTGGTCACTGCCGCGGTAGTCTTTGCGGTTGAGTACGTTGACGGCGCCCAAGGCAATAGTACCATCATGACAGGAAAGGCAAAGCTTGGATTTACCACCCGGCTGTCCCAGGTCGGTTGCGTCGATGGAGGTAGAGGTGAAAGGCAGATAACTGGCCGATGAAAGCTGCCGGTTCCACAGCGGCGCCCGCTGCTCCGGCGTGGCGCCATGAGGCGTGTGGCAGAAGGCGCAGATCTGGGATTCGGAGGTGGCGCGCGCCTGTCGGTCCACCCCCTGGGGCTCGACAGTGGCGGAAAAATTGTGCTTGGTGTTGGCGATGTCGGAAATCAATGCGGCTTGGGTTGGCCCCGCCATACCTAAAAACAGCATCAGTGCAAGGATCACGCTTCTTGCGCCCCTCGTGTGATCCATCATCCCGCTTCCTGAACCTCTTTCAAGTATTGAAACACCATGATGCGCCCGTTGAAGGAATCCGCGACATACACACGATCATGGCCATCCGTCCAAACACCTGCTGGCAGATAGAACTCCCCGATACGACTCCCCGTCCCCCCGATGGGCAACAGAAACTCCCCTTTGTCGCTGAATATTAACAGATGATCATAATAGGATTCCACCACATAGATATTACGGTCGGAATCCGCAGCCACCCCTTTGGGGCGGGGCAGATCCCCCAGATACAGCCCGCGCCGCCCCAGGGAGCGGATCACATCGCCATCACGATCGATGATCTGTACACGGGAGTTCAGGGTGTCGGTAACGTAGAGCCTGTCATTGGCAAAGGTCATGTAGGTTGGGGCGTTGAATTCCCCCAGTCCTTCCCCGCGCATCCCTATCTCATGCAGGAATTTCCCATTGTCATCAAATACCTTGATATTATGCGCCTTGCTGTCGGAAACATAGACCCGCCCCCGCTCCGCATCACGGGCTATACCCACGGGACGCTTCAGGACCTCCTTGCCGAAGACGCCCATAGGCTTTCCCTTGTTGTTCAATCTCACGACCTGCGCCAGATCGGCATCGACCACCAGGATCTCCTTGCCGGGCCCGGATACGATGCCGAGGGGGGTCTTGAAACGCACACCCGTCTCCGCCATTTCCCAAACCAACAGCGCCCCCTCCACTTGGTCGAAGACGTAGACTGCCGCCCTGCTCACATCGGTGACATAAACCCGCCCTTGCGGATCCGTATAACCACTCTGCGGCCGTTGTAGAACGACTGGCGTCTGCTGGTCCGACATCAGCCCTACCAGCCAGCCAAAGACCTTCCGCCCCACGCCCTGGGAGTCACGGTCTCCCTGAAAATTTTCCTCGCCCGTCAACTGCCCCACGAAGCGGTAACGGGGTATATCGGGTGGAGGGGGCCAAACCTGTTCTGCCTCAGGGGCGTCGCTGGCCTCGAACTGCATGCGCGTGGGTGAACTGGTGGCACACCCTGCCAGAGCAACGCACAGGAGCAATCCCAATCCACCAGGGAAAGCGCGCATCGCCATGATTATTGCGGTGTCCTGGCCTTCTGCAAGGACTCCGGCGTCACCCTGAGCACCTGGATACGGCCATTGAGACTGTCAGCCACATACAAGAAACCATCGTCCAACCACAAATCGGTGATGCGCTTGAACTGACCGGGCGCCGATCCGGATATTCCCAGTGAATAGACGAAGACACCGTCCACATAGACCTTGATGGTATTGCTCATATAGTCGCCCACGAAGGCGCGATTCTGGCTATCGACGGCGATGGCCAATGGGAAAGTCACCGTATCCTTCTGAAAACCCTTGATGAAGGAGCCGTCTTCCCCAAACACCTGCACCCGGTACTCACCGAAGCGCGTGGTTACATAATACCCCTCCGGGCCCAGTGAGAACCCCGTCACACCCAGCAACTTGCCCGGCTCGTCACCACGGACGCCGATAGCGCCCACCAGCAAACCCGCGCGATTGTAGACCAAGACATCGTCGTTGAAACCATCGGCGATGTAGGTCCATCCCTCTGCCTGATCCTGAACGACGGCGACCGGCCGGCCCAGGTTGATCTGATCCTCGAACACCCGGAGCAGATTACCCTGGCGGTCAAAATGCAATACCCGCCCTCCGTCCCGGTCAGCCAGGTAGTAGGACAAGTCCTGATTGACGAAGATATCGGCCACCTCGCCACTGACCAGTTGCCTGAGATCCTTCAGGACGGTGAGGTTCCGGGTATCGCGGTCATAGAGGAAAAGCTTCCCCAGGCCATCATCCACGATATAGATATTCGGGCCGCGCGCCGCCACGGCCACGGGACGCATGAAACGGATATATTCCAGGCCGGTTAGCGAGTTGCCTCCCAGGACACTGCCATCGATCACATCCCACACCAGGGCGCGCTGCTCGGCCGGCTGCCTTCCGGTTTCGGCCGGCTGGTCGCCTGCAGGCACCATGGCGCAACCTGCCAGCATCAGCAAGACCGTGAGGGTCAGCGCATCAAGCCAACTTGATTGGGTACGGAGTGACATCTGCCGCAATTCATCGTGGGGGGAAAGGCCACCTTGCCATGGCATACACCGCAATACTCTCCCTGTATAATGGCCGACATGGATACGGGGTTGGCGCCTTTCTGGGGAATAAAGATCAAGGGATGGCAATTGGCGCAGGTCAGCCACTCCGTATGCTGCCTGTGGGGGAAACGCACATTGGGCATGGAGGCCGTATTCCTGAATATGATATCGAAGTCCGCCACGAACATGTCACCCTCGCCATCGACGGACTTGCGGGGATTGATGATACCCGACTCCAGCGCCTTCACCCAGTCTATGATGCCCTGGGAATCACGGGGAAACCCATCCATTGCCTCGTAGGGCTGCTGTAGTATGTTGACCGCCTCGCTGCTGGGGTCGTGAATACCGTCCTCTGCAATAGGCACCA
>JALSGV010000154.1 GCA_026982565.1 Gammaproteobacteria bacterium
GCCCGCGATCCTTTCCGTTTCCCCGAGAGTTGGGCATTGACGCTGGCGGCGTTGGGGCTGAGCATCCTGCCGGTGCTGCTGCTTTATCTGATCAGCGTGTGGTGGTTTTTGCCTCAGGTGCCCTGGGCGTTAATGTTGGCCCTGGGGTTGGGGGAGTTGGTGTTCTGGCCGCTGGCCAACGTGGTCATCTACGCCTACCAGGGTTTCGAGCGCATGGGGCGGTCGGCACGCATGATGCTGACGCCGGTGCTTGCCCGCTTGGCGGCGGCGTTGGGGCTGTTACTGGCGGTGGTGCGGGGGGATGTCGGTGACCGGTTGGTTCTCTGGGGAGGGTTGTATGCCGCCGCTTCGCTGGCGGCGGCGGCCTACGCCCATTACCGGGTGGCGAGGGATCTGGGACGGCCGCGATGGCCCGGACGGCGCGAGCTGATCGGCCATATCCGGGCGGGTGTGCCGTTTTCGTTGCTGGGGGGCGCCGGCAAGTTGTATCTGGATGCGGACAAATTTCTCCTCGCCCGCCTGGCGGGACTGGAAACGGCCGGGATCTATTCCGCCGGCTACCGCTTCGTCGATCTGGCGTTTCTCCCGCTCTATGCCCTGATCGCCGCCGCGGTGCCACGATTGTTCCGCGCTGGCGCCAACGGTACCGCCCATTCCCTGCGAGCGGCTCTGCCGCTCCTTGGCCCGGCGCTGTCCTATGCGGCGGCGGCCGGTTTGGGGCTGTTCCTGGCGGCTCCTCTGATTCCCCGGTTGCTGGGAGATTCCTACGAAGGGGCGGTGCCGGTGGTACGGTGGTTGGCCTGGTTGCCGCTGGTCACTTTTCCACGATTGCTGATGCAATCGGCGCTCGTTACTGGTGATAGGCAAGCCTTTGGGGTGATAACTCTATCAATGGGTGCGACGGTAAATATTGGTGTGAATATCTGGTGGATTCCTCTCTGGAGGTGGCAAGGTGCCGTGGTAGCCACTTATCTGGCAGAAGTAATTATGATCGTCATCATAATCGCTTTGCGGAGGTTGATGCAGAATTCAGACAAATGTACGGCGTAAGACCTCGAATTGCATTGTTGATTCCAAACTTGGCCTGTGGTGGCGCAGAGAGAGTACTGCTAACCTTAGCCCAAGGTTTTTTGGATCGTGGTTACCAGGTCGATTTGTTACTTCTGCGAGGCGAAGGGGAACTTGTGGAGTTAGTTCCTCCTGAAGTAAATCTTGTCGTTTTTGGTGCTCGCAGACCACGTCAGATAATTCTGGCACTGGTGTATTGGTTGCGGGAAAACCGCCCTACCGTTCTGTTGTCGTCTCTCTCTCAACTTGCCTGGGTATCGGGCCTTGCCTGTTGCTTGTCCAGGGTTGATATGCGCCTTGTTTGTCGGGAGGAAAATACCCTAAGCCACCCTTTTACCCACATCTTCCGTGGGAGTGCTAATGTATTGATTTTTTGATTAGATTTTGACATGAGCTGGGCTGAACAAGAATTTTTGACCTGGAACTTGGCGACGCCCGCCTGAAGCGGCG
>JALSGV010000155.1 GCA_026982565.1 Gammaproteobacteria bacterium
CAGTGAAGGGAGGCTCCTCCCCTCCACTCGACCGATAACCCCGCAACCAAAAGGGGTCACTTCTGAATGGCAGAAAAGGGGACATTTCTGAATTGGGTTGACACCCCAGCCGGCCTGTCCAGCAAGGCAAGAAACACGGAATATTGCAACGGTATGGCGCATGATCGCAGCAAGCGATGAACCCGCGTGAGGCGGCGGGGGTTGCAGATATCATAGGAAATCAGCCAGGCGTTACCGACTGTCTGCCAGCGGAAGCACATGTTTTTGCCATTGCTTGCCATGTTTCAGTGCCTCTACAATATTCTCAAGGTGGTACGGATATGCTCTCGTGGTCGCGTGGCAGATGCCCGTCCTGGCGCATCGAAAGCGGTTTTTCACCATTGAGACAAGGTGTTCTGGTCTCTTTCATGTGACTGAAAACCCCCGCGTGTACTGTGGCGAATGCCACGCACAAGTAGTTGCGTGATGCGGCGCAGGCGCCGCCGCTGTCCATGGGCAAAACGCTCATAGGCCGGATAGAAGCGCGCGCGCCCTGATTTGCTCATCAGGCATGCTCCCTTGTCCTTGTTGAAATGATCAGGGCGCACCACCCGCTCCTGAAACTGGCTCAGGACCCAGGCCTCCGCCAGGGGACGCAGGGGTTCCAGCAGGTCGCATGCCAGAGACTCTCTGCCGTGGGATGGTTGGTGCAGGTAGCCAACATAAGGATCGAGCCCCGCGCCGTGGCAGGCGATGACTGCCTCGTGGTGCAACAAGGTGTAGGTCAATGACAGCGTCGCATTCACCGGATCTTTCGGTGGGCGGCGGTTGCGCCCGTGGAAGCCGAGGGACTGTGGGAATAAGCGGATGTATGCCTTGAAAAATGCTGCCGAGGCAGCGCCTTCCACGCCCCGTATGCCCTGGAGTGTTGAAGTCGCTCCCAGCGAGTCGAGACGTGCGTACATGATTGTCAGGGCGTTGTGTAATGGTTTGCGTAACGCCGGGCGCCTGCCGAGCATCAGGGTTAGAAACCGTATTTGCCCGCGGATCTTTGCTTTGATGAGCGCTGTGGCATGTGATATCACATGGTGTTTATTGTTGAGCAGGTCATATTGAGCCAGCCTGATGCGGGCATCCCGGTGGTATCCGCCCAGCACCGTGGCGACACGGCGGCTCGAGCGTTTGGACAGGAAGACCACGGAGGCGCCATTTTCCATGATGGCCGTGAGTGTCCTTGCGTTGAGGGTGACATCGCCTTGAATGACGAGCCGCTCCATCAGTTTGATGGGCAGGCTGCGTTGACAGGCGCCCTGGTGGTACAGCTTGAGGGCGGCGCCATCCGATTTGATTTCCATGTTCGTTTGATCGATATATAAAGTCGCCATCATCTATCCACAATAGAAAAAATCAGGGTTTTCAGGCGGCGCGGCAATTCCGAGCGTGATCACGCTGGCGCGTGGATCAAGGCGGAGAAGCATGAAGCTGTCTTCCTCCCTGTCCAGGATTTTTTCAATCTGGCTGCTCAGCCTGGTTTT
>JALSGV010000156.1 GCA_026982565.1 Gammaproteobacteria bacterium
ATGGTATCCATTCCCGCGCCGCCGTCGATCTGGTCCAGCCCGTCGTTGCCTCTCACATAGAACACGTCATCGCCCCCGCCGCCACTCAGGGTGTCGTTGCCAGCGCCGCCCTCGATGGTGTCCGCGCCCGCCGTGCCGATCACCGTGTCGTCACCACTTCGCACATCGATGACTTCAATATTGCTGATGGCGGGACCCAGGTTGAGGTCCAGGTAATCATTCCCGTTCGTGGCCAGGATCTTGTCAAAGCCCGCCCCGCCGTCGATGGCCTCCACGCTGGTCAGGTTGGAAAAATTCGACTCCACCCAGATGTAATCGTCGCCACCACCCCCCTGTACGGTATCCATTCCCGCACCACCGTCGATCTGGTCCAGGTCGTCATTACCGACCACATAGAACACGTCATCGCCACCACCACCGATCAGGGTGTCGTTGCCGCGGCCACCCTCGATGATGTCCGCGCCCGCCGTGCCGATCACTGTGTCGTCGCCATCCCGGGTATAGATATGCTCGATGTTGCTGAGGGCGGGTCCCTGGTTCAGATCCAGGTAATCGTTGCCATTCGTGCCCAGGATCTTGTCATAGCCCGCCCCGCCGTCGATGGCCTCCACGCTGGTCAGATTGGCGAAGTTCGACTCCACGCGGATGTAATCACTGTTGCTCGACCCCTGAATGATATCCATGCCCGCGCCGCCGTCGATCTGATCCAGGCCATCGTCGCCATTTACATAGAACACGTCATCGCCACCACCACCGATCAGGGTGTCATTGCTTTCCTTGCCCTCGAAGAAGTCGTTGTCACTGCCGCCCACCAGCAAATCCACCGCGTTGGTTCCATACAGGGTCATGGGGCCTTCATTGATATCATCGACTTTCAGCGTGACTGTCTTGCTGAATGTTTTTCCACCGCTGTCGGTTACCTGAAGAGTCACGTCATAGCTGGTCTGGAGTTCATAGTTGAGATCCGCTCCCGCCTTGACCACGATCTGGTTGCCGGAAATTTCGAAATTTCCGGAGGGATCATTCAGTTGATAAGTAAACGTATCTCCCGCATCAGGATCAACCGCTGACAGGTCCGCGACCACTGTACCGGCGGGAGACTCCTCGTCAACGCTGCCCCCCGTCAGCGTGATATCCGTGGGGCCTTCGTTCACGTCGTTCAGATTCAGGGTCACCGTCTCGCTGTAGATATTTCCGCCACTGTCCGTCACGCGCACCGTCACGTCGTAACCCTGCTGGCTCTCAAAGTCGAGAACGGCCCCCGACTTCACCACAACCTGATCACCATTGATCTCGAAGTTCCCCGAGGGATCGTCCAACTGGTAGGTGAAGCTCTCGCCACCATCCGGGTCGCTGGCCGAAAGCGTGGCCACCACCGTCCCCGCCGCGCTGTTCTCGTCAACGCTGCCACCCGTCAGGGTGATGTCCGTGGGGCCTTCGTTCACGTCGTTCAGATTCAGGGTCACCGTCTCGCTGTAGCTGTTGCCGCCACTGTCCGTCACGCGCACCGTCACGTCGTAACCCTGCTGGCTCTCAAAGTCGAGAACGGCCCCCGACTTCACCACAACCTGATCACCATTGATCTCGAAGTTGCCCGAGGGATCGTCCAACTGGTAGGTGAAGGTCTCGCCACCATCCGGGTCGCTGGCCGAAAGCGTGGCCACCACCGTCCCCGCCGCGCTGTTCTCGTCAACGCTGCCGCCCGTCAGGGTGATGTCCGTGGGGCTCTCGTTAAGGTCCGGAACGGCATTGGCTGCTTCATTATTCGCAGCGGCGGTATCTTCATCTGATCCCCCGCCTTTCTCGGCATCGTACCGGGCCTCCGTCAACTGGCCTTTTTCCGCATAGTACTGAAATGCATTGGGATCATTCGGCGCGGCGGGGCCCTGGCCGTCACCTCCTGGCCCTGCCGGAGCGGCGACCCCATCCGCCATGACCGAGGAGGGATCGAGGCCGGCGGTCCCGCCTGTCTGCCCGCTAACGGAGGCGGCGTCACTGCCTGCAGGCGCCTGTCCGGACGAGCCGGGCATCCCCCGTTCACGAAGACCATCGGTGCTTTCAGAGCCCTCTTCCCGGGCTGCGGTACGATGAAGCGGCGGATTCGCAAACTGGCCGGGGTGCTCCGCATCATCCGCTCCCGGGATTCCGGCACCGGCGCGGGGACTGACGGCAGAGCTTGTTTCGCCGTCCTGGCTGGCATCATGGTCTTTTCTGACAGGTTCGCCCGCCTCTGGAAACCGGTCGCCGCCAATATGGATATTCTGGTTGAACAGGCTCTCTTCGCTGCCGCGCTGCTGCAATATCACCGCGGAGTCATTTCCCGTTTTGTCTCCTTCGGCAAGGGGGACCTCCCTGACAAACAAGGATTCCAATGCCTCCCGGTCACTTTTATTCTCAGTCCCGTCGAATTCCGCCATTTTCAGTACCCCTCATTTACAGCAAGCCATTGAGTGTTATCGGCAGCTCTGGGCCACACTTTAGAAATAACATTCCTGTCACGCATTGGAGTGCATATTCAAGAATCACAAAACACCGCTCACCCTTTACATTCAGATAATTCTTAAGTGTTCACAATCCCAGCCGAAAAACTGTGATGAAGTTATCAAAAACCGGATTTTATAGAGATTGAGAGTATTCGTACGCCCATGAAACACCGCAAACCCGAGGCCTGGCGCAGAGCCGACGTACTGGCCGCTTCTTTTTCATTGAATCTGCTGGCGCTGGCGCTGCCACTGGTGATTCTGCAAATCTATGACCGCATCATCCCCAAGCAGGCGGAGAGCACCCTTGTTTTCCTGCTTCTGGGAGTGGCCGCCGCCCTGATCCTGGAGTTCGGCCTCCGCATCCTGCGCTCGGCCGTCATGGCCTGGGAGGCCGCCCGCTATGATCACCAGGAGGCCATGCGCGCCATGAAGCACGTCCTCCAGGCCGACACGATGCAATACGAGTCCCGTTCATCGGGCTATTTTCTCGACCGCATGCAGGCGCTGGACAAAATCCAGAATTTCTATTCCGGCCAGGCCATGCTGCTGGTCATCGACTTCCCCTTCGTCGTCATATTTCTGGCCGTCATCGCCTATATCGCGGGTCTGCTGGTGCTGGTGCCCCTCGCCTTGCTGGGCCTGTTCATCCTGGTTTCCTGGTACGCCGGCAACCGCCTGCACCAGGCCATCGCCACCCGCAGCCGCATGGAGGAACAACGCCAGAACTTTCTCATCGAGGTCCTGCAGGGCATTCACACCATCAAGTCCATGGCCATGGAGGCCTTCATGCTGCGCCGTTACGAGCGCCTCCAGTCCCAGTCCGCGGAAACCATCTACAACCTGGCCAGCATCAACAGCCTGGTGGAGGGGGCGGGCGCCAGCCTGTCCCAGCTTGGCCTCATCAGCTTCGTGGCCTTCGGCGCCGGCTGGGTCATCAGCGGCGACCTTTCCATTGGCGCACTGGCCGCGGGCACCATGCTGTCGGGACGCGTCCTGCAGCCCGCCATACGCGCCATGGGTGTGTGGAGCCAGTTGCAGGCGGTGCAACTGGCCAAGAAGCAGGTCAATGAACTGTTTGCAGTCGAAACCGAACCCCCAGGCGCCAGGGAACCGGAATCCCCGCAGGGCCGCATCGACCTTGAGGACGTGCATTTCAGCTATCCCGGCAGTCCTCAACGCCTCCTGGACGGCGTCACCCTGCATGTCAAGGCAGGGGAAGCCATCGCCATCACCGGCAGCAACGGCGCGGGCAAGAGTACGCTGGCCAAGATGCTGGCGGGACTCCTGCAGCCCGTGCAGGGAAAGGTCTGCCTGGACGGTTGCGATATCAGGGATTACCGCAAGTCATCCCTGCGCGGCGGCATCGCCGCCGTGCCACAACAAGGGGTCCTGTTCGAAGGAACCATACTGGAGAACATGACGCTCTTCCGCGAAGGAGAAGCCATAGAACAGGCCCTGGAACTCGCGCAGCATCTGGGCCTGTATGAAATCATCGCCCGCCTGCCCCTGGGACTGGAAACCCGCATCTGCGGCGCCAGCCTGAACACCCTGCCGGAGGGCGTGAAACAGAAAATCGTCATCATACGCTCCCTCATCGGCCACCCCCGGGTGGTGTTGTTCGACGACGCCAACGCCAATCTGGATATTCACAATGACTATCAGTTGCTGCGCCTGATCAGGCGCTTCAAGGGTTCCCGGACCCTGGTGATCGTCACCCACCGGCCGGCCTACATGCGCCTCTGTGACCGGCAGTTTGAGTTGCGGCAGGGACGCCTCATCGACATATCCGAGCGTTTCCGCCGGCCCCAGACAAACGTCAGGCAATTTCCGAGGTAAGCATCCATGTCAGCCACTACTAACACCGCACGGCCATTGCCCTTCAGCGAACAGCTTCTTGAGGGACTGCGAAACGAGGACCTTTCCGTATTCGGGTCCGGCCCGCCCTTCGCCGCCGCCCTGCTGCCCCTGCTGAAGGCGCTGGGCTGGAGCAGCTTTTCGCGCGAACTGGCCGAGGCCCTGCCCCACTTCAGCGAAGATTTCGATCTCATCGACCTGCGCAACACCCTGGCTTCCCTCGGCTACGAAAGCCAGCCCCACAAGCGGCGCCTCCAGGAGGTCAACCCCCAGCTCTATCCCTGCCTGTATGTCTGCCGCGACGGCCATGTCCTGGTGTTGCTGGAACACCTGGGTGACCGCATCCGCTACTACGACACGCGGTCGGGCAAGGAACACGAGGATATGCCGCAAACGGGGGGCGCGGGAACCGCCTATGCCTTCACCGACATCAGCCACAAGACAGCCACGGCAGACCAGCAAGGCGCCGAGGGGTGGAGCAAACGCCTCGTGCGCCGTTTCCGCGGCCTGTTGATCTACCTCCTTTCCATGACGTTTCTCATCAACGTGATCGCCCTGGCGGTCCCCCTCTCCATCATGTTCATCTATGACAAGGTCATCGGCAGCCGTTCCCCGGACACATTGATCTATCTGCTGGCGGGCGTCTTCATCGTACTCTCCATCGATTTTGGCCTGCGTCAGTTGCGCGCGCGCCTGCTGGGCACCGTTGCCGGCCGCATCGACTATCTCATCGGCGTGGAAACCTTCAAGCAACTGCTTTACATGCCGCCCCTGTTCACGGAGCGCTCCTCGGTCGCAACCCAGTTATCGCGCCTCAGGCAATTCGACGGCGTGCGCGACTTCCTGACCGGAAACGGAGCCTCCGTACTGCTGGAGCTGCCCTTCGGCATCCTCTCCATCATCATCATCGGGCTGATCGCGGGTCCCCTGGCCTGGGTGCCCGTCATCACATTGATGATTTACCTGGTGCTGGGAGCCTCCCTGGCCGGCCCCCTGTGCAGGGAACAGCAGCGCCACGGCATGGCCAAGGCCGGCAAGCAGTCCATGATGCTGCAGACCCTGGAAGGCCTGGCGGAAATCAAGGGAGCGGCGGCGGAGACCACCTGGGCCGAGCGCTTCCGTGAAACCAGCGGAGAAAACGCCTCGGCGGCCTACAAGGCCGCCTTCACGAGCGCCGTCGTCACCTCGGCGGGACAGTTGATCATGGGGTTGTCGGCCCTGGCAGTCGCCGGCTGGGGCACTTTCATGGTCATGGGGGGTGAACTGAGCATTGGCGGCCTGATCGCGGTGATGGCCCTTTCCTGGCGCATCCTTTCGCCCATGCAGTCCGCTTATCTCAACATCCCCCAGGCGCGGCAGATACTGAAATCCCTGCAGCAAATCGACCAGTTGATGAAAATCGACACGGAGCGCTACAACAACCACAGCGCGCGCCTGCTGTCCAACCTCAAGGGCAGAATCACCGTCAACCGCATCGCCTTCCGCTATGCCCCCGACCAGGACCCGGCAATCCTCGGCGCATCCTTCTCCATCGAACCGGGCGAACTCATCGTCATCACCGGCGCCACGGGCTCGGGAAAATCCACTCTGCTCAAATTGATCGCCGGCATGTACCAGCCCCAGGCGGGCGCCATCGCCCTCGACAATATCGACATCCGCCAGATCGACGCCACCGACCTGCGCCGCAGCATCGCCTATGTGCCCCAGGACATCAAAATGTTCCATGGCACCATTGCCCAGAACCTGAGGCTCAACAACGGCCTCGCCAACCGGGAAGACCTGGAGGCGGCACTGAGGGAGGCCGGCATACTCGACGAGGTCCTGTCCCTGCCCGAGGGGCTGGAAACGCGCATCGGGGACAACATCACCCGCCATTTCCCTCCCGGCTTCATTCACGGACTGGCGCTGGCCAGGGCCCTGGTCAGGCCCACCCCCGTCCTCCTCCTAGATGAGCCGGGCGCCTCACTGGACATGAGAACCGATCATATTCTCATGCGGAACCTCAAGCGCATGCGCGGCAAATACACCGTCATCATGGTTTCGCACCGGCCCAGCCACATCCGCCTGGCGGACCGCGCCATCTATATGCATCAAGGCAGTGTTAAATTTGTCGGCGACCCGGAAAAAGTCGTCGCCCATCTCATGGAGCAACAGGCATGAAAGAAGACACTTCACTATTCTCCAACAAAGGCGAAAACACCCTGCCCCGCGCCAGGGCGCGTTATCTGACCCAGTCCATCACCCTGGAAGAACGGGGGCCGGCGGGCATCCTCAGCGGCGTCATTTTCCTGTCCCTGTTTTTCCTGTTCGCCTCCCTGGCCTGGTCGGCCATCACCGTGATCAGTGAAACCGCGCGCGCGCCCGGCGAGGTCGTGCCCGCCAGTTACAGCGTGAACGTACAGCACAGGGAAGGCGGGCTGGTCAAATCCCTGAACATCAGGGACGGCGACCGCGTGGGAAAAGACGAACTGCTGCTCGTCCTGGACGACACCCTGCTGCGCTCGGAACTCGAACAGATGCGGGTGCGCAGGGCATCCTACCGCCTGCAGGCGGAGCGCCTGTCGGCCCTGCTGGACCAGCGCAAACCCGATTTCGGCATCGAGGGCAAGACCTACCTGCACCTGGCGGACAAGCAGCGTATGATCTACCGCGCCCAGCGCAACAGTCACAAACGCGGCCTGCAGGTCATCGAAAGCCAGATCAAGCAAAAAATGCAGGAGGTCAAGCGTCAGGAAAACCTGGTCAAATCTCTGGAAAAAGAAGTCGCGCTGCTTGAGGAGCAGGTCGCCATGAAGCGCAAACTCTCCACCAACCAACTGATTTCACGCAACGACCTGCTCATCGCCCAGACCCGGCTCGCGGAAACACAGAGCGATCTTGCCCAGGCCGGAGACAATGTGCTGGTCGCCCTCTCCGCCCTGGAGGAGGCCCGCCAGCGCAAGCTGGAGCTGGAGGCCGGATTCTTCAAGGACATCGAACTGGAGGCGGGCAAGGTCTCCGCGGAGCTGGCCGAGATAGAGCAGACCCTGGTCCGCCTGGAAGACCGTGTCAAACGCCTGAAAATCCGCGCGCCCGTGGACGGCATCGTCCAGAACCTTAAAGTGAACAGCAAGCTGGCCGTCATCGAGGCGGGCCAGCTCATCATGCAGATCATCCCCACCGGAGACGAACTGGTCGTCAACGCCAAGGTATCGCCCGCCGACATCGGCCATGTGCGGGAAGGAAACCGCGCCGACATACGGGTCGACAGCTATGACACCGTCCGCTTCGGCATGCTGGAGGGGAAAGTCAGGCGCATCTCCGCGACAACCTACCTGGATGACCGAAGCCAGCCGTACTACAAGGCCGAGATCGTACTGAGCAAGAACCATCTGGGTTCCGATGAAAGACCGCTGCGCATCATACCCGGCATGACCGTCACGGCGGACATCCGCACAGGGCAGAAAACCTTGCTGAACTACCTGCTGCGGCCCATCAGAAGAGGCCTGGAGACTTCCTTTGGAGAACGCTGAGAAAAGGGGGGATCAGCCCCCCTTATCTTTTCTTCCATTGCGCCGATATAAATCAAGACAAGTCATTGCCAGCTGACTGGGGCAGGGGTAGAAGCGGGTTTATCTACACATTTTGAAAGGTTTTCTCATTCTTCAGATATATTGCCACCCATGAGCGGCATCAAGCGCATTCACGACTATTTCAATACCCTCCATGGACGCATCCTGCTGGGTGGCCTGGCCATTCACGCCTTGCTGATACCCATGCTCTTTGTCGGCGTCATCTACCTGGTGAAGGGTGGTTTCGAATCCACCTTCGTGGACCGCGCCAGGGCCGATGCGCAGATACTCGCCACCCTCATCGAGACCACGGAATCCACGGACGTCATCACCAATCTGTATAGCGAGGTCATGTCGAGCAGGCGCTACGTCTACCTCGACCTGGTCACCGAGGAACAAAATAATAGCGACAATGATTTCAAGGAAGATGCCTATTTCGGCCAGCATGACGACGACACCTACTACGTCACCGTCCCCCTCAAGTGGGATCTGGGTAACAGCGAAAACCTGGTGCTCCGCGTTGGCTATGACGAAACGCCCATCAAGGAAAAGATCCTCTACACCAAAATGCTGTGTTTCTACCTGGCGGGCGCCTACGTCATCCTGGTGTTCGTCGCCTCGGGCCTGTTCACGCCGCTGATCACGCGCCCCATGAGGGAGCTGCAACTCAAATCCAGGGAGATCGCGGCAGGCAACTACGACGATCATTTCGATATCAAGAGTTCCCGCATCCAGGAAATCGTCAGGCTCACCAACGATTTCGAGAAAATGCGCCAGGAACTGGTGAGGCACAACAAGGAACTGGAATACCAGTCCCTCCACGACGCCCTGACCAAACTCCCCAACCGCGTACTGCTCCAGGACCGCCTGCACCAGGCCATCTTCACCGCCCAGCGTGACGATTCGCAACTGGCCCTGCTGATGATCGACCTCGACGGTTTCAAGACCGTCAATGACACCCTGGGGCACCACTACGGCGACATGCTGCTCAAGCAGGTCGCCACGCGCATCCAGGGCGTGCTGCGCAAATCCGATACCATTGCCCGCTTCGGCGGAGACGAGTTCTGCATCATCCTGCCCACCATCAGCAATGTCCGCTATGCCACCGGCATCGCCAACAAACTGACCGAGTGCCTGGAGCAACCCTTCATGTTCGACAACCAGCCCTACAATGTCGGCATGAGCATCGGCATCGCCATCTATCCCAAGCATGGCTTGGACGCGCCCGTCCTCATGCGCCACGCCGACGTGGCCATGTACATCGCCAAGCACAACAACCTGGACTACACGGTCTACGATCCAAACCAGGACAAAAACAGCATCAGCCGCCTGTCCCTCATGTGGGACCTGCGCCACGCCATCAACAACGGCGAGCTGCATCTCGACTATCAGCCCATCATGGACCTGAACAGCGGCGAGGTGAAAGCCGCCGAGGCGCTGGTACGCTGGAATCACCCGCGCCGCGGCCTGATCATGCCCGGCGAATTCATCACCCTCACGGAACAGGCCAACCTCATCAAGCCCCTCACCACCTGGGTGCTCGAAGCAGCCGCCAGGGAATGCAGCCAGTGGCTCAAACAGGGATATGATTTCAGCGTCGCCGTCAATCTTTCCTCGCGCAGCCTGCACGACAAACAGCACCCCGGACGCCTGATGCGCATCGTGGAAGAACACGGCCTGCCGCCGGAGCGCCTCATTATCGAACTGACGGAAAGCGCCATCATCTCGGACCCCATCAGCGCCCGGGAGATTCTAGAGGGATTCCATCAAGTCGGCGTGACCCTGGCCATCGACGACTTCGGCACCGGCTACTCCTCACTCTCGGCGCTGAAAAAACTGCCCCTGCAGATCATCAAGATCGACAAGTCCTTCATCATGGAAATGATGGCCAACAAGGACGACCTGGTCATCGTCCGCACCACCATCGATTTAGCCCACAACATGGGCCTCAAGGTCGTTGGTGAAGGGGTAGTCAACCATGAAATCTGGAAGGAACTCAAACTGCTCAATTGCGACCTGGCGCAAGGCTTTCACATTGGCCGTCCCATGTCGGCGCCCCGGCTCCTGCACTGGATCGACAATATGGACAAGCGGGAAGTGATTTAGCCCTCAGAAGAGTGCCACCGCCTGCAGCACCAGCCACGCGTAGAACGCGGCCACGATATCATCCACCATGATCCCCAGGCCACCGTGAATCCTGCGGTCACACCATCTCACGGGCCAGGGCTTCCAGATATCGAACAGCCTGAACAGGGCGAAACCCAATACGATCCAGAACCACCCCCGAGGCGCGGCAATCATGGTCACCAGATAACCGACGATCTCATCCCACACAATCCCGGAATGGTCGTGCACCCCGATGTCGCGGGAGGTCTTCTCACACAACCACACCCCCAGCACGAACAACAGCACGGTAAGCGCCACGTACCAGGCAATGCCCAGATCCTGCATCAACAGATAAAGCGGAATGGCGGCCAGCGTGCCGAAGGTCCCCGGCGCATACTTCGCCGCGCCGGAACCGAAGCCGAAGGCGGCGAAATGGACAGGATTGCGCCAGACACTGGCGGGCACGTCATTGCTTTTCATGAATTCTCCTGTTTCCGCAAAAACCCCTCTACCCACAAGGGGCACCGAGGTCCCTTTGGGTGCCTCAACCCCCCGCAAAATGATCATACCCCCTGCGCGCGGGCCGGTAGGCCCGGCCGTCTCCCCACACGCACACCAGCCTGCTCCCGGGCCCGATCACCCCCACCCGGGTACAGCGGCAAT
>JALSGV010000157.1 GCA_026982565.1 Gammaproteobacteria bacterium
ATGTTCTACCGTGCACGCTATGCCGGCATGTCGCGCCGCCAGGCCATCCGCGCCTGCCGCGAGCTGAAGCGCCGCGGCCTTGCCTGCCTGCCCATGGCCCCCGGCGCGGGCTGAGCCCGGGCATCATTTCTTGCCCCCATTTCATTTCCGTTCAATTCCGTTCAATGCGATATTGCCGATGACAGGACTTGCAGGCCTGTTGCAATTCCTGCAATGCGGCAGGCAGGGTTTTCGTATCAGCCTGCATGAGCCGTTGCGAGGCCTTGCGCATGTTCTCCGCCTGTTGACGAAAATCGTCGAATCGCTGCCAGATGGCAGGAGCAGCCTCGCTTGGCGTCTTCAGGGAACCTGACGGAAACAGGGTTGGAAGGCGCTCGGCATATTGCATCAGATCCTGCGCATTGCGCCGCACGATTTCTGCATCAAACGCGCGCCTGCCCGCCGCCATGCGGGCAATGGGGCGCATGCGCTTCTCCGCACGCATCATCAGCTTCATGCGCTCCTTTACCACACCCTGCGCCCCCTTGTGGGCCTGCACCTCATCCGCCAGCGCCATCAGCAGCAGGAGAACGCCAGCCGCACCAGCCCCCATCAACAACAGCGCCCAGCCATGTTTCATGCGTCATCTCCTCTTTCCATCACATCATGCGCTCCGGCTCTGCTACTCCGTCTGTCAAGGGGACGGCCAGCACATTAATGCTCTCATTGGCGGCCACAATGCGCAAATGCAAATCACATGCGCTTGAGGCGTTCATACCAGCAACCCCAGCACTCGCCAGAAGTTGGAACATGAAGCTGTGCATGTCATGCACATGGAGTAGAGGCGGGAAATCCCGGCAGGAAACAAGCGCAACGGTCCCATCGCAAACAATGAGAAGAGAAATGCCGATGATGCTACCCGGCCAAGAGTCTTAGCGGAAGTTCATGGGATTCAAGCGGTCGAAAATCATGCGGGCAAGGGGGGAGAGCTTCCGGAGCATGACCTGCATCGCTTGCAAGGGACAATAACTGAACGCAGCAGACTTCGAGAGGCAATCTTGCCACACAACGATACCCTGTGGCAGAAGATCGCAGCGACAGACATGCTCGGCTTTCGCTTGACGCCTTTTGCGAGGATGTGCGCTGATTGAAAGGCGCACTGCAAGGAGGGGCATGAACGGCATTCGCAACATCTTCATAGCCGTGCTGCTCATCACCTTGGGCTTTGCGCTCATCGGTGGCGGTTTGCTGTGGATGGATTCCAGCCGCACGCATGTGGTGGTGCTGGGCGCTGGCGACAAGGACGGAGAGTCCTACCAGCTGGCCAGTGCCATCGCCCGGCTGGCGCAGAAATACGACCCCCAATTGCGCATCATCGTGGCCGAAACCGGCGGCTCCGGGCAGAACAATCGCATGCTGCAACACAACCTTCTGCAGCTTGGCACCATCCAGGCCGATACCCGCGCTGCCCCCAACGTGCGCCTCGTTACCAGCCTGTTTCCCGACGCATTCCAGCTTCTCGCA
>JALSGV010000158.1 GCA_026982565.1 Gammaproteobacteria bacterium
GCAAGGGGCTCAACCAGGCCTCTCTTTCCTCCTCATCCAGGTCCGGGTCGCGATAACGCCGCAGCAGGGTGATCTGGATGTGGCTGAGGGGGTCGAGGTAGGGATTGCGGCGCTTCAGGGACAGGGCCAGCGTGGGATTCTCTTCGATGAGTTCCTTGCAGTTGGCCGCTTGCAGGGTCTGTTCCACGGTCAGTTCATACTCGGCCTTGATCTTGTCGAAGATCGTTCTCGCCGCATTCTTGTCTGAGCACAACTCCATGTATTCATGGGCGATCTGCATGTCGGCCTTGAACAGGGACATCTGGGTATTGCTCAGCAGGGCGCGGAAATAGGGCCACTCCTCGTACATGCGGTGCAGGTCCTTCATGCGATCCGGGTGAGCCTCGCACCACTGGCGCAAGGCGGTGCCGATGCCGTACCAGGCCGGCATGGTGTGGCGTGACTGCGCCCAGCCGAAGACCCAGGGAATGGCGCGGATGGATGACTTGGAGCGGTCCTTCTTTTTGCGGTGACTGGGACGGGAGCCGATGTTGAGCAGGGCGATTTCATTGACCGGCGTGGCCTCGTAGAAATAGTCGAGCAGGCCCGGTGTCTCGTCCACCAGGTTGCGGTAGGTTTTTTCACCCGCCGCGGCCAGCTGATCCATGATTTCAACGTGGCGTTCATCGGCTGTTTGTACAGGGACAACCAGGCTCTTGCTGGCCTTGAGAAGGCCGGTAATGCCCACGCCCAGCTCATAGACGGCCGTTTCCCGGTTGCTGTATTTATAGGAGACCATCTCTCCCTGCTCGGTGAATTTGATACGCCCCTGCACTGTGCCAGGGGGCTGTGACAGGATGGCCTCGTGAGTGGGGCCGCCACCGCGGCCAATGGTGCCGCCGCGGCCGTGGAACAGACGGCAGTCGATGTTACGCGCGTTGGTGATTTCTATGATGCGGGTCTGGGCCTGATACAGGCTCCAGGAGGAAGCCAGGATGCCGCCATCCTTGCATGAGTCAGAATAGCCCAGCATGATTTCCTGAAGATTGCCGGAAGCCTGAAGCAGGGCTGCGTAACAGGGATTGTCGAACAGGGCCGTCATGACGGGTTCGATGTGCTTCAAGTCCTCGATGGTCTCGAACAAGGGCGCCACCCTGATGTCACAGTACCAACTGCCGGAGCTGTCATGCCCTGCCAGGCCCGCCTGATGGGCAAGAAAGATGACCTCCATGACGTGGCTTGCCTCGTGCGTCATAGAAATGATGTAGCTGCCAAACGCCTCGGGGCTGACCTGGTCGCAGATCTTGCGCATGATTCTGAAGACCTTCAGGGTTTCCAGCGTGGCTTCGCTGAGGGCCTCGTCGTCGATGGCAAGCGGTGGGTTGATGGTATATTCCGTGAGAAGCCGGAGTCGCCCGGACTCGTCCAGTCCGTTGTAGTCGATACTTTCCGGCAGTTTGCGCAGCAGCTCGCTCACCGCTTCCGTGTGGCGGGTGGATTCCTGGCGCAGATCGAGGTTCACCAGGAAAAAACCACAGGTCTCCACCAGGCGGATGAGGTCCTGTAGATTGCCCGCGGCGATATTGCCGTCGCCGTGAGAACGCAGGGAATCGCGGATGCGATAGAGGTCCTGGAGAAAGACATCCGCCGAGAGGAAGCAGGCTGTTGGCGTGGGGTCCTCGCGGCCTTCCAGCAGGGCCCTGACATGATTGAGCATGCACTGCAGTCTGAGGCGGATGATATACAGCTTGCGGCGATAGGGCTCGTCGCGGAAGCGATCCACATTGCTGCCGAAGGCCTGGGCAGCGAGACACTCGTCTCTTCTCAGTCCCTCCATGAACTCGTCCGTTGGCTGGCACAGCAGAATGGAATGGGTGAGTTCATGGCTGAGCTGGTTGACACGCTGCAGATATTCCTTCAGCACCGCGGCCATGTGCATCCTTACGGCGTTTTCTGTTGTATGGGGCTTGACATTGGGGTTGCCATCGCGGTCGCCGCCCACCCAGGAGCCGAAACGAATGAAGCTGGGAATGTGAATGTGTTCATCTTCCCCCAGTTGCGGTCCATAGATCTTGTCCACGGCCTTCTCGAATTCCCGGTAGGTGGCGGGAATGGCCTGGAACAGGCTGTCCTTGAAATAGAACAGGCCGTGGCGGATTTCGGCGGTGACGTCCGGTTTCTGGGAACGGACTTCATTGGTCTTCCACAAGGTCTGGATCTCGCATCCCAGACTGTCGATGATCTCCTCGCGCTCTTCCCTGGACAGTCGCGAGTCGTCCAGTTGCCGGCTGGTTACGAAGATGCGCCGCTGAGTTTCCATGATGGTATGACGCTTGGATTCTGTGGGGTGGGCCGTGATGACGGGAATATAGGCGAGACGCTCGAGCATGGCCTGTAATTGCTCCGCCGATATATCTTCCTCGATGAAGCTTCTCAATGTTTCCTCGTAGGAGCCCGGCCACAGGGCCTTGCCCGCGCGTCTCAGGCGGCGGCGCTGCTGGTGCTGGTAGGACTCCTCGGCGATGTTCACCAGGCTGAAATAAGTGCTGAAGGCGCGCACTACATGGGTGAGGGTGAGGGGGTCGAGTTTCCTGATGATACGCAGCAGTTGCTCGCGCTTGCCTGGAGACTCCTCCTTGCGCAACAGGATATAGCCCTTGCGCAGGGCCTCGACAGCCATATAGACGCGTCCCCCGGCCTGGGAGCGCAGTACGCCCCCCAGCAGATTGCCAAACATTTTGACGCGAGCACGTAATTTTTTATCCTGATCTATCATCGAGTTATTAATTCAATTTTAATAAAATCATTAGGTTATATGGCGCCGCACGGTGCGCATTATAACTGATTCCCATGAGAATTGCTTTTGGCGGGGATAAATGCAACGCGCGGGCCGGGCGCAGGGGGCGCCGGCTTATCCGAGACTTGCGGCGCGCCGGTACAATTCGAGATACTGACGGGCGCTGCGCCGCCAGCTGAAGTCCTGTTGCATGGCGTTGAAAATCACCTTCTTCCAAGGCTTGGGGCGGCTGTAGAGGGCCAGGGCGCGGTCGATGGCGTGCAGCAGGGATTCCGGTGTGGCTTCGTCAAAGACGATGCCGGTAGCGGTGCCGCGGGCCAGGTTTTCTTCCGTGGCATCGACGACCGTATTGGCCAGGCCGCCCGTCCTGCGAACGACCGGCAGGGTCCCGTAGCGCAGGCTGTATATTTGGTTGAGGCCGCAGGGCTCGTAGCGCGAGGGCATGAGAAACATGTCGGCCCCTCCTTCGACCTGGTGGGCCAGCTTCTCGTTATAGCCGATATAGGCGCCCAGCCGGTCGGGATAGTCGCTCACAGCCAGTTCGAGGCGTTGTTCCAGCGATTTGTCTCCACTCCCCAGCACCACCACCTGCACCTGGCGCTGGAACAATTGGGGCAGAATGGCCAGCAGCAGGTCGAAGCCCTTTTGTTCCACGAGACGGCCCACCAGGCCGATGAGGGGGATATCCCCGTCATGGGGCAGCTTGTATATCTTTTGGAGCTGCCGCTTGTTGGCCTTTTTCTTTTCCACCGTGAAGGCATTGTAGTTGGCGGCGAGGTAAGGGTCCCTGGCCGGGTTCCACTGGCCGTAGTCGGCGCCGTTGAGTATTCCCACCAGGCGGTCGGCGCGCTGGCTGAGGAGGTTTTCCAGGCCGCAGCCGAATTCAGGGGTGCAGATTTCCCTGGCGTATTGGGGGCTGACGGTGCTGAGCATGTCGGCGAAGGCGATGCCGCCCTTGATGAAGGAAAACTGCCCATAGAATTCCATGGCGTGCATGGACCACAGATCGGCGGGCAGGTGAAGTCCCTGGAAGGTTTCCCAACTGAAGAGCCCCTGGTAGGCGAGGTTGTGGATGGTGAATACCGTCGCCGGCCGTGGCGATGTGCGCGCCAGCAGGGCAGGGGTCAGCCCGCTCTGCCAATCGTTGCAGTGCACGATATCCGGCTGCCAGTCCAGACTGGCCTGGTTGAGGGCAACCTGCTCCGCGATGCGGCAGAAAACGGTAAAGCGCTCTGCGTTGTCCGGCCAGTCCTGTCCCTCGGCGTTGGCATAAGGGCCGCCGTCGCGATCGAAATGACGCGGGGAATCCACCAGCCATACGATGATGCGCGTACCCGGAAGATAGCCCTCCAGCAGAGTGATGTCATCGGGAAATCCCGCCAGTTTCAGCTCGGCCTTGCGGCTGTGACGCCCCATAGCGATTTTGGCGGCCCGGTAGGCGGGCATGAGGATGCGGATATCGCGGCGCAGCGTCTTGAGAGCAACGGGCAGGCTGCCCGAGACGTCCGCAAGGCCGCCGGTCTTGATCAAGGGATGGGCTTCGCTGGTAACAAAGAGAATTTTGTGGATGCTCATGGCTCAGGTTTCGATCTCCGCGGGGCGAGGGCGGACAGGGCTGATTTTCATGGTTGATGATAAATTGTCGATATTAACTTCGGGGGAACTGGGATGCTACAGAAGCAGTGTTTTTATTGATTGATATTTGACTGCCTTAACTTATACTAAACGCTCCTGTGGGCTGGCTTACAAATTACCCTATTAGACATGATGTTAACAGATTCGCCATTATAGGCGATCCCCTGCCTGGTGTGTATACGTATGACGGCCAAATTTCAAGAAGCCGCAGACTGAATGAAGAGGAAGTAAACGAATGAAACTCGCAATGATAGGGCTCGGCAAAATGGGCGGCAACATGGTGCGCCGGTTGAGACGGGCGGATATCGAAGTGGTGGGCTATGATACCTCCGCGGATGTCAGGAAAGGGCTGCAGGAAGAGACGGGCATGACGCCGGCGCCCAGTATCACGGTCGCCTTGAAGAAACTGCCCGACCCCAAGATCGTGTGGGTGATGGTGCCCAGCGGCAAACCCACGGACAAGGTCATCAAGGAACTGGAGAGACGGCTCTCCCCCGGCGATCTGGTCATCGACGGCGGCAACTCCAACTACCACGACACCCAGCGCCGCGGCGCCATCCTTGCCCAGTCGGGCATCGGTTTCGTCGATGCCGGCACCTCCGGTGGCGTATGGGGGCTGGAAAACGGTTATTGCATGATGCTGGGCGGCGAGAAGCGGTACATCGAAATGATCGAGCCGGTGATCGAGGCCCTGGCGCCGGCGCCGGACCGCGGCTGGGCCCACGTGGGTCCCCTGGGTTCCGGACACTTCACCAAGATGATCCACAACGGCATCGAATACGGCATGATGCAGGCCATCGCCGAGGGCTTTGCCCTGCTGCACAACAAGGAGGATTTCTCCCTGGATATCGCGCAGATCGCGGAGCTGTGGCGCCACGGATCCGTCATCAGCAGTTGGCTCATGGATCTGACCGCCGGGGCGCTGCAGAACGATCAGAAACTGGAGACGGTGTCGCCCTACGTGGCGGACTCCGGGGAAGGGCGCTGGACCATGCTGGAGGCCATCGACCAGGGGGTGGCGGCGCCGGTCATCAGCCTGGCCCTGCAGATGCGCTTTACCAGCCAGGACCAGGTGGGTTTCACCAACCGCGTGCTGGCCGTCATGCGCAATGCCTTCGGCGGGCATGATATAAAGACCGAAAAGGGAGGAGAGTAACCGTCACCATGGAACCCTGTACGCTGGTCATCTTCGGGGCGACGGGCAACCTGTCGCGCATCAAACTGATCCCCGCGCTCTACTCCCTGGAAGAGGAAAAGCGCCTGCCGGACAAGATGACCATCCTCGCCTTCGGGCGGCGTCCCTGGTCGCGGGAGAAGTGGATCGAGGAGGCGGCCACCATGCTGGCGGAAAAGTACGGGGACGCCATCGACCAGACCGCCTATCACCGCTTCATCGAGCGCCTGTATTATTTCCAGGGCGACCTGGGTGAGGCGGAGTCCTTCACCCGTTTGAAGCAGGAACTGGACGGCAATCCGGCCCTGCCGCCCAACATCATTTTCTACATGTCCATCCGTCCCGCGGATTTCGGGCCGGTGGTCAACCGCCTGGGCGAGGTGGGCCTGCTGAGCGAGGACGGCGGCTGGCGGCGCACCGTCATCGAGAAACCCTTCGGCTACGATCTTCTCAGCGCCCAGATCCTGCAGCAGGGTTTTCTCAAGTGTCTGGACGAACACCAGATCTACCGCATCGATCACTACCTGGGCAAGGGCACGGTGCAGAACATCCTGGTGTTCCGCTTCGCCAACCTGCTGCTGGAGCCCTTGTGGAACCGCAACTACGTGGACCACGTGCAGATCACCCATTCCGAAACCCGCGGCATCGGGGGGCGCGCCGACTATTACGAAGGGGCGGGCGCCCTGCGCGACATGTTGCAGAGCCATCTCATGCAGTTGCTGGCCCTGGTGGCCATGGAACCCCCGGCGGGCATGGACGCCGAATCCCTGCGCGACGAGAAGGTGAAGGTGATGAAATCCATTCGCCCCATCACGCAGAACGCCGTGCACGCCCACGCCTTCCGCGGCCAGTACGCGCGCGGCACGATCGACGGCCAGGCCGTGCCCGGCTATCTGGAGGAGGAGGGCGTGGACCCCAACAGCATCACGGAGACCTATGCCGCCCTCAAGCTGTACATCGACAACTGGCGCTGGCGCGGCGTGCCCTTTTACCTGCGCACGGGCAAGCGCATGGCGGAGGGCAGTTCCGCCATCAGCATCCGCTTCAAGGAGCCGCCCCATCACCTGTTCCGCAACACCCAGCTGGAGCGCTTCATGCCCAACTGGCTGTTGATCGGAATTCAGCCCAACGAGTGCCTGAGGATGGAAATCCAGGTCAAGGTGCCGGGCCTGGAGATGAATACCCGCCCCATCAGCCTGGACGCCAGCTACCGCACTGGCGACGAGCGTGAGTCCGACGCCTATGAAGAACTGCTGCTGGACGTCATGAAGGGGGACCATTCCCTGTTCCTGCGCTACGACGAGGTGGAGTGGGCATGGCGCGTGGTGGACCCGGTGCTCAAGGTGTGGTCCATGGAGCGCGACTTTATCAACACCTATCCCGCCGGGAGCTGGGGTCCGCGCGGCACTTACCGCCTGTTCGACAGCGACGGGCAGTTCTGGCGCCATTCCCTCTCCCTCGATGGCATCGATGTGAGCTCGGAAGCCTTCTGAGGTGGCGGACGGAGGCGATACACTCACTGCCTCGGCCGCCTGGCGCGCCCTGGCGTCGCACCGGGACGAGATCAGCGCCCTGCACATGCGCGAACTCTTTGCGCGGGATCCGGACCGTTTCGAAAAATTTTCCCTGCAGGCCGGAGACATCCTGCTCGACTATTCCAAGAACCGCATCACGGAACACACCATGGCGCTGCTGTTCGATCTGGCGCGCGAGGCCGGCCTGGGGACGCAGATCGAGCGGATGTTCAACGGCGAGCACATCAACGGCACCGAGGACCGCGCCGTGTTGCACACCGCCCTGCGCAACCGCGCCAACACGCCGGTGCTCGTCGACGGCCAGGATGTCATGCCGCAGATCAATGCCGTGCTGGAACGCATGGGGGCATTCAGCGAAGCGGTGCGCCGCGGCCGCTGGACGGGATACAGCGGCAAGCCCATGACGGATGTCGTCAACATCGGCATCGGCGGTTCGGACCTGGGGCCGGTGATGGTGACGGAGGCCCTCAAGCACTATGCCAGTCCACGGCTCACGCCGCACTTCGTCTCCAACATCGACGGTACCCACATCGTCGAGACCCTCAAGGATCTCGATCCCGAGACCACCCTGTTCATCGTCGCCTCCAAGACCTTCACTACCCAGGAGACCCTCACCAACGCCCATACGGCGCGGGACTGGCTGCTGGCGGCCTCGGGCGACGAGGCGGCGGTGGCGAAGCACTTCGTGGCCCTGTCCACCAACCGCGCTGAAGTGACCGCCTTTGGCATCGATGCCGGCAATATGTTCGAATTCTGGGACTGGGTGGGGGGGCGCTACTCCCTGTGGAGCGCCATCGGCCTCTCCATCGCCCTGACCATCGGCATGCCGCGCTTCGAGGAGCTGCTGGAGGGCGCTCACGCCATGGACCGTCATTTCAGGACGGCGCCCCTGGAGGAGAACATGCCGGTCATACTGGGCCTGCTGGGCATCTGGTACAACAACTTCTTCGATGCCCAGAGCCACGCCATATTGCCCTATGATCAATATCTGCACCGCTTTCCCGCCTACTTCCAGCAGGGGGACATGGAGAGCAATGGCAAGAGCGTCACCATCGACGGGCGCCCCGTGGACTATTCCACCGGCCCGGTCATCTGGGGCGAGCCGGGCACCAACGGGCAGCACGCCTTCTATCAACTCATACACCAGGGCACCAAGCTGATACCCGCCGATTTTCTCGCGCCGGTGGAGAGTCACAACCCCATCGGCGACCACCATGCCATCCTGCTGTCCAACTTCTTCGCCCAGACCGAGGCCCTCATGAAGGGCAGGACGGCCGCCGAGGCCCGCGCGGAACTGGCCACGGCGGGCATGGAGGGCGAGGCCCTGGAGAAACTGCTGCCTCACAAGGTCTTTCCCGGCAACCGGCCCACCAACTCCATCCTGTTCCAGAAACTCACCCCCCATACCCTGGGGAGCCTGATCGCCCTCTATGAGCACAAGATCTTCACCCAGGGCGTCATCTGGCGCATCAATTCCTTCGACCAGTGGGGCGTGGAGCTGGGCAAGCAACTGGCCAGGGCGATACTGCCGGAACTGGAGAGTGACGAGGCGGTCACCAGTCATGACAGCTCCACCAATGGGCTGATCAACCACTTCAAGACCCGGCGCTGAGTTCCCCGCCGGAAGGCATTGCATCATGAGAGTTGCGCTGGGTATCGAGTATGACGGTAATGGCTTCAGTGGCTGGCAGCTTCAGGCGGGCGTGCGCACCGTGCAGGCTTGCGTCGAGGCGGCCCTTGCCAAGGTCGCCGATCATCCCGTGCGGGTGATCTGCGCCGGCAGGACCGACACGGGCGTGCATGCCAGGGGGCAGGTCGTTCATTTCGATACCCGGGCCAAGCGCACGCCCCATTCATGGGTGTTCGGCGCCAACGCCAATCTGCCCGGCGATATCAGCGTCCGCTGGGCCCAACAGGTGGACGATGGATTCCATGCCCGCTTCGACGCCCTGCGCCGCCATTACCGCTATGTCATCTACAACCACCGCATCAGGCCCGCCATCGCCGCCCGCCAGGTGTCCTGGGAATACCGCCCCCTGGATGAGAACGCCATGGCCGAGGCGGGCGAAGGCCTGCTGGGAGAGCACGATTTTTCCTCCTACCGGGCCTATGCCTGCCAGGCCAAGTCGGCCATTCGCACGATTTACCGCCTGGAGGTGGCGCGCCACGGCGATTATGTGATCATCGACGTGGAAGCCAACGCCTTTCTCCACCACATGGTGAGAAACATCGCCGGCGTGCTGATGAGCATCGGCGCGGGCGAGCGTCCGCCTGCATGGGCCGCCGAAGTGCTGGCGCGGCGGGACCGGCAGCTGGGGGGGGTGACCGCGCCGCCGCAAGGGCTCTATTTCGTGCGCGTGGATTACCCGCAACGCTATGGGCTGCCATGCGGCCGCACCGCTTTTGTACATGTGGGATGAAAGCCGCCCCTATGGTACGAATTGTTTCGCCGGCGCAAATACCGTATGTTGCGGTGTATGGATTGATGACGCGGACACTTTATGAAAAAAACATGTTATATCTACAAGGGAAGCCGTGAGCCGGATACGTATCTGTTCATGGAAAAAGAAGACGATTGCTCAATGGTCCCGGATGAATTGTTGAGCATGCTGGGAAAGCTGGAGCTGGTGATGGAGCTTGAGCTGACGCAGGAGAGGAGGCTGGCCCGCGCTGATGTCAGTACGGTACTGAAATCTATAAAAGATCAGGGTTATTATCTGCAATTGCCGCCGAAATACGCCCATCCGGGCAGCGGCCCGCCCAATTGACGGGACGGCGGGGCGTTCTACCCATTTATATTTTGCAGGCATGCCGAGGGCATGCCGTGGACTGAACGCGCAGCTGTCCGGCTGATGCCCTGCCGGGCTGGAAAACCCGTATCAGCGATGTCCCCTGCGTACCTGTGGGTGGGCTTCGTTCCTCACCGGCACGGGCTTGCGGGAACCTTCCGACGAGGTTCTGCTGTCCCAGTATTTGCTCGACTTGAGTGACAGGGCTACGGCGCCGCCAAGGATAGCGCCCATGGTGAATGACATGATAATGGCTTCAATGATGAGATTCATGATGATGTCCTCCTGAGCATTAGGCTCGTTGTGTATTGGCTCGTAACTGTTTAGACATCTATATGTATTTACTAGCGGCAGAAATTTCCGATATCTTTACTGGGTGAAGATGCAGTATATGGGCCAGTTTTATCTGACGGGTGTTTTGCCATTTGCTATAACCATTCGCGTTTATTGATAAAACAATATGTTAGGGGTTTTTCTTGATATTGATTCATTGGACAGGTCCGATCTGGACCTGACTGTCCTGGAAGATGCATTACCCGAGTGGCGCTTTTACGGGCGCACCCGGCCGGAGGAGGTTGCAGCTCATCTGGCTGGAGCATGCGTTGTGGTCAGTAACAAGGTGGCCCTGGAGGCTGCCCACTTTG
>JALSGV010000159.1 GCA_026982565.1 Gammaproteobacteria bacterium
CTGGTGTCTCTGGCCACCCTGCTGGCCCTGGCCCAATTCGGTGACCTGGCGTGGGAAACGGATGCGCGGGTCTATTTTCCCAAGGGCCATCCCGCCATTCAATATGACGAGTATGTGGCGGATACCTTCGGCGTCAAGGACTCCATCATTATCGCCATCACCAATGAAAACGGCGTATTCAATCCGCAAACCCTGGAACGGGTGGCCCGCATTTCTGAGAAAGTGGCGGCGCTGCCGGGCGTGCTGGCGCAGCGCCGCGTGGACGTGGCCTCCCTCGCCACGGCGACCGTTTTCACGGGAACCGAGGATGAACTGATCAACAAGCCCCTGATGGAGACCGTGCCCCGGGATGAAGCCGCACTCGCCCGCATGCGCAAGCTGGTGTATGACCACGCCGACCTGTTCGTGGGCAACCTGGTCTCCGCCGATGGCACGGCCACCATGATCCGCGTCAAGCTCAAGGAGGGTATTGAGCACCGCTACCAGAGTTACTTCCAGGTCAAGGGCATCCTGATGGGGGAATTGCAGCAGGGCGAGCAGAGTGCCGCTTGGCCAAAAGATGGCAAAGGCTCATGGCCGAAGGATGGAGGAGGTGAGTGGCAGGATCAGGAGAGTAGTGGAGAAAATGGAGAATGGGGGAACAACGGTCAATGGGAAAACAATGGCGAATGGGGTGATAGTGGCTGGGACAAGCCCCTGCATGAAATACAGGCGTCCAACGGCGACCGTTTTTATATGGCGGGGCGCCCGGTCATTGAGGTGACATCAGGGCAGAACGCCCTGGCGGACCTGCGCATCATGATCCCCCTGCTGGTGTTCACCATCATCGCCGCCCTGTTCTTTATCTTCAAGAACCTCCGCGGGGTCATGCTGCCCATGCTGGTGGTGGCCGTGGCCATCATCTGGACCCTGGGCGCGATGGCCGCGGCGGGCGTGCCCATGTACACCATCTCCACCATGCTGCCGGTGATTCTGGTGGCCGTGGGGATCGGCGATGCCCTGCATATTCTCAGCCACTACGAGGACATCGTCCTGGAGGATATCCACCGCGACCGGCGCGATATCGTCGTGCAACTCATGAATGAACTGGGCAAGCCCCTGCTCATCACCACCGTGACCACGGCGGTGGGTTTCCTGTCCCTGTGGTGGGCGGAAATGCCGCCCTTCAAGGTGTTCGGTGTCTTCACCGCCCTGGGGATCGCTTTCTGCTGGCTGGCCTCGGTGACCCTGGTGCCGGCGGCCCTGGCCCTGATGCCGCCCCATGTCAGCAATTACCTGCAGCGCCGCCGTTCATTGCGCATCCACAATGAGGCCGGCCCCCTTTCCCGCGGGCTGGTGAAGCTGGCGCGGGTGGTGAGCGCGCGGCGCACGGCCACGGTGGTCCTGGTGCTCGCCGTGACGGTCATCGTGGGCGCGGGCGCCGCCCGCCTCCATGTGGATTCGAGCTGGATCGGCGATTTCCGCGATGACAGTGACATCGTTCAGGCCAACGATCTCCTCAACCGACAGTTCGACGGCACCATCTTTCTCAATGTGGTTATCGACGGCAAGGAGGCGGACGCCCTCAAATCCCCGCGCCTGCTGGCCCGCATGGAGGCCTTGCAGGAGCGCATCGACGGCCTTGATGATGTCGGCGGGTCGCTGTCTCTGGTAGACTATCTGAAAAGCACCAACAAGTCCCTGCATGCCGACGACGAGGCCTATGACGCGCTGCCCGCGACCCGCCAGGAGATCAGTGAATACCTGTTCCTGCTGTCCATATCCGGGCGCCCCGAGCAGCTCGACGCCGTGGTGGACTACCCGTACCGCCAGGCCAACATCACCTTTGCCATCAAGACCGACCATACCGGGAGGTTGAAGGCCATCATCGACGAAGTGCGCGACACGGTATCACGGGATTTCAGCGATCTGGACGTGGAGATCAACCTGGCCGGTTCGGCCAACAATTCCTATGTGTGGGCCGATCTGCTCGTCAAGAGCCAGGTGCTCGCCATCCTGCTGTCCAAGATAGGCATTTTCCTCATTGCCATGCTGTTGTTCCGCTCCCTGACGGCGGGCCTGTATACGGTGCTGCCGGTGACCTTCACCACGGTTTTCGTGGCGGGGCTGGCGGGCTGGCTGCAGATTCCCTTGGATGTGTCCACGGTGCTGGCGGCGGGCGTCGCCATTGGCGTGGGCGTGGACTACAGCGTCCACTATATCTACCGCTATGCCCTGGCGCGCAAGGCCGGCCTGGGCGAGCAGCCGGCGGTGCTCGGCGCCATGCGCAGCGTGGGCAAGCCCATCGTCTTCAACGCCCTGGTGGTGACGGCCGGGTTCCTGGTGCTGGGCCTGTCCCAGTTTCCGCCCCATGTCAAACTGGGCTATTTCGTCGCCAGCTATATGATGGTGGCCTGCGTGGCGGCGCTGATACTGCTGCCCCTGGCGTTTGCCTGCTACCGTCCCCGCTTTTCTCATTCAGCCGGTCTGCCGCATGCCCCGTCCCGCTGAGAAACGAAGCCCGCGCGCGCTGGCCATGGTTTTCAGGCCGTGGTTTTTCGTGGCATGCCTGTTGGTCAGTGAGTCCGGCCTGGCCGACGGCGGCGTGTTCGGTGATGAGACGCGCTGGAGCTTTTCCTTCCTCCTGGGGGCGCATGTCGCGGAAACGGAAGACCTCAACAAGGGATTGTACAAATCGCCCTTCATTGGCGACGCGGTGATTCTGATCCGGGAAGGCGGCAGCGGCACCGGGGTGGACGGGGAGGATGTCGACCAGAACGAGACGGCCGAGCAGCCCTTTCGTTTCGACAATCCCCTGCCGGATGAAAAGGCGGCCACGCTGGCGGGATTCGAGTTTGCCTGGCACCCCAATGACCGCCACGCCTTCTTCTTCGGCATCAACTCCTGGGAAAGAACCGCCACCAACGAGGTCACCGGCAATCTGCCGCTGCAGCAGTACTTCATCAACAATATCGTCAATGGCAAGCGCACCGGCACCTTGTCCTTTACCGAGTATCAACTGGGCTGGCGCTACAGCTTCCTGCGCAAGCCCAAATACCGGGTCTACAGCTCCCTGTCCATTCACGAGGTCTTTGATCTCGATTACCAGGAACGATGGGTGTTCCTGTTTGCGGACAGTCCCATCGAGGATCTCGTCGGGGTCAGGCGCGACGTCTTCATGGAGTCCCAGACGGCCTCCCTGTTCATGGGCGGATTTGGCATCGGTGGCGAGTGGTTCATCCGGGATTGGCTGTCCCTCGGCTTTGAAGGGAAATATATGCTCAGCGAACGCGAATTCTCCCTGCGCGACATCCGGGAACGAAATGATTTTATATCTGGAGACCAGGTGACGCGCAGCGGCATGCCCTTCCGCAGGATGTCAGATGGCAGGCTGGGATATCTGGTGGAGGATGCAAGCACCGATGACGTGGATGACCCCGATACCCGTGAAGATTTCTATCGCAGCATCAGGCTGAACCTGGATGGCTGGCGCTTGTTGTTTCGGGTCAATCTTTATTACTGAATAATCAATGCCTTATACGTTTTTCTTTGGCTTGTTGCCGACGGCGCTCTCTGGTAAAATGATACTGTGTATGTAGTATCTGCAGGGAATCGCGATAACCGCAAAATAAGGACATCCAGACATATGAAACCAGTACGAATAGCGCCTTATGCCCTGGCTCTTCTGCCGATCAGCGCGAGCGTGAGCGCGTCGACGTTTGAGCTGAATTTTCAGGCCCACGGGACGCCCGTGGCGGGCATCAGCACCTCGTTGGGCCTGGTCGGGGCGAGCACAGGCGCCGGCACCTTCGATGGCACCCGGTTCAATCTGGATACGGTCAATATCGGAGGGCAGGAATATTTTCACGTTGTCGTCGAAGACAGCAATTCTGATTTCAGGCAGGAGTCCTATACTTCTGCCGTTGTACTGGATGCCACTACCCCGGCATGCACCAACACATCGGGGTGCGTGAGGAGCTTCTCACCCGACAGTGGTGGCATGGAAAGATCGATGATCGGTAACCGGGAACTTCAATTTGGCGTGTTGCTGGAGACAGGAAAGATCGGTGCATGGAACCCCTATAACCGGGTCGGCAATGCCAGGGATCCTTTTGGGCGCAAGCAGTTTACCCGGCAGCCGGATTTCTCTGTCAAGGAAACTGTCCTGCCAGTCAGTGAGCGTTACCGGATCTCAGGCACGGGCACCATGAACCCCTCTCGGACCGTGCTGCGCATGCAGGCCAGCGACGCCAATGTTTCCATCGAGGTCAACAAGCCGTTCCTGGACAAGAAGCCCGTGATTACCCAGACGCTGACCGCTGATAATGTGACATCGACGTTCGTGGCCGACATGACGAATTCGACCTATGCGGACATCAATCTGGATGCGGCGTTCACCAACACCTTGGTGGTGACTGATCCTGACCTGCCTATACCGGGCGGCGCGGATTTCACCATGTCTCAGGCTCAAAAGCCTAATGTGACTGCGGGGAAGTATACATATGCGCCGGGCAAAGGGTGGTCGGCGCCTTCAGATACCGCGGGATCAAGGGGATGGGACGTCGATGAGTCCACCTTTGATCCCGGGACCTATACCTATTCCGAAGGCAACTTTGATGTGCTGAATATTGATTGGACGTCCTTCTTTGATCCTCTGCAGAACCCCAATTCCTTCGTCGACATGAATTGAACGGTCCTACCCCGGAGGGAGGGGTTTGATCAGCGTTCTGGATTTCCGCTGATAGTTGTATAGAAGGCGGCGCTCGACTGGCAATACCCCGGGATCGATTTCCTGGAAGCCCCTTTCCAGGAACCAGTGCGTGGTCTGGGTGGTGAGCACAAAGAGCTTTTCCAGATTCATTTTCCTTCCCTGCCTGACAAGATACTTCAGCAATTTGTCTCCATACCCCCTGTTCTGATAGTCACCGTGAACGGCAAGGCAGGCTATTTCTCCGGCTTTCTCGGCATGAAATGGGAAAAGTGCCGCGCAGCCTATGATCGTGCCGTCCCGCTCAACGACAATATAGTGGTGAATATCCGTTTCCAGCGTCTGCCTTGAGCGTTTGACCAGCACCTTTTTTTCTTCCAGGGGTTCGATCAGATTCATGATGCCACCCACATCGGTGATATCCGCATGGCGGATATCATCATAATGATCCGCCGAGACCAGGGTGCCGCAACCATCCCGAGTAAACAGCTCCAATAATATTGCGCCGTCGACAGCCTGATCCAGAATGTGGCAACGCCGCACTCCCTTGCCACACGCAAGGCAGGACAGTTGCAGGGGGGATAATGCCTGCAATGATGAAGAAGAACCTGAGGCAATGGCCTTTGCCTCGGTAAGCGTCAACTCCCTGGGAAGCGCTTGCCGCTGCGAGGTCAGAAAGATCAGCTTGTCGGCCTGCAAGGCAATGGCCGCCGCAGTCGCGGTTTCATGGGCCATCAGGTTGAACGATTCTCCTGTGGGAGAATAGCCAATGGGAGAGAGCAGAACGATGGCATTGTCAGCAAGGTACTGCTGAATGGCCGTATGGTCGATGCGCCGTACTTTCCCTGTGTGAAGATGATTGATGCCGTCGATCACGCCCATGGGGCAGGCCGTAATAAAATTTCCCGAGACCATCCTGATTTCCTGTCTGGAAATCGGTGTGTTTGAAAGCCCCATGGATAAAAGGGATTCGATCATGATGCGGGTGGAACCCAGGGCATCTTTCATGTGTTTCATTGCGATGTCATCGGTGATCCGTATCCCATGATGAAAGCGGCTTGTTGCCTTTGCCTTATGCAGTTGGCGGTCAATCTGGGGACGCAGCCCGTGCATGAGCACCAGCTTGATGCCAAGATTGTTGAGCAGGGTGAGGTCCTGAATCAGCTTGGGGAATTGTGGGCCGTCCATGATTTCCCCGTCGAACACGACAACAAAAACCTTTCCGCGGAAGGCATGAATGTAGGGTGAGGACTGCCGGAACCAGTCTATGAACTGTGCGGCTTCTTTCGCTTCGCGTGGCTGGGTCATGGTGGGGAGTTACGCCATATCCGTCTGCAAATTCTCTATGGCCTCGTCCAGCCTAGAGAAATCCCAGTGCCGCTTGTCCATCAACTGGCTCAGTTGCACATTGCCAATGGCATGCAGAATATTGCTGGGCACCTTGGGGTTGTGAGCGGCCAGTTCACCGATGAGGGCCTTGATTTTCCGCCTGGTGAGGTTTTCCTGCGACCCGCAGAGGTTGCAGGGAATAATAGGGAAATCCATCTCTCTCGCGAAGGTGACGATATCTTTTTCCTGGCAGTAGGCCAGGGGCCTGATGACGACGTGGCGTTTTGAGTCTGTCAGCAGCTTGGGCGGCATGGAGCGGATCTCGCCGCTGTAGAGAATGGACATCAGCAGGCTTTCGATGAGGTCGTCACGGTGATGGCCCAGGGCGATCTTGTTGAAACCGTTTTCTTCGGCGTAGCGATAGATGTTGCCTCTGCGCAGTCGTGAGCATAGAGAACAATAGGTTTTGCCCTCAGGTATTATGCCAGTTACCACGGAATAGGTGTTTCTGCTTTCAATCTCATAGGGGATTCCCTGGGCTTCAAGCCAGCGGCGCATACGGCTGTCATCCCAGCCAGGTTGATTCTGGTCGAGGGTGTACGAGAAAATGTCGAATTTATGGTGGCTGCGAATACGCATCTTATTGAGCAGGTAAAGCAGCGTGTAGGAATCTTTCCCGCCGGAAAGACATACCATGACCCGGTCACCCTTCTGGATCATGTCAAAATCGGAAACGGCCTTTCCGACGTAATGCAGCAACTTCTTCTCGATTTTCTTCAATTTCCACCTCAGGTTACACCGTGTCGTGAGATTTTGTGCAAAACGGCAATCATTTGAACGCTGAATTTCACCACGAAGCGAAAACAGATTCTCAAATCTTCATATCTTGCGTGGCGCTGGACGTGGTTTATTGGTTCCGGTGATGCCGGGCCGCCGGCGTTCAGCCGCGCGAGGTAAGGGTGCTGGCTGGAGCGTCATACTGGGCACTGCGATCCGGCAAGGGAGACCATCGCGCAAAAATTGTATCGGCTGAAAGATCTGCGCCACACTCCCATTCAATGAAGTACTTCCCATTCCGGACATGCCTGAATTCTGTTTCATCTTTGAGAGGGGAAAATGATTCCGAGTCAAGATAACGCTTCACATCAAACAAGCCGGCCCGTCCGTCCTCCGCCTTGACATACAATATGTAATTTTCCTTCGGGATAACTTCTGCTATGTTCATTGATCAAGACCCCTTATCGGGAATGGTTTTTTCCCGTTTACAGCCAACGCCCAATCCGCAAGCAAGTCCTCTTCGTGTATTTGAATCCAGGCGACCACCAGCTTGTGTTTCTTTGGTGGTAATGCGCCAGCCAGTATATCTCCGTCAGGAATCGAATAGACGGCAACCTGGCCCTGGTATTCGGCGTGAATGTGCGGCACGTTATGCCTGTCTGTGTCAAAAAAGAACATGCGGATCAGGATACCGTAAAACATCGAAATTGTTGGCATTGCGCTCGCTCTGAATTTATACGCCCCAACAGCATTTTATATTATTATAGTCCACTTTGGGGCCTTTGGCTTATCCCTTCCCGGAGAATTTGACATGACAAAGAAATTGAACCGCTTCAGTTCCAGAATCACGCAGCCCAAGTCCCAGGGGGCCTCCCAGGCCATGCTTTATGGCACGGGCCTCAGCGATGAGGACATGAGCAAGGCCGAGGTGGGCATCGCCAGCGTCTGGTATGAGGGGAATACCTGCAATATGCATCTCAATGATCTCGCCGCCAAGGTCAAGGAGGGGGTGCAGGCGGCGGGACTGGTGGGACTGCGCTTCAATACCATCGGCGTCAGTGATGGCATTTCCATGGGAACGGACGGCATGAGTTATTCCCTGCAGTCCCGCGACCTGATCGCGGATTCCATCGAGACGGTCATGAATGCCCAGTGGTACGACGCCAATATTTCCCTGCCGGGTTGCGACAAGAACATGCCGGGCTGTCTCATCGCCATGGGGCGCCTCAACCGGCCGTCATTGATGGTCTATGGCGGCACCATCAAGCCGGGGCATATCGATCACAAGGTGCTGGATATCGTATCCGCATTCCAGAGCTACGGGGAATTTCTGGCGGGCCATATCGATGAGGAGACCCGCCAGGAAATCGTTAAAAATTCCTGCCCTGGCCCCGGCGCCTGCGGCGGCATGTATACCGCCAACACCATGGCCTCGGCCATAGAGGCCATGGGCATGTCCCTGCCCTACAGCTCTTCCACGCCGGCGGTGGATCCCGGAAAACTGGAGGAGTGTCTGCGGGCGGGCAAGGCGATTCGTCATTTGCTGGAGCAGGACATCAAGCCCCGCGACATCATGACACGCGAGGCCTTCGAGAATGCCATGGTGATCGTGGTGGCCCTGGGGGGCTCCACCAATGCGGTGCTGCATCTCATCGCCATGGCCCGTGCCGTGGATGTCACGCTCACCATCGACGATTTCCAGGCGGTCAGTGACCGGGTGCCGTTTCTGGCCGATCTCAAACCCAGTGGCCGTTATGTCATGGAAGACCTGCATCATGTGGGCGGCATACCGGCGGTAATGAAATTCCTGCTGGAGGCCGGCCTGCTCAATGGCGACTGCATGACCGTGACAGGGAAGACCGTGGCGGAGAATCTGCAAGACCTGCCCGGCCTCACGGAAGGGCAGGACATCATCCGTCCCCTGGGCAACCCCATCAAGGAAACCGGGCATATCCAGGTCCTGAAAGGTAATTTCGCACCCGGCGGTTCCGTGGCGAAGATCACCGGCAAGGAGGGTTTGCGCTTCACCGGCCCTGCCCGGGTCTTTGATTCGGAAGAGGACATGCTGGCGGCCCTGGAGCAAGACGGCATCCACAAGGGGGATGTGGTCATCATCCGCTACGAGGGTCCCAAGGGCGGCCCGGGGATGCCGGAGATGCTGACCCCCACCTCGGCCATTATGGGGGCGGGGCTGGGCAACGATGTCGCCCTGATCACCGACGGGCGCTTTTCCGGCGGCTCCCATGGCTTCATCATCGGACACGTGGTGCCGGAGGCCCAGGAGGGTGGGCCCATCGCCCTGGTGAAGGATGGCGATGTGATCACCATCGACGCTGGAGAGAATCTCCTGGCAGTCGATATTTCCGATGCGGAAATGGAGAGCCGCCGCGCCGCCTGGAAAATGCCGCCCTACAAGGCGCGGCGCGGCACGCTCTACAAATACATCAAGAACGTGAAGGACGCCGCCACCGGCTGCGTGACGGACGAGTAGGTTTCCCGGCAGCGCTCATGGCACGGAAAAAAAGCAAGCGGCGCTTCAAGCGGGATCTGGTCAAGCAGTTGGAGTCGACCTTCGATCTCGAGCGACTGGACTATCAGAAAAAGACCCGTCCGGTACAGGGCAAGGCCATACTCTTCGGGGTGCTGGCGGCTTTCGTCATCTACAGCCTGGGTTTCGCCGCGGGGTACAGCGGCTGGCAGAACCAGGTTGTGGACTACGCCCTGTTCGCCAAGATGGTCTGGTTGATGATGATCCCGGCCTCGGTCATCGGGGTGGTGACCTGGCTGCTGGTGAGGAATCGCCTGGAGTATCCCGTGCGCACCGCCATGCGAGACTATATCCGTTCACTGGAAGGTGAAGCAGGTCTGTTGTGGCGCTATCTGCCGCTGCTCAATGAGCTGGCGCCCGACAACCTGAATTGCAAGGAAATGATGGCCCGTTCCAGCGAGGGAAAATTCGACGACCTGCATCCCGAGGATTACGGCAAGGCCGTATCCGATCTGATTGCACTGGTCAGGGAGAGTGGCAGCAAGGCCATCAGTCCGGAAAGCATGGAGGAACTGGAAAAGAATTTCTCCAGCGATGATGCCTGACCTACTGCCGGTACCAGCGTGCGCTCAGCGCATCCAGCACCCGCCGTGAGTACCAGGTTTTCCCCGTGCTTCCGTTGTAGCGCGCCAGGGCCTTGCCGAGATCGCCTTTTTCCATATCCAGGTAATAGCGCAGGATGGTGCATCCCATGCGCAGATTGGTGCGCGGATCCTGCAGGCTGTCGTCGGGGCGGCCGATTTCCTTGAGCCAGAAAGGCATCACCTGCATGAGTCCCTGGGCGCCCGCGGAGGAGACGGCCCAGCGGTCGAAATTGCTTTCCACCTCGATGACCGCCAGCACCAGTTCGGGGGGCAGCGCTGCTCGGCTGGCCTCGTGATGGATCATCTTGAGCAGGGTGATGCGTTCATGGTCGTCTTTTATCCGCGACCTGAGCCGGTTGGACATATCGAGCAGCCATACCTCGGCCTCGAAATGATCGGGAAAACTGCTGCTGTCCTGTATGGCTTTGACCAGGATCTGGCGCAGCCTCTCGTCGGGTACGGCATCGACGGAGGCCAGGGCAGGTGTGCCCCAGAAGGACAGCAGGCACCATAGCAGGGCGGACAGGCTGGATAGGCGGCAGATCATGTGCGTTATGTGGAAATCTTCACCTTGTTTCCTCTTTCCCTCGGCGGGTGTCGCAAAAA
>JALSGV010000160.1 GCA_026982565.1 Gammaproteobacteria bacterium
CAGCTGTTTCAATCCGCGCCCCCGTGTGGGGGCGAACACGGGGTGATCATTTGTATGGAGTGGCCGGCTTGTTTCAATCCGCGCCCCCGTGTGGGGGCGAACCTCTGGCGAAATTGAGTGGCTATACGCTCTCGAACCTGTTTCAATCCGCGCCCCCGTGTGGGGGCGAACGCTGGCGGTGGCGCAGCGCAAGGTGCAGGAGCTGTTTCAATCCGCG
The DNA here is from genome assembly GCA_026982565.1 of Gammaproteobacteria bacterium. Taxonomy (GTDB): domain Bacteria; phylum Pseudomonadota; class Gammaproteobacteria; order SZUA-140; family SZUA-140; genus SZUA-140. Next base: position 218 of record JALSGV010000160.1, read on the forward strand.
CCCCCGTGTGGGGGCGAACAGCGTGCCGATGACGAGATCGCCGGGGTTGATGGAGTGTTTCAATCCGCGCCCCCGTGTGGGGGCGAACTCCGGCGTGTCCACGCCGCGCAGGCGCACGCTGGCGTTTCAATCCGCGCCCCCGTGTGGGGGCGAACGATGCCCGCTGCAGCAACACCGGCGTGTTGAGCGGTTTCAATCCGCGCCCCCGTGTGGGGGCGAACGCACCGCATCGAGGGCCGCAACACGATGACGCAGTTTCAATCCGCGCCCCCGTGTGGGGGCGAACCAGGTGTGGCCGGGGCCGTATCCGGCCACGGTGGTGTTTCAATCCGCGCCCCCGTGTGGGGGCGAACTTGAATTCGTTCTGCCCCACCTGGCTGGCATTCGTGTTTCAATCCGCGCCCCCGTGTGGGGGCGAACCGCATCGGCAAATTGGAGGACGTGATCATGAGCAAGTTTCAATCCGCGCCCCCGTGTGGGGGCGAACGAGAGTTCTGGCCGCGCTCGCGCACCAGCAGGGCGTTTCAATCCGCGCCCCCGTGTGGGGGCGAACCGCATCAATGCACGATGCGTGATGCCTTCATCCCCAGTTTCAATCCGCGCCCCCGTGTGGGGGCGAACGAGAAACACCTTGATCGCCGTGCCAGGCTATTCCTGGTTTCAATCCGCGCCCCCGTGTGGGGGCGAACCCCTTTCAATTAGCACATTGATTTTGAAGGGCAAATATTCAAGAGGCAGCGAACGGGGCAGAATTGTTGGGTGGGGGGGCTTGGCATGAATGGAGAACGAGCTAGATTCCTCTCTCGTCCAAGCACTTGCATGCATTGCGAACCTGCCCGGTTTTTGGTGGCAACTCCAGGTTCGCAGCGGTCAGAAAATCAGTGGAGCATCGAAGTCTTTCGGTGGCCTGGCTCCAACATGTTCCACCCGTCGCCGCCAGTTCGCACCAAGCATGTAAAAGCGCAGGCTGTCCGTTTCAGGGTCAATGATCTCGCATAAGCGGGAACGGAGCTGCGTCCATTGCGCAGGGCTGACCTCGCATTCGAAAACCGAGTATTGCACTCTCTGGCCATAGTCCAGGCAGGCCTTGCCGATTTGACGCAGGCGACGTTTTCCGTCGCTGGTGGTCGTATTCACGTCATACGTTATCAGCACCATCATCAGTCATCTCCAGATATATGGAGGATAGGCATCAAGATCACCACGCAGGTAACGTGCGAGCAGTTGCGCCTGCAATTGCGGAAGCAACCCGGCAGGAACCCGCTCATCAAGAAATGCATGCCGCAAGACCCGGCGCTTGCGTTCCTGCCAGGCCGAGAGCACCCTGGCGCGCGCATCATCGGTCAGGAGCACGGCTCCGGTCTCCTGCTTGCGGAAATCTTTCCGTTGAAGTTGGCGGCGATTGAACAGGGAAAGCGTCAGCCTGTCCGCCAGTGGGGCGCGAAACTCCTCCATGAGGTCAAGGGCCAGGCTGGCACGCCCCGGGCGATCGCGGTGCAGGAAGCCCATTTGCGGGTCCAGCCCATGTGTTTCCGCCGCCGCCCGGCAGTCGGATGCCAGAAGGGTGTAGAGCAGGGACAGCACGGCATTGACCGGATCACGCGGTGGACGACGATTGCGTTCGCAAAAGCGGAAATCAGGGTTGCGAAGAAGATGAGGAAATGTGCGCCACCACGCAGCGCCCATCTCTCCTTCCAGCCCGCGAAGAGCGTCGAGACCCTGTATCTCCAGCGCTTGCCTGGCAGCGCGTGCCAGACGCTGCTGCACGGCATCCAGATGCGAGCATGCGTCGGATGACATGCTGCTGCCGTGATCTCTCATGGCGCGACGCAGGACATTGCGCTGGTTGGCCAGCTTGGCGGCAATGATGGCGCGGGCAACAGGGAGCGCGGCAGCTTCTCGCCTCGTTGCCTCGTGTTGTGCGCGACGCAGCATCACATTGCCCGTCTGCGCCCCCTCCACGCGCGCCAGGTAGCGCCCGTGCATCGTGAGAAAGGTGATGCTGATGCCCTCTTCGGCACAGAAATGCATCAGCGCGGGCGATATGCCGACATGGCCGAAGCATACGATCTGTCCAAGCAGATGGGCAGGGGCGCGGCCACGCTCCACCCCATCGATGCGCACCACGACATTGCGCCCGTCCTTGTGCAGCCAGGCCTTCTCGGACGTTACGTAAAGCGTGTTCAGAACCTTCTTCATGTGGGCTGCGTGTCGGAAATGATGACCCGCTTGAGCCAGGCGGCAGGGTTGCGGCGCGCCTTGGGCAGGCAAAGCTCCTGCAGTGAACAGGCATCACAACGGCGTTTCTCATACCGCGGCGGGGGCAGATGGCCGGTTTCGATCATGCGGCGCACGTCGCGTGCAGTGGCACAGGTCAGCTCCCGCAATTCACCATCAAAAACAACCTGCTTGCGGTGGCGCGTCTTGCCGTAGAACAGCGCGCCTTCATCAATCCGGCAGGAGAACATCTCTTCCAGGCACAGAGCCTGGGCGCACAACTGCACCTCGTCCGCGCGGTGCGTCTTTGGCCGCCCACGCTTGTATTCCACGGGAAAGGGAACGGGGGGTTGCCCGTGCAGCTCCACCACATCGGCAGTGCCGTGCAATCCGTGCTGTCTGCTGGCAATTTCCACCCCGTGCAGGATTTTCACGCTCTTGCGCCGCTCGCCACCACCTGCATCAGCACGCTTGTGCAGAATGCGCCCTTCAGCGGTGAAGCGGTTTTCCGCCCACAGCCTTTCTACATGGATCAACGCGCACTGCCGCGGGCAATACAGCCAATGCTGCAGGGCCGAAATGGGGACGCTCGTTTCATCCGCAAAGATCAAGAATGGAGACTCCCTCGGGCAGGCTTTCCCGGTCGATCTCGATGCGGTAATCGGCAAAGCTGCGTGCCGGAGGCCAGTTGTGCGTGCGGCTGTCGCCCGCCGGCAGGCACTCGCCATCATGGCAACGCAATACCTTCACGCGCTCGAACAGCTCATGGGCGTGGGCATTGCCCAGCTTGCTGTCATGGCGGAAGATGATCAGCTTGCGGGTGGCCATTTCTCCCCGCGCGGCAGAACGATCCAGCTCGAACATGTTGCACAGGGCCTCCCACAGCAGCTTCAGGTCATCCTCGGAAAAGCCGGTGCGCGCGGCCAGTGGCGCATTGACAAAACCATGGGCTCGATAAAGCCCGTAGGGCACGATGTGTTTGCGGCCCATGGTGCGTTCCTTGTCCACGTCCTTCTCGTTGGTAACGGAAGAACGGGTGATGGAAATCTCCAGCGGTAGAATCGGCTCCACCGAGCGGGCAAAGGTCATCTGCACCGGCCCCCGCACCTGCCCGGCATTGACATCCGTGGTCATGACCGCGCCGAATGCGCGAATGTCATAAAAGTTTCGGCACATCCATTCGGTGATCTGCCGCGCCTTTTCTTCCTCCTTGGGCAGCTTCTTGGAGTTGGGCTTTATGCCCAGCGCCTCGTAAGCGCGCGCATGCTGGCGGTTCAGCACGGCTTTTTCCGCCATGTAGATCTCGTGCCCCGGCTCGCCCTGCATGGCTTCCGCCACGAAGTTGCGCACCTTGCGCTTCAGGCTCACGTCGGAAACGAGGCCGTGATTGGTTTCCGGGTCCATCCGCGGCAGGTTGCCGGCGTCCGGGTCGCCATTGGGGTTGCCGTTCTGGACATCGAAGAACAGGACGAAATCGTAGCGGTTCTCGACGGTGGTCATGCGGCAGCTCCTTCGCTTTTGGTTGCATCGGTGGCATTGGCCTCGTTTTGCCTTGCCCAGCGCTGGTGGTAATAGCCGGCAACGAAGCGGCCTTGCGCCTCCAGGTTCAGGCTGCGTGGCAGGCGGGGTTCGAGATCAGCCCATATCTCTCCCATCTCGGATTCGAACCAGTGGGCAAGCCCGCCCTTGTCGCTCTTGCGCAGATTGGAGAGATGGTGAAAGGCATTCTTGACCAGCAACGGAAAGATGCGCGCCGGCGTGGCCATGGCGGCGGCGAAGTAGCGATCCTTGATGGTGGCGTTCAGGCCGGGCAATGCTGCCTCCTGGATGTTTTCCAGCACGGCGAACAGGCGCCCCAGCCGGTAGGCCGGGTCGGGATTTGAACGATCCAGCGACATGGGGATGTCCTCCTTGAAGTTGCGCCGCAGCACGGCGGCGATGATGGCCACGCGGCGTGCGTTGATGTCATGATCGGCCCGGATGCGGGTAATGACGCCGGAAAGCAGGGTGCGTGGATAAGGTGCGCCGGTGAGCACCGCGCGTATCAGGTCTCCACCAAGGCGGGGTGGAATGTTCTCCGCCTTGCGTTGCATGGCCACTTCATACAGCAGGGACCATGCGGGGGGCGCGCCCTTCCACGCCGGAGGATCCTGAGCCAGATCCTTCCAGAAACGGGCAACATTGCGGGCAAAGTCCCCCAGCGTGCCGGGCCGCCAGAAGCGCACCGCAAGACGCGCCGCATTGGGCGCCAGGCCAAGGATGAAGATGCGGGTGGACGGGTCGAATTCCGGCGTGGAAGCACGGCCCGCGGCGATATCTGCCAGCAAGGATGCCAGCTTCTCCGTTTCGGTTTTTTCGTCGGGGGCGAGTGCACCCCGCATCAATTCCTCGATGGTTGCGGCCTTGCCTGTCTCGGGTGTCTCGGCCCAGAAAACCACCGTGGCATCTCCGATGCGGACAGTGCGCCCTGACCCGCGCGCCAGCAACGCATTGAGCGCCGCGCCATAGGCAAAGGCAGCCTCTTCCGATACCGGGGCATTTTCTCCCTGTTCCTTGCCGTGGCTGGTAAAGGCATCGAGATTGAATGTAACGATGGCCGCACCAGAGCTTTGCGCACCCTGAACGCCGCGTATCATGGGATGCAAGCGGACAGCAGGTGCTTTTTGGCCGGTGATCAGGCAGAGGCCTTGCGCACCAGATTCTTCATCGTGTTCGGCGATCAGAGTGCGGGCGGCAGGACGCTCGTGGATGTAGCGAGGCGTGCCGTCCCCGTGGGCATCGCCGGACAGGCGAAACACGAAGTTCTGATCCAGCAACTCCGGATCAAAGTTGCGCTCGGCAAACATTTCCGGTCGCCAACTGCGCACAAAGGCGAGCAATGCAACCAGCCCCTCGTCCCGCGCGTCTGCAAGCAGCTCTTCATGATTTCGGACAAAAGCGGCGTGCTCGTCGCGAACGCGTCCTTCAGTTTCCGGCTGAGGTTTTCCTGCCTCATCCAGCAGCGGCTTCTTGCGACTGTCCTTGCGAACAGTTATCCCAAGCGCGTAGGCAGTCTTGTCCCACAGCGTGTTGGGCTTGATGCCCGAGGTTCTGGTGCCGCCTTCGGGCACGGCCATGATCCTCGGCTGCAGCTTGCCCTTGTCATCGGGTGTGCGCAGGTCGTGAATGGCCAGCACATTTCCGTCGGCATCCAGCTCCACCGCACCGCCAATCTTCTCGAAGGAGTAGCCCCTGGGTGGTGCCTTGCCTTCCTTCGCAAGACGCTCGTAGAGGCGGGCAAGCTCGCTGAGAATGGTCATCGCACCAGCCCCTCCCGGCGCGCGCGTTCCACGTCCAGCACGCCGTTTTCCAGCACGGCGCGGAAGAACATGGGGCGACGGTCGTTCGCATAGTCGATGTCGTAGAGCATCCAGCCCAGGTCGCAGTTTTTCTGGTCTTCCGGCAGCGTGGAAGGTGGAATCTCGTCCACCAGCGCGAAATCCGCCACGAACTGGCGCAGCCCCAGGGCCGGCCTGTGAAAACACTGGCCCTTCAGGGCGCGCCGGCGGAACATGTCCAGGTGCTTGCCAGGGGTGTCGTCCCCGGCCTTCTCCGTCATTTCGAAATGCGCCTCGATGACGTAGGCAACATCGCGCAAGGCCAGCGTGGCGCGCTGCTGGCGGTCATCATCCACGGCGATGGCCAGTCCCTGCGTGCTGCCCTTTTTCATCGCCGTCTTCACCTTGCCGGCGGGGATCTTGCTGCCCACCTCGTTGGTGCGAATGGTCTCGAAACGAATGGGCCTGAGCACGTGGATGCGGTCTATCAACCAGCGAATGGCGGGCTTCCAGTGAATGGCCTCCAGAATGCCGCGCGCCGCCGAGGGCGTGATGACGTCATAGGAGACGCGCTCCACCTTCATTTCGGGGCGGGTGAAACAGGCATATTCCCCCCAGACATGGAGCCGGATACCCTTGCTCAAAATACCATCTCCCCCAGGTCGTGTGGATTGTCGAACAGCAACCCCGTGTGCGCATCATACAATCTTTCATTGCGCAGGAAAACAAATTGCTCGCCGAACTCATCCTCGCGCCAGACTTCGGCAGCTCCTGCAGCCAGCAGCTCCCGGCGGCGCCTGGGTGGAACCTGCACCTGGCAGCGCTGCAATTCCCGGGCAATGGCGCCCGCATGCGGAACATGGCGCAGGCGCTGCTCATCCTCCGGGGCAAGCCCCCAGTCTCCGCCGGTGATGACCAGCGGCGCACCGCCGTCGATCATGCGAAAGGCAGCGGCGATGTCGGCAAAGGGAAAATTGAGCGAACCAGCCTCTGCCAATGCTTTCAGGATGCCAGTGTATCGCCCTGTTTTCACTGCATCCAGCGCTTCCGGGCCACGGTTCCAGATGAGCTGGCGGAAGTAGGCGCGCACGGCTTCGAGTGAAAGCGGGTCGTCGGCGTGTTTTTCCAGCACCTGCTCCGTGATCGTGGCAAACTGCCTGATATCCGGCGGGATGGCGAATTCCTCGGTGGTGCGGAAGATGAATGTCTGCGCCTGCTCGCACTTTCCCTCGCGATTGCAGCGCCCCGCGGCCTGGGCAATGGAATCAAGCCCTGCGATCTCTCGCCAGACCTCGGGGAAGTCCACGTCCACGCCGGCCTCGATGAGCGAGGTGGCAACCAGCCGCAGTGGCTGCTTGTCCTTCAACAGTTGACGAACCCGCAGCAACACGGAGCGGCGGTGCGCCGCCGTCATGCGGGTGGAAAGGTGCAGTGTCTCGCCATCAGCTGCTTCACGGTGCAGGCGCTCGAACAGACAGCGGGCATGCTCAGTGCTGTTGACGATGACCAGCACCTGGCGCCGGGCCAGCAGCCTTTCCGCCAGTTCGGTGTCATCGAGAGAGCCGGCATCGACCACCTCGACCCTGCGAAAGGCCTCGTAATAGCGTGGCGGATCAGGCGCCAGCTCGCGTGTTTCCTCGGGCGGCAATCCTTCAGGAGCCGGGAAGCCATCGCCCCCCTCGCTGGCGGAACCTTTCAGCAGGGCGGGCTGGGTTGCAGTGCAGAACACCACGGAAGAGCCGTAACCGCGGGCAAGCTCCTTCAGGGCTGCAAGACAGGGGCGCAAGAGTTTCAAGGGTAACGTTTGTGCTTCATCCAGGATGATGACCGAGCGCGCCAGGCGGTGCAGCTTGCGGCACTTCGAGGGGCGGTTGGCATACAGGCTTTCGAAGAACTGCACGGCGGTAGTTACGATGACGGGGCGATCCCAGTTCTGCGCGGCCAGCTTCAGGCGCTCTGCCTCCAGGTTGTCGTCAAGGGCGTTCCAGTCGAAACTGGAATGATGTTCCAGAACGGCATCCCTGTCTCTCAGGGCTTTACGAAAGACCTCTGCCGTCTGTTCGACGATGGATGTATAGGGGATGACATAAACAACCCGTTCCATTCCGTGCCTGATGGCATGATCCAGCGCAAAGGCCAGTGAAGTCAGCGTCTTGCCGCCACCGGTGGGAACGGTAAGGCGAAACAGTCCGGGCCGCTCTGCCGCCTTGGCCCGCACATGATGCAGGATTTCGGCGCGCAGCCTGTTGATACGCTCCTTTGGAGGAGCGAATGCCTGCAAATACGCATCCAGAGCGGATGCCAGTTTCTTCAGAGATCCATTCCAGCCCCGCTCTCTCTCGCGTCCTGCTGCACGATCGTAGAAGGCCTCCGTTTCCAGGAAGTCGGCATCCACCAGCGCGGAGAAAAGCATACGGGTGAAAAAATGCAGGCGGAAGTTCGCCATGTCATCGGCAGGAAGACCAGCCAGCGGCGCAGGTATCCCTTCCGGCTCCGGCAGAATGATACCCTCGGGGAGGCTCAATCCTTCTGCCTGCTTCAGGCGCTCATCCAGCGGCGTTGCAGGACGCACGTTTCTCTCATTGCTGTGGGAGCCATTGGGCAGCCCGGCATGATGCCCGGCGATGCAATAGGCAAGGAGCCTGCCCCACTCGCCATAATGTTCCTGGGCATGACGCGCGCCCTCACCACTATGCGGTTCAGAGTTGCGTTCACCACGCAGATAGGCCTGAAAGGCTGGCTTGGCCTTGCCCAGGTCATGCAACAGCCCGGCGATCTGCGCCAGGATTTCGGCATCGAGATCGCGAGCATGCAGAGCAGCACGGCGCCCCACCTGCCGCAAGTGATCACACAGTGGTTCCCAATGCTTTTCGTGAAGGCCGGGAATGGAATGAGCGTAGTTCATTTGCATGCCGTATCTGCGCTATGAGAAAATTCCGGAAACTGGCGAGTGGGTTGCATGCAAGACTGAAGTGCACCGCCTTTGCGGAACGAGATTGTGGTATTACGTTGAGCTGACTCAAGAGAAGCGACAGCAGCGTTTTCAAGCCAAGGTATTTTCTGAAACCCGGATGGTGCATGTAGTCCTCTCTCCCCTACGCCTCCCCACCCGAGACGCCAAGGAACAGCGCCACCAGCTCCGTGTTGACGTAATAATTGCTGCGTCCGGCGCGCACCTTGCGCAGGAAGCCGCGTTGGGCCAGCTCGTCGAGGTATTTGGCCGCCGTCTGGCGGGTAATGCCAAGGTCGACCTGCACAAAAGCAATGCGCGTGTAGGGGGGCGGAACAGATTGTTGAGAAGCTCCTGCGAGTAGAGCTTCGGCACTTCATCGCGCATGCGGTGCTTCATGGCGCGCATCTGATCGCCAATACGCTCCACCAGGCCCAGCGTCGTCTTTGATGTCCGCTCCACGGCGGTCAGCATGAACAGCAGCCATTCCTCCCAGGCGCCATCGGTGCGCACCGCCTGCAACAGGCGATAATAATCCCCCTTGTGCCGCGTGATGTGGCGGCTGAGATAGAGAATGGGGGCATCCAGCAGCCCGGCATGCACCAGGTAGAGCACATTCAGCATCCGCCCTATGCGGCCATTACCATCGGCAAAGGGATGAATGCTCTCGAACTGGTGGTGAATGATGGCCATCTTCAGCAACGGATCCAGCGCGGCCATGTGCCGGGCAACTTCCCGCCCGTCCTGCGGCGGCACGCAAACGATCTCTCCGGTCTGATCATTGCGCAGCGCCGTGCCCGGCGTCGTGCGAAAGCCCTCCTCGCGCTCCATCAACAACTGGAACAGGGAGATGAGCATGCGGTTCGTGATGAGACCGCCGGATTCGCGCAGCATACGAAAACCGAGCTTCATGGCATCGCGATAGCGCGCCACTTCCTTTGCCGCGGGTGAGGTTGGCCCCTGCGGGAAGAGATCGGCCTGATACAGCTCGTCCTGGGGGGTTACGATGTTTTCGATCTCCAAGCTGGCCCTGGCCTCCTGCAGCGACAGCGTGTCGATCAGAATGCCCGGATTGGGAATGGTAGCGGCCCTTCCCTTCAATTCCGCCAAGGCACGGCTGGCGCTGCCCAATGCCCGCATGACGGGCAGGGTTTCCAGCTCCACCGGTGGCGGCAGGGGTGGCAATTCGTTATGACGGTTTTAACATGTCCGGCTCGATTCGTTAGCAAATATGGATTTCTTTAACATGCCTCCTGCGATATGTTAATGAGGGCGTGCTTTTTATGTCATCCACCAGCCACGTTGAGCCAATGGCAGTTTCTGAAATGCCGCCGTGGCAATTGCGCCACCCAGTTGCTCTTCTCCATACAAGGCGCAATGGATGGAAGTTTGAAAAATCATGCCATTTGGCATTTCCGTTGTGGACACAGATTCAGCTGAGAGCCCAACCGAAAATTAAAGTTGAGTGATTTCAGCCCCTTGTGATTCCCTTTGGATGGACGATTCGGAGGGGATCACGATGCCATGGACTGAAATCACTCGGCCGCAATATGACCGAAGAGGCTTTGCGCCATGCAAGCGATTGCACGGACGCGGAATGGGCATTGATCGAACCGTTCCTTACGCGCACCTCGAAGGTTGGCCGTCCCTGCAAATGGCCGATGCGCGAGATTTTCAATGCCGTCCTCTACATTGCTGCCACGGGGTGTCAGTGGGCCCTGCTGCCGAAGGACTTTCCGCCTTTCACCACCGTGCAATATCACTTCTATCGCTGGC
>JALSGV010000161.1 GCA_026982565.1 Gammaproteobacteria bacterium
GGGAGGGGCGGGCCATCCCGGCCCACCCTTCACCCCTACTCAGAACCCAATCATCAGATCAAGTTCCATGATATTGCTGTCCAGGTCGGAACCGAAGTCCGCATACTTGAAGCCCAGTCGCTTGTTGGGCGCCAGCAGGTAATTGGCGCCCAACTGAGCGAGAGTGCCCTCGGTCTTGCTGGAATTCATCACGGAGCCATCGGACATCAGCATGTCCGACCAGTAGGTGGCCTGGGTATAGCCAACATTCAGCGACAGGCGCGGTACCACCTCCATCTCACAGAGAATGGCGAAGGCCGAATTGTCGCCACCCACCGACTGGTTGTACCAGTTGAGCTGGCTGTTGCTGTCGGACTTCGGCGTACTGGCATAGGTCACATAGATACCCGTGGCCCGACCGGCAACATCGCCCTGGGCCTGGAAATCCAGGGTGGTGGCCTTGGCGTCGTAGGTCATCTCGGCGGTATCGGAACCGTAGCCAAAGCTGCCGGTATAGATCTGCGCCCCCATGCCCATCTCCCAGCCGGCGAATGTCGGCATCCACGCCACGCGCAGATAATGGGCGAAGCTGGGGTTGGGCACATAGTCCATGGCCTGTTTGCCGAAGTAGGCACTGTAATAGGCGAACCACTCACCACTCTGCGCACTGGCTCCCAGGCCCGTCGCCTGGCCTACCATGGTCATGCGCATGTTCGGATTGGACTCCATGGCGTCCATGAAGGCGCTCATCAGGGTGGAACCATGCTCCATGTGCATGCCGATGGCACCCATGGCGTTGGCGCCGGTGATGGCCACGTTCATGCCCATGGCGCCGGTGCTCAGCAATTCATAGCCGTAGGCCGGCCCTGCCATGGCGGAGGAATAGGCATTGAGGCCGGCATTGATGCCGTTCATGTCCTCGACGTAGTTCCACTTCAGGCTGCCCAGTTGGGCAAAGGAGGGACCTGCTTCCGGATGAACCTCACCACTGCCGTTGCCGATCTCTGTCCCCGTACCGTCAACGACCGTGGTTTCTGCACCCGCGCCTTCAAACGGGATCTCCATAAGGAAACCAGAGTTCTTGCCAATGCGGCCACCGAAGTAGAGCGACAGGGACGCCGGGAAGCCGATGGCCTTGTCCTCGTTCTTTTTCTTTTCCATCGCCAGACGTCCGACCAGCGCCGCATTCAGCACCCCCGGCAGATCCAGTCCCTCGCCCTGCACCGTCTCCTGGCTGCCGCCCATGGTATAGCCCTGCGCCTTGAACAGACGCCCAAAGCTGTTGAGGGTCGGAAAATGCTGGGTATGGCAGGCCGTACAGGCCTGCGATGTCTGACGGGCAAAGGCCGGAATCGCCTCCGCGCTGTTCATGTCCACGACCACGCCTGCCAGCACCAACAGCGATGGCACGGCGCCACGAATAAATCGCATAATCTTCTGCATTGCAAAACCTCCACATCATTATGATGCTTTTCAGGAAAGCC
>JALSGV010000162.1 GCA_026982565.1 Gammaproteobacteria bacterium
ATCTATTGCAGTGAATTCCGCCCGGTTAAATATCAGGCCTATACCCGCGACCAGCAGTACTGCAACAATGAAACTGATTTTGTATCGATGCCGGATCTTCCGGGCCTCGCTTCGGAACATTCCCTTGACTCTTTTTTGTTGTTCTTTGGCTTTCCGCTGCCTGTCTTTTTTATGACATCAGTATTGCGCATATTCATGGATACATTAGCATCATCTCTACCCTTGATGCAATTTCAGAATCCACGCCACGAAAAAAGTTGGGAAAGGGATCACCCATTATGCCTGGGGACCAGTGAACCCATATGGTTTTCCCGCTCACAGCGCATGCGCATCGGCCGCCTGGGTCTGATAGCGAACATTCATGTAGACGAGGTTGTTCTGCCGGCGGCCATAGTCGATACGGGTCAAGGCGCCATAATCGACCGTCAATTGGCGGTATCCCTCCACGGGCATGCCGATGGCGTCGGTAATACACATGCGGATCGGGCCGACATGGGCGACGATGACGATCAGCTCTCCGGGATGCCTGTCCAGGATCTCGCTCACGGCGCCCTTGATACGCAAGCGGTGGTCGCGGATCGCCTCGCCGCCCTCCGGAACATAGTTGATGGGGTCGGCCTTCCATGCCTTGAAGCCCTCGGGGTAATCCCGGGCGATATCATCGAAAAACATGCCGTCCCAGAGACCAAAGGGCCTTTCCTTGAGCCTGTTGTCGCTATGTAAAGGCGCGCCCGTCGTCCTGACGATCTCTTCCGCGGTGCGCAGGGTCCGCTGCATGGGGCTGGCATAGATGACATCCACCGGCTCTTTCTCCAGTAAGCGCGCCGCAAACCGCGCCTGCTGGATACCCGCCTCGGTCAGCCCGGGATCCTCACGGTCATCACAGTAGAGGCGGTCGTGGGGGAAATCCGCCTGGCCGTGCCTCACATAGATGACACGCGTACTCTTCTCTTTTTCACGCATGGCTCGTCCCGCTGGCCGCTCAGGTCAAGGGGTGACTGTGGATATGGGTGTCCCCGTCATGGGAATGACTGATCTCCGCCATGTTGACCGGCACCATGTTCAGTTTGCCGTGGCGAATGCCGCGCTCGGCCATGACGGCATTGGCAAATTCACGCACCTTCTTGATGGAACCACGCATGATGGCGATCTCCAGACAATTGTCGTGATCCAGATGGACGTGCATGCTGGACAGATTCAACTCATGGTGGCTGTGATGGACGCTGGTGATCCGGCTGGCCAGTTCCATCTCATGGTGATTGTAGACATAACTCAGCGTCGCCACGCAGTGACCGTCTTCAGACTGCTGCAGGCGCTCCTTGTCCAATTGCTGCCTGATCAGATCGCGCATGGCCTCCGACCGGTTGGTGTACCCGTGCTTGGCGATAAAGGCGTCAAACTGCTCGGCTAAAGCCGCGTCGAGCGACATCGTTATACGTTCCATCTTGTTAGTCCTATTAG
>JALSGV010000163.1 GCA_026982565.1 Gammaproteobacteria bacterium
AAAATCTTTGTGGTCTGTTTCGTCTAACCCAAAATTACTGAGATAGAGCACAGTGATTTCTATAGTTTGCTTCGTTGCTAACTTGCTCCATATTCCATCCTGGTAATAATTAGGATGCAAAGCAACGATAGCGAGTTTTATCTTTTGCATCATATGAACTGCGCCCCTAAATTTGGACACGGAAATCGCTGTTCGTATTGAATACATTCTTTAACGAGGCGTGCTTTGCACGCCACTGCGCCTCGAACTCAGCAGGCGTCAGGTAACCCAACGCCGAATGGATACGCTTATGCCTGTACACCTGGTCGATGAAATGCCCCAGTTGTTGGTAGGCGTCATGGTAGTCCCGATATTCCGACAAGGCCACGGCCTCTTCCTTGATGGTACGGATCACCCGTTCAGCATAGCCGTTTTGCCAGGAGGCCCCCACGTCCGCCATGCTGATGGCCACCCCATGCGCCGCCAACGTCTGCACATAGGCGTGCGCGGCATATTGCACCCCCTGGTCCGAGTGGTGAATCTCGGGCGTGCCCTCTTGCAGGGCACGTTGCAGGGCCTTCAAAGTGAGCGCCTGGTCCAGGTGACGGCTCAGGTGCCACCCACGTATGGTCCGGGTGAACACATCCATGACGATGGCCAGATAGACCGTTTCATCAGCCAACTGGATGTAGGTGATATCGGCTACCCACACCTGCTCCGGCCGTTCCACCCGCATATCTCGCACCAGGTTGGGATAACGCCGGTACGCATGACGGCTGTTGGTCGTCTTAGGTGCCTTCTTCTTAGGCTGCTCCCCATGCACTCCCATAGCCTGCAGTAAGCGGCGCACACGCTTGCTGTTCACCCGCCAGCCTTCTCGCTGCAATTGGGCGGTGATCCGGCGGTACCCGTAGCGGGGCCACTCTCCGGCAATGCGCATAATCGCCTCTCGCAAGGCCGCCTCCTCTTCCGACGGTCCTTGCGGCTCATAGTACAGCACACTGCGCGCATAGCCCAACACCTCACACAACACCGTCAACGGATAGGCCCCGCGCATGATCTCAATTACCTCCCGCTTCTCCCCCGGCGTGAGGTCGAGATGTGCCAGGCTTTTTTTGCCACCTCCAGCTCCAGCGTCAGGCGGCCCACCAGACGCTCTAACTCGGCGATGCGAGCCCGCGCTTCCTCCTGTCCCTTGTCCGGCTGGAACACCTCCACCGCATGCGCCAGAAAGTGGCGCCGCCATTGCCCAAGCAATTGGGGCGACAGATTGTACTCCCGACAGGCTTCAGGGAGCGTCTTCTCACCGCTCAACACCTCCAAAACCACTTGCGTCTTGAACTCGGGGGTGAAGTGCCGTCGTTTACCCATCTTAAACGCCTCCTTCCTTGGACATATGATAGTGAAATAAGCGATCTGTCCAAGATCAGGGGCGCACTACAGTATGGTATGCGTGACCCGCCAACCTGC
>JALSGV010000164.1 GCA_026982565.1 Gammaproteobacteria bacterium
GTCAGGGACTTCAGGCCTGCACTGGTACGGCGTTGCGGCGCTTGCCAATGGAATCACCATTGCCTGCGCACCGCGCCTTGTTCCAGCGCAGGCCTGAAGTCCTGAATACGATATATATGGTTGCCGGGTTAATAACGTTTCAATTGATATTTTCTGACCGCTGCATTGTGTTCGTCAAAGGTGGCGGAAAACTGGTGACTGCCATCACCCCGTGAGACGAAATACAGTTCATCTCCAGATGCAGGGTGGAGAGCGGCATGGATGGACGCGCCACCCGGCAAGGCAATGGGGGTGGGAGGCAACCCCTTGATGAGATAGGTATTGTAGGGCGTCGGTGCCTTGAGATCGCGGCGGCGGATATTGCCGTCGAAACGCTCCCCCATGCCATAGATGACCGTCGGATCCGTCTGCAGACGCATGTTCTTCTGCAGGCGCCTGACGAACACGCCGGCAATCCGCTCCCGTTCCTCGGGTAGGGCGGTTTCCTTTTCGATGATGGAGGCCATGATCAGGGCCTCATAGGGCGTGTCGTAAGGCAGGCCGGGCGCGCGCTGGCGCCATTCGCTTTCCAGTCTTGTCGTCATGGCCTCGTAGGCCTGTTTCAGAAGCACAATATCCGACGTGCCTTCCGAAAACTTGTAGGTATCGGGATAGAACAGGCCCTCAGGGTGCTGCCCCGGCAGGCCCAGCATCACCATGATGGCGTCGTCATTATAGCCCCGCAGTTCATGCTTGATCTTGTCGTGGCGGTCGAGCGCCGCTATCAACTGGCGAAAGGTCCACCCCTCGGGAATGGTCAGGGTATATTGAACGACCTCGCCGCTCACCAGTTGCTCCAGCAGCCTGGCGGGCGTCATGCCCGGTTGCAGGATATAATCGCCCGCCTTGATGTGATCTGCCCCGCCCTCCCAGCGCGCATACCACACCAGGTAGGAGGGATGGTCAATGATGCCGCGCCGCTTCAGGTCATTGGCGACACCGATCAGGCTGGCGCCCGGTTCCACCGTATAATGCACAGGCTGCTCGATGGCCACCAGGGGAGAACGCATATACCCCTGTAGATCAAAGAGAATCCAGCCCAGGGCAAAACTGCCGACGATGAGCATGATACCAACGACCCTATGCATGGCCTGCCCCCCGGCTGTTCCCCAGAACTGTCAGCAGGCGCCGCGTCACGGGGCCGATTGCAAAATCCGCCTCTCCTATGCTTCTGACGGGCCAGATGCCCATGAGGCTGTTGCACATGAAGAGCTCATCGGCCTCCATGACGTCCTGAAGCGTCAAATCCGTCTCGCTGCATTCAATACCCAATGCCATTCCCTGCTCCTGTATCCATTCACGCATGACTCCCTTGATGCCGCACCGTGACAGTTCCGGCGTCAACAGACATCCCTGTTTGACCACAAAAAGATTACTTTGTGTCCCTTCTATAACATAGTCATTCTGATCCAGCATCAAGCCCTCGGCAATACGGGGATCATGCCACTCGCTGCGCGCCAGCACCTGCTCGAGACGATTGAGATGCTTGATGCCCGCCAGGGCGGGATTGTTCCCCAAACGGGTATTGCACACCCGCAGCCGTATTCCCCGCAGCAAAAACTCTGCGGGATATTCAGGCCAGTCGTAACGCGCCACGATGCGGGTGACACCCGCCTTTTTGCCCGCGCGGTAACCACGGCCGTTGCCGCCACGGGTAACGATAATCTTCAACACCGCGCGTTCATGACCTGCACTGACACGCTGCGCCTCCTCTTTCAAAAGCCCGGGATCCGGTTCGGGCAGGGCAAGACGGCGGCACCCCTGCATCAGGCGCTGCATATGCCGCCTCCACAGGCATGGGATGCCGTCGATCACGGCAATGGTTTCAAACAGGCCATCGCCATAGTGCAGGCCGCGATCCTGCACCGCAATGCGGTCACCTTGTACGCCGTTTACCAGAATCATGCATTATGTTTTCAAAAACTGCTTTTCATGTGTGCCTGCAAATACAACTATCGGGGATCGCACAGCTTGGCGCAGAGCGCGGTAAAGCCCGGCCTCATTCATACCATATGTTACAACAAAGCCCTCAGCATCCCACGCGCCTTGGCCCGTGTTTCCTCCAGTTCCCTGTGCGCCATGGAATCAGCGACGATGCCTGCCCCGGCGCGCAGGGTAATGCGCCGCCCCTCTTTGACAATGGTCCTGATCAATATGTTCAGATCCAGACTGCCATCGTGGTTGAGATAACCCACGGACCCGGTATAGGCCTTGCGCGGCCGGCGCTCCAGTTCAGCGATGATTTCCATGCAGCGCACCTTGGGGCAGCCGGTGATGGTGCCGCCGGGAAAGACGGCGCGTATGACCTGCCCCGGCCCTACGCCCTCACGCCTGCATCCGCGCACATTGGATACCAGGTGATGGACATGGGCATAGGACTCCAGCACCAGCAGCTCGTTGACCTCGATGGTGCCGGGCCGGCATACCCGCCCCAGATCGTTGCGCTCGAGATCGATGAGCATGATATGCTCCGCCCGCTCCTTGGGGTGGGCCAGCAACCTGTCTTCAAGTTCATCGCCATCTTCACCGGCGGCAGTGCGCGGCGTGGTGCCGGCAATGGGGCGGGTCTCAATGACATCACCGCGCACCGACACCAGGCGTTCCGGCGAGGAACTGATGATGGCGCTGTCTCCCAGCAGGCACAGGGCTGAAAATGGCGCCGGGTTACTGTGTTTCAGGCGCTGGTAGATATGCGCCGCCTTAATGCCCTCGCGCAGTTCACCCCGCCAGGCACGGGACAGATTGACCTGGAAGATGTCGCCGGCGCGGATATAGGCCTTGATGTTGTCGACGCCGCGTATATATTCCGCGGGATCATCCTCCGTCAGTGCGGAAGTAATGAGAGGCGGTTCTTCGCCACGAGCCAACGCGGGGGCATCAGCCATATCACGCGCCATATCCTCCAGCAGGCGGTCATGGCCGGACTCCGCCATCAGCGTGGTTGTATGTCGTTGGTGATCGACGATAATGGCAGCGGGAATACGCACGGCGCAGGCCATGGGCAGGTGATCGTCATGGAGCGCCAGGGGCAGATCAAGCCCCGGCTCCACCTGACCGGCCAGTTCATAGCCAAGATAGAGAAACCACCCGCCGATGAAGGGCAGTCCCATGTCTGTATCGGCGGCATCGTGTTCTCGCGACCACCACTGATCCAGATTGTGAAGAAAATCATTGCCCGATGGCTGGTAATGTTCCCCGCGCAAGCGGCCATCGGCCTGCAGTGTCAGTGTCTCACCGGGAAAGGCAAACAGGATGTCATAACGGGCCTGGGCAGTACCATGGAGCACGCTCTCCAGCAGAAAGGGGTATCGCTGTGGCGCGACGCGGTGGAGACGAAGCAGATCGGTCTCCTGATCAAGAATCTCCAGGCAGTGCTTTGTGCGGTTACTATTGTGCGTATTCGACGGGCGCAATCTTGCCGTCAATCTAACTTGCGGAATACCAGGGTACCGTTGGTTCCACCAAAACCGAAGGAGTTGGACAATACCGTATTGATCTTCATCTCGCGCGCTTCATGGGGCACGAAATCGAGGTCGCACTCAGGGTCCGGCGTGTTGAGATTGATGGTCGGCGGCGCCACCTGGTCGCGGATGGCCAGAGTGCTGAAAATGGCCTCGACACCGCCGGCGGCGCCCAGCATGTGTCCGGTCATGGACTTGGTGGAACTGACCGCCAGCTTGTCCGCGTGATCGCCGAAGGTATTGCGGATGGCGCGGGTCTCGGCCACGTCGCCTGCCGGCGTCGATGTGCCGTGGGCATTGATGTAATCCACTTCCGTGACATCGACGCCTGCGTTGCGCAGGGCATTCTCCATGCAGCGGCTGGCGCCGGCGCCATCGGGCGGCGGCGAGGTCATGTGATGGGCATCGCCACTCAGGCCGTACCCCACCACCTCGGCATAGATACGCGCGCCACGTTTGCGGGCCGTCTCCAACTCTTCGAGCACGACCACCCCTGCGCCGTCACTGAGAACGAAGCCGTCACGCTCCTTGTCCCAGGGACGGCTGGCGCCCTCGGGATCGTCGTTGCGGGTGGACAGCGCGCGCGCGGCGCAGAATCCGCCCAGCCCCGTTGCCGAGGTCGCCATCTCCGCCCCGCCGGCGACCATGACATCGGCGTCGCCATACTCGATGAGGCGCACCGCCTCGCCGATGTTGTGCGTGCCCGAGGTGCAGGCCGTCACGATGGCGATATTGGGCCCCTGATAGCCGTGCATGATGGACAGGTTGCCGGACAGCATGTTGATGATGTTGCTGGGAATGAAAAAGGGCGAGATCTTGCGGGGACCGCCCTTGAGGTAGCCGTCATAACCCTTCTCGATTCCATTCAGCCCACCGATCCCGGAACCGATGGCGACGCCGATGCGGTGGGCATTGGCTTCAGTGACCTCCAGGCCGGCATCTTCAATGGCCTGGTTGGCTGCCGCGATGCCGTAGTGGATGAAAACATCCATTTTCCTGGCCTCTTTGGCGGGAATGTATTCCGTCACATCGAAGCCCCTGATGGAACCGCCAAAGCGCGTGGTAAATGCCGACACATCGAAATGGCTGATGGGTCCGATACCGCTTTTGCCCGCCAGAATGTTCGACCAGGCTTCGGCGATGTTGAGACCGACCGGGCAGACGATGCCCAGCCCGGTGATTACCACACGTCGTTTGTTACTCATTTGACCTGAATTCCTGGGCAATCGTGTTTAAGACTGAAAATCACGCCATTGTATGTCGATGACATGCCGCAACACCATTGCAGGACTGGTTCTGCAGCGGTGCTGGCATGTAACATGTTCGATACATTGACAGGGAGTTTTCAGGTTCTGTTGTGATGCAGGTGATTCCTACCTGACGGAAGATCTGAATCCGCGAACTAAGCCGCTGATCGCGTATCAGGATTGATGGGCATTGATGAAGTCGATTGCCTGCTGCACTGTGGTAATCTTCTCGGCTTCCTCGTCGGGGATTTCACATTCGAACTCCTCTTCCAGTGCCATTACCAGTTCAACAGTGTCAAGGGAATCAGCGCCCAGGTCATCAACGAAGGAAGCTTCCTTGGTCACTTCCTCTTCCTTGACACCCAGTTGCTCGACAACAATTTTCTGGACGCGCTCTTCGATAGTACTCATTTCAACACATTCCTCCCTCAAGATTTGAATGCAGTTTCAAGCTGCGAGGCGGTATTTTATTTGAAACAAACAAGATATGCCACAAAAAAATCCGCAAATGTATGGTTGTATTAATTCTTTATTTCCATTGGATTTTTTATGTCCCCGGGGCCGTATTATGCCATAAACATGCCGCCATTGACATGAATGGTCTCACCCGTGATGTAGCTGCCTCCGGCGGAGGCCAGAAAGGCCACCACCTCGGCGATCTCCTCCGGGCTGCCCAGGCGCCCCATGGGTATCTGCTTGAGCAGGCTGTCTTTTTGCTCTCCCTGCAGGGCGCGGGTCATGTCGGTGTCGATGAAGCCGGGGGCCACGGCATTGACGGTGATGCCGCGGCTGGAGATCTCCCGCGCCAGGGACTTGGTAAAGCCGATCATGCCGGCCTTGGCCGCCGCATAGTTGGCCTGGCCGGGATTGCCCGTGGCCGCCACGACGGAAGAGATATTGATGATACGCCCCTTGCGCGCCTTCATCATGGCGCGCAGACAGGTCTTGGACAGGCGGTAGATGGCGGTCAGATTGGTATCCAGAATATCTTCCCATTCGTCATCTTTCATGCGCATCAACAGATTATCGCGGGTAATGCCGGCATTGTTGACCAGAATACCTGGAGGGCCATAGGCCTCCTTGATGGCGCCATAAGCGGTATCGACAGACGCCTGGCTGGTGACATTCATCACCAGCCCCATTCCCTCGATATTATTTTCTTTCAAATAGTTGGAGATACAATCAGCACCATTTTGTGAGGTTGCCGTACCCACGACCGTGGCACCGCGCCGGCCCAGCTTGAGGGCGATGGCCTGCCCGATCCCCCGCGACGCCCCACTCACCAGGGCGATTTCACCATTTAGATCCAATGCTGTCATGCGTCCTCCATCCTTCTCCATCATATTTCACTCAATGCCTTTTCCAGCGTAGCAGGGTCGAATACCGGGAAGGCCTTGATGCCGCGGTCGATACGGCGGCTCAATCCCGCCAGCACCTTGCCCGGGCCGCACTCCACCAGGGTCTCCATGCCGCGGGCCTGCATGGACTGGATACTTTCCACCCAGCGCACCGGCCGATACAACTGCCTCACCAGGGCCTCCCGGATCGCCTGCGGTTCCTGGCAGGCGGCCACGTCTGTGTTGTTGATGACGGGGACACGCGGCGCCCTGATTTCCATGTTTTCCAGCA
The DNA here is from genome assembly GCA_026982565.1 of Gammaproteobacteria bacterium. Lineage (GTDB taxonomy): Bacteria > Pseudomonadota > Gammaproteobacteria > SZUA-140 > SZUA-140 > SZUA-140. The sequence goes on from JALSGV010000164.1 coordinate 6,377, forward strand.
GGGCCTGCATGCGTTCCGCCGCCGGCTTCATCAACTCGCAGTGGGAGGGCACGCTCACCGGCAGGGTGATGGCGCGCTTGGCCCCCGCTTCCCTGGCCAGCGCCACGGCGCGTTCCACGGCCGCCGTGGAACCCGCGATCACCACCTGTCCCGGGGAGTTGAAATTGACCGCGGCGACGACGTCCCCTTGTGCCGCATCGCTACAGACAGCGATAACCACATCGTCCGCCAGGCCGAGAATGGCGGCCATGGCACCCTCACCCTGCGGCACGGCCTCCTGCATGAAGCGGCCGCGCTCGCTGACCGCGGTGACGGCGGCCGTAAAATCCATGGCGTCGGCGCACACCAGGGCGGTGTATTCGCCCAGGCTGTGTCCCGCCAGCATGGCCGGTACCGCCCCGCCTTTTTCCCGCCAGCATTTCCATACCGCCACGCCGGCCGCCAGCATGGCGGGCTGGGTCTTGTCCGTCTGATTGAGTTGCGTTTCCGGGCCTTCCTGCACCAGCTTCCACAGATCGTAACCCAACACCTCTGAAGCCTCGGCAAAGGTTTCCTCAACGGCGGGGAAGGCCCCGGCCAGTTTAGCCAGCATGCCCACCGACTGAGAACCCTGACCGGGAAAGACGAACGCCAACGCGTCATTGCGACTCGCTTCAACCATGATTCAGTCCTTTTGCTCTTCTCAATACTTGACCAGCACCGATCCCCAGGTAAAACCGCCACCGAAGGCCTCCAGCATCAGGGTCTGACCGCGCTGAATGCGCCCGTCGCGAACGGCCACGTCCAGGGCCAGGGGAATTGAGGCCGCGGAAGTGTTGCCATGCTCGCCCACGGTGACCACCACCCTGTCCATGGACATGCCCAGTTTGCGCGCCGTGGCGGCGATGATGCGGATATTGGCCTGGTGGGGCACCAGCCAGTCGATATCGCTCTTGGTCATCTTGTTCGCCGCCAGGGTCTCGTCGACGATTTTCTCCAGGGTGTTCACGGCGACCTTGAACACCTCGCTGCCCTGCATGTGGATATAGGCCCTGCCCGCTCTCACCTGGTCATAACCCTGCGAGATGCCTTCCGGCACCATGAGCAGTTCCTGGTACTTGCCATCGGCATGGAGATGGGATGAAAGAATACCCGGCTCGTCGCTGGCCTGCAGGATGACAGCGCCTGCGCCATCGCCGAACAGCACGCAGGTGCCGCGGTCCCGCCAGTCGATGATGCGTGACAGGGTGTCGGCGCCCACCACCAGGGCGCAGCGCGCGGCGCCATTGCGGATGAACTGGTCGGCAACGCCCAGGGCATAGACGAAGCCGGAACAGACGGCCTGAATATCGAAGGCGGCGCAACCGTGGATCCGCAGATTCTGTTGCAACAGGCAGGCCACGCTGGGAAACACCTTGTCCGGGGTGGTGGTGGCGACGATGATCAGATCGATGTCCGCGGCCTCGATCCCCGCCGCCTCCAGGGCCCGGCGCGAAGCGGCCTCCGCAAGACCGCAGGTGGTCTCCCCCTCGGAGGCGATATGGCGCTTGCGGATGCCGGTGCGGTCGAAAATCCACTCGTCCGATGTATCCACCATTTTCTCGAGATCGGCATTGGTGAGAACCTTCTCGGGAAGATAGCTCCCCGTGCCTGCAATACGCGAATATGTCATGCGCTACCTCTATTCATAAACAGGGTTTCCAACTGGCTGCCGATCAGGCGGGGCACGTCCTTATCGACCTCGAGTATGGCTTCACGAATGGCGGTGGCAAAGGAAAGGACGTCGGCGCCGCCATGGCTCTTGATGACGATGCCCTGTAGGCCAATAAAACTGGCGCCATTGTACTTGCGTGGATCGATACGGTCCTTGAGGGCGCTCAGCACCGGCCTGGAAACGGCGGCCGCCAGCTTGGTCATGGGGTTGCGCTTAAATTCTTCCTTCATGAATTGCGTGATCATGCGCGCCACGCCCTCGCTGGTCTTGAGTGCGACATTACCGACGAAACCATCGCACACCACCACATCCACCGTACCCTTGTAGACATCGTCGCCCTCGACGAAACCGGCATAGTTGATATCGCTCTCCTCCAGCAGGCGCGCCGCCTCCTTGACCCGCTCATTGCCCTTGATCTCCTCCTCGCCGATATTCAGGAGACCGACGGTGGGACTTGGAATATTGTCCACGGCGCTGGTGAGCACCGACCCCATGATGGCGAACTGAAACAGGTGTTCGGCGCTGGAATCCACGTTGGCGCCCAAATCCAGCATATGGGTATGCCCCTTCATGGAAGGAATGGTGGACACGATGGCGGGACGCTCGACACCCGGCAGCGTCTTCAACACGAACCGTGAGATGGCCATCAGGGCGCCGGTATTGCCTGCACTGACGCAGGCTGACGCCGCCCCTTGCTTGACCAGGTTGACGGCCACCCGCATGGAGGAATCTTTCTTGCCACGCAGCGCAGACGACGGCGCCTCGTCCATGGCCACTTGTTGCGAGGCATGCTGGATATCCAGGCGCTCGCCGACGCCATGCTGGTGTTTCGCCAATTCCCGCGCCAGCGCTTCCTGATCACCCACCAGGATCAGCTTGAGATCATCCTGTTCGGCGAGAACGGCAAGGGCGGCAGGGACGGTGACATGAGGGCCATGATCGCCCCCCATGGCATCCAGAGCAATTATCCGCGTCAAAATCTTATTCGCTGTCGCGCTCGATTACCTGGCGGCCCTTGTAGTAGCCGTCTGCAGTGACGTGATGACGGCGGTGGGTTTCACCTGAATTCGAATCGATGGACAGCGTCGGTCCGCCGAGCGCGTCGTGGGCGCGGCGCATGCCGCGTCTCGAAGTCGATTTCTTGCTTTTTTGTACAGCCATTTCTAGTACTCCTGTTTAATGGATATTGCTTTGGGGATTCATCCGACGCAGCATGCGGAATCAGAGAATCATTTGTTTTGCGCCTTGATCATACCGGACAGCTTGGCGAAAGGCTTGTGAGTCTCCGCTGCCGCGGTCGCAGGCGCATCACACAGTGATTCAAGGCTGATGGCGCAGGCCTTCTGGTCATGCATGGGCACGATGGGCAGCGCCAGCAGTATTTCATCCTCCACCAACTCGACGAGATTCAAACTGTCCTCTTCTATGATAAGTGGTTCATAGTGGCCCGGCAGCAAATCCGCCTTGCCTGCTTCGCCCGTCACCATGCCCAACCTGACCGTCTGCCTGAGGGGAAACACCATGGCTTCCATGCAGCGCTGGCAGACCAACTGCAATGCCGCCGAATAGCTGCCCCTGATGTAGCGGGTATGGTCGGCATCGATGCCGAATGCCAGGCTGACATCAACCTCCCCTTCAGCCACTGCCAATCTGGACGCAAGGCGCTTCATGGCGGCCAATGGCAAACGCCCACGCAGCTCCGCGCCTGTCCCCGCCAGCCGGTAGGGGTCGACAGTTTTGGGCAGTGGGTTTGACATAGCCGGCCATCATAGGCAAAGTTGCTCAATCTGTCAAAAAAACCCAAAAATACTTACAACAATCCAGTGACTTAGGAGAACTCCGACATCCTGTCCGTTTCTCCTCCCTGCAAATGAACAGCAAAAAGAAAGACATGGTAATCGTACTGGCCTCCGGCTCATCCTACCGGCGCTCCCTGCTCACCCGCCTGAACCGGGCATTTACGGTCTGCTCACCAGATATCGAAGAGACGCCCCAAGACGGGGAAACAGCGCCGGAACTGGCCTTGCGCCTGGCCGAGGGCAAGGCGCGGGCCGCCGCAGCCGGATACACACAAGCCCTGGTCATCGGCTCGGACCAGGTGGCGGTC
>JALSGV010000165.1 GCA_026982565.1 Gammaproteobacteria bacterium
GGGCGCGCCGAGCAGAACGCCAGCACCTCGTCGCGCTGGCGCAACCAGGCATTGACCCGTCCCTTCAGAACCGCTTGCCCGTGTGGAGAACTCAGCCCCTTGCCATGGATGATGCGCACACAGCGGTGCCGGGAGGCGCGACTGTCACGCAGAAATTGCGCCAGCGCTTCACGGGCAAGGGGGACGGTCATGCCATGCAGGTCGAGTTCCGCAGCGATGCTGAACTGTCCACGCCGCAGCTTCTTGAAGACCATGTGCTGAATTCCCGGTCGCGCGAAGAGCAGTTCCTCGCCGGTTTCCAGCTCCGCGGGATCGAAGGTATCGGACAGCATGTCCTCACGCACCTGCAGGTCGTCCCGCAGCCGCTGCTGCGGGACGGGGCGTCGGCGTTTTTGCTCCGGGATCACGCGGTCATGGTTTAACCGCCTGATATTTTTGACCGATTTTCTGAACAGCGCCTTGTCTGCGGCGCTGATGTGGGAGTCCTTTTTCATCTCAGGTATACCAGTTTCCCTGCAATGCAGGCATGAAGGGCAATGATGCAGGGCGGAATAATATTTATATCGAGGGCTATTGACCCAATGTTATCAGATTCAGTAGTATACACGCCTTGTCTGAGCGCGATTCCCCGGTAGCTCAGTTGGTAGAGCAGGTGACTGTTAATCACTTGGTCGGTGGTTCGAGTCCGCCCCGGGGAGCCATCCAATGCTGGCCAAAGGCCGTTCGGTATTCCATCATAAATTAACTGGCGATTTGCCTCTTTTTGGCCACTTAAAACATTGATGTTTTCCTGATACAGGCCTGCACTGGCACGGCGTTGCGGCGCTTGCCAATGGGCTCGCCATTGCCTGCACACCGCGCCTTGTTCCAGCGCAGGTCTGAAGCCCTGAATACGATATATATTGTTGCCGGGTTGATAGTGTCTGTATCGCGATCTTTTCGAGTCAGGCACCCAATATACGCGCAATCCTGTCCAGCCCTTCGCGCAGGTTTTCCATGCTGGTGGCGAAGGAGAGGCGCATGTAGCCGGGGGCGCCGAAGGCGGAGCCGGGCACCAGGGCCACGCCGGCCTCGTTGATGAGGTACTCCCCGAAGGCAATGTCGTCATCAACGCCATCGAGGGCGTCGATGGCCTCCTGCATGTAGGGAAAGGCGTAGAATGCGCCGGCCGAGGGCAGGCATTCGACGCCGGGCATGGCGTTCAGCGCGCCGACCACGAACTCATGGCGTTCCTTGAATGCCTCGGTCATGACGCCGATGCAGGATTGGTCTCCTTCCAGCGCGGCCTGCGCCGCGGCTTGCGAGATGGAGGCGGGGTTGGAGGTGCTTTGCGACTGGATCTTCTTCATGGCGTTGATGAGCGGCAGGGGGGCCGCGGCATAGCCGATGCGCCAGCCGGTCATGGAATAGGCCTTGGAAACGCCATTGAGGATGATGGCCTGGTCATAGAGGTCCGGGCAGGCCATCAATATATTGGTGAAGGGCGCATCGTTGAGCAGGATGTGCTCGTAGATATCGTCGCTGGCGACGATGATCCGCGGGTGCCGCTTGATGACCTCGCCCAGCGCCGCCAGTTCATCCCGGGTGTAGGTGGCGCCCGTGGGGTTGGAGGGGCTGTTGATGACCACCAAACGGGTGCGCTCGGTGATCGCCTGTTCCAGTTGTTCGGGGGTGATCTTGAAACCCTGTTTCAGGCCCGTGGCGATGATGACGGGCTCCGCGTCCGCCAGCAGCACCATGTCCGGGTAGGATACCCAGTAGGGGGCGGGTATGATGACCTCGTCCCCGGCATCGAGCAGCGCCTGGGCGAGGTTGTAGAAACTCTGCTTGCCGCCGACGGACACCAGGATCTGATCCGGTGTATACTCCAGGCCGTTATCGCGGCTGAACTTTTCGCATACGGCCTGTCTCAGCTCCACGGTTCCCGCCACGGCGGTGTACTTGGTGAAGCCGGCATCGATGGCCGCCTTGGCCGCCTCCTTGATGGGCTGCGGGGTGTCGAAATCCGGCTCCCCGGCGCCGAAGCCGATGATATCCTTGCCCTCGGCGCGCAACTGGGCGGCGCGGGCGGTGATGGCGAGGGTGGGCGAGGGCTTGATGCGTTGTACGCGTTGAGAGAGTTGCACGGTCATATGATCCTGTAGGTTTTTGTCGCCGGGAACACGTAAGTCCGGGTTCCACGCCTGCTGTCGAGAGGCGCCTGGTATTTGTCTCCGTGTTCTTCGTGCATTTCGTGGTAATAGAAACAATTCAGGATAAGCAGTATACGGCAAAAAATTCCATGGAAAAAACATTTCAATTGCATTCCGACTTCCAGCCCGCCGGCGACCAGCCGGAGGCCATCCGCCGGTTGGTGGAGGGGCTGGAGGCCGGTCTGGCGCACCAGATCCTGCTGGGCGTCACCGGCTCCGGCAAGACCTTCACCATCGCCAATGTCATCACCCAGGTGCAGCGACCCACTCTCATCCTCGCGCCCAACAAGACCCTGGCGGCGCAGTTGTACAGCGAGATGCGCGAATTCTTTCCGGACAATGCCGTGGAGTATTTCGTTTCCTATTATGATTACTACCAGCCGGAGGCCTATGTGCCGTCCTCGGATACCTTCATCGAGAAGGACGCCTCCATCAACGAGCACATCGAGCAGATGCGCCTGTCCGCCACCAAGGCCATCCTGGAGCGGCGCGACGCCATCATCGTGGCCTCGGTCTCGTCCATCTACGGCCTGGGGGATCCGCGCGCCTATCTGAGCATGGTGCTGCATCTGGTCAGGGGGGAGGTGGTGGACCGCCGCGCCATCCTGCAGAAGCTGACGGAGATCCAGTACACGCGCAACGACGTGGAGCTGCACCGCGGCAATTACCGGGTGAGGGGCGATGTCATCGATATCTTTCCCGCCGAGTCGGAAAACGAGGCGGTGCGGGTGGAGCTGTTCGACGACGAGATCGAGTCGCTGGCCTGGTTCGACCCCCTGACAGGGGAGATCCTGCGCCGCGCGCCGCGCCTGACCATCTATCCCAAGACCCACTATGTCACCCCCCGCGAGACGATAATGAACGCCATCGACGCGATCCGCGAGGAACTGCGCGAGCGCCTGCGCCAGCTGCGCGAGGCCAGCAAGCTGGTGGAGGCGCAGCGCCTGGAGGAGCGCACCCGCTTCGACATCGAGATGATGCAGGAGATCGGCTATTGTTCCGGCATCGAGAATTATTCCCGCTATCTTTCCGGGCGTCAGGCAGGAGAACCGCCGCCGACCCTGTTCGATTACCTGCCCGAGGATGCCCTGCTGGTGATCGATGAAAGCCATGTGACCATCCCCCAACTGGGCGGCATGTACCGCGGCGACCGGGCGCGCAAGATCAACCTGGTGGAATACGGCTTCCGCCTGCCATCGGCCCTGGACAACCGCCCCCTGTGTTTCGAGGAGTTCGAAAGGCTGGCGCCGCAGACCATATTTACCTCCGCCACCCCCGGTCCCTATGAGACCGAACATGCCGGCGCGGTGGTGGAGCTGCTGGTGCGTCCTACGGGGCTCGTCGATCCGGAACTCGAGGTGCGCCCGGTGGAGAGCCAGGTGGACGATCTGTTGTCGGAGATCAAAAAACGCACTGCCGGGAATGAGCGCGTGCTGGTGACGACCCTCACCAAGCGCATGGCCGAGAACCTCACGGAATACCTGGATGAGAACGGCGTCAAGGTGCGCTACCTGCACTCGGACATCGATACCGTGGAGCGGGTGGAGATCATCCGCGACCTGCGCCTGGGCGAGTTCGACGTGCTGGTGGGAATCAACCTGCTGCGCGAGGGCCTGGACATCCCGGAGGTGTCCCTGGTGGCCATCCTGGATGCGGACAAGGAGGGTTTCCTGCGCTCCGACCGCTCCCTGATCCAGACCATCGGCCGCGCCGCGCGCAATCTCAACGGCCGCGCCATCCTCTATGCCGACCGTATCACCGCTTCCATGCGGCGCGCCATGGATGAGACGGAACGGCGGCGGCGCAAGCAACTGGCCCACAACGAGGCCCACGGCATCACCCCCGTGGGCGTGCAGAAGGCCGTGAAGGAACTCATCGACGGCGTCTTCTCGACTTCCACGGCCAAGGCCGGTGACTACGCCCGCATCGCGGAGCCGGTGATCGAATACGGCGCCCTGTCTCCCGGGCAGCTGAACAAGAAAATCGCGGCCCTGGAGAAGCAGATGTATCAGCATGCCCGCGACCTGGAATTCGAGGAGGCGGCGAGGATCCGCGACCAGATCCACAAGCTCAGGGAAGGGCACCTGGGGCTTGGTGCGCATTTCTCACCTTGACGGGGTGCTGGACAGGTGAGGCTGCGAAGGCTAGAATGTAATCAATTTAATTGTTTTGATCAAAACGAGCGACCTAATGAAAATTCTCAACGCCAGCGACGCCAAGCGCGAATTCGGTGATGTGCTGATCAAGGCCCAACACGGACCTGTTGGTATCAGCCGTCATGGCAAACCGGTTGCCGTGGTAATCTCAGCGGCTGAATATGCGCAGCTTGAGGCGCTGAAAGAGGCGCATCTGAAACAGGCAATCGAGGAAGGCATCGCCGACCTGCAGGCTGGAAAGGTCTGCGATGGAAAATCGGTCATCAACAGGCTGCGCAACCGGGTGGATGCCTAAGCCGTGGCAAAGCGTAGCATTCGCTACCAATTCACGGAAAAAGCGGAACACGATCTTGAAAACATCATCGACTATACCTCCCGGGAGTGGGGGGGCTCTCAGGCCAAGACATCCCTGGACGGCCTGGAAACCCGTGCACAACTCCTCGCGGAGAATCCAGCCCTTGGCGCGACACGCGAAGCTCTCTCTGAGGGACTGCTCAGCTTCCCTTACGCAAGCCATATCCTGTACTACAAAAGGCAATCCCATGGGATTGTCATCGTGCGAATACTTCATCAGAACATGGACCCTTTGAAGCACCTGTGAAGCACCTGTAATTTTGGGGCACATCGCACACAACTTCGAGCTTGTGCGAGTCCTCGCCCGTTGTCTGGCGCTACCTGCCGATGCCAGGCATAATTTACAGTGCCGCCTACTCCCCTGGTCATAAACAGCCATCTTTGCCATTCATGGAAAAATCCCGCATAGAACGGTTATGCGGCAAGATGCCTTTTGCTTGCATTGGGGGCCACCTATCTAGTATCTTGTAGCGGATTTTGCAGGCGCGTAGCTCAGTTGGTTAGAGCACCACCTTGACATGGTGGGGGTCGTTGGTTCGAATCCAATCGCGCCTACCACTTGATTCCGTATTGCAAGCACTGTTTCCGGCAGTGCTTTTTTCATACGGGAACACGAAAACACTGCACAGCCGCCAATGCCTACTATCACACTGCCCGACAACAGCACCCGTCAGTACGATCATCCGGTAACCCTCGCCGGGGTGGCCGCTGATATCGGTCCCGGTCTGGCCAAGGCGGCCCTGGCGGGCAAGGTCGGCGACCGGCTGGTGGATCTGTCCCATGTCGTCGAAGACGATGCCCGTGTCGCCATCGTCACCGACCGCGACCCGGAAGGTCTGGAAATCATCCGCCATTCCTGCGCCCACCTCCTGGCCCAGGCGGTGAAGCAGTTGTTCCCCACGGCGCAAGTGACCATCGGGCCCGTTATCGAGGACGGTTTCTATTACGACTTCGCCTTCGAGCGTTCCTTCACGCCGGAGGACCTGGAGGCCATCGAGAAGAAGATGGTGGAACTGGCCGCCCAGGATCTGCCGGTGACGCGCAGGGAGATGTCCCGCGAGGAGGCCATACCGTTCTTTCTGGATATGGGCGAGCGTTACAAGGCAGAGATCATCGAGGCCATACCCGCCCATGAAACCCTGTCCCTCTATGAGCAGGGTGACTTCATCGACCTGTGCCGCGGGCCCCACGTGCCCAGCACCGGCCGCCTCAAGGCCTTCCGCCTCACCAAACTGGCGGGGGCCTACTGGCGGGGCGACTCCAGCAATGAAATGCTGCAGCGCATCTACGGCACGGCCTGGCCCAACAAGAAGGCCCTCAAGCAGTACCTGCACCGCCTGGAAGAAGCGGAGAAACGCGACCACCGCAAGATCGGCAGGCAACTGGATCTCTACCACACCCAGGAAGAGGCGCCGGGCATGGTGTTCTGGCACGGCAAGGGCTGGATCATCTACCAGACCATAGAACACTACATCCGCGCCCTGCTGGTGGAGCATGGCTATCACGAAGTGCGCACCCCGCAGGTGGTGGACCGCAGCCTGTGGGAGAAGTCGGGCCATTGGGAAAAGTTCGGCGACGACATGTTCACCACCCACGTGGAGAACCGCGACTACGCCGTCAAACCCATGAACTGCCCCTGCCACGTGCAGATCTACAACCAGGGGGTGAAGAGCTACCGCGACCTCCCTCTGCGCATGGCGGAGTTCGGCTCCTGTCATCGCAATGAACCGTCGGGCACCCTGCACGGGCTCATGCGCCTGCGCAATTTCGTCCAGGACGACGCCCACATCTTCTGCACCGAGGCGCAGATCCAGGACGAGGTGTCCGCCTTCATCGACCTGCTGTTCCAGGTCTATGCCGACTTCGGTTTCCGCGACATCATCGTCAAGCTGTCCACCCGCCCGGAAAACCGCGTCGGTGACGACGCCTCCTGGGACAAGGCTGAGCACGCCCTGGAGCGGGCCCTCAACGACAAGGGCCTGGAATGGGATCTGCAGCCGGGGGAGGGGGCCTTCTACGGCCCCAAGATCGAGTTCTCCCTCAAGGACTGCATCGGGCGCATCTGGCAATGCGGCACCATCCAGGTGGATTTTTCCATGCCGGGACGCCTGGGGGCTCACTATATCGCCGAGGACGGCAGCAAGCAGGTGCCGGTGATGCTGCACCGCGCCATCCTGGGTTCCCTGGAGCGTTTTATCGGCATTCTCATCGAAGAACACGCCGGGCATTTCCCCTTGTGGCTGGCGCCCGTGCAGGCCGTGGTGATGAATATTACGGACAATCAGGCCGATTACGCCCGAAAAGTAGTGGAATACCTGAAAAAACAAGGGCTCAGGGTCAATTTAGACTTGAGAAATGAAAAAATAGGCTTTAAAATCCGCGAGCACACATTACAACGGATTCCCTATCTGCTGGTGACAGGAGACCGGGAAGTGGAAAATCAAACCGTGGCCGTGCGCACGCAAAGCGGCAAGGATCTAGGCGGCATGTCTCTGGAAGACTGCGCCAATCGATTGTTGGCCGAAATCGCGAGCCGCGGCCATGCTGTTTTGGAGGACTGAAGTATCGCTGCAGATAAAGAGCTGCGCTTGAATGAAGCTATCACGGCGCCAACCGTCAGACTGATCGGGGCCGATGGCGAACAGATCGGTGTGGTATCCATCGACGAGGCCCAGCAACACGCCGAGGAGGCGGACCTCGATCTGGTAGAGATCGTACCCAATTCGGATCCACCCGTGTGCCGCGTCATGGACTATGGCAAATTCCTCTTCGAGGAAAACAAGAAGCGCCACGCGGCCAAGAAGAAGCAGAAGCAGATTCAGGTCAAGGAGGTCAAATTCAGGCCCGGCACGGAAGAGGGTGACTACCAGGTCAAGCTGCGCAACATCATCCGTTTCCTTGAGGGGGGCGACAAGGCCAAGATCACCCTGCGCTTCAGGGGACGCGAGATGGCCCACCAGCAGTTGGGACGCAATCTGCTGCAGCGCATCGAGAAAGACCTGGCGGAGTACGGCAGCGTCGAGCAGTACCCCAAAATGGAAGGGCGTCAGATGATCATGGTAATGGCGCCTCTGAAAAAGAAGTAGTTGATGCAGGAATTCGATTTTTAGACATTATTTGGAAGAATCAAGATGCCCAAGTTAAAGACACATCGCGGCGCGGCCAAGCGGTTTACCAAGACGGCCTCTGGACGTTTCAAGTTCCGGCAGTCGCATCGCAATCATATCCTCACCAAGAAGAGCACCAAGCGCAAGCGCCACCTGCGTTCTACCGGCCTGATCAATCCGTCGGACAGTGACGCCATCAAGCAAATGTTACCTTACAGTTGAGGTTTTAAGGAGTTAAGTCATGCCAAGAGTAAAACGAGGGGTTACCGCCCGCGCCAGACACAAAAAGGTCATTGCCCAGGCCAAGGGCTACCGGGGCCGCCGCAAGAACGTCTACCGCGTCGCCACCCAGGCGGTCACCAAGGCCGGACAGTATGCCTACCGCGACCGCCGTCAGAGAAAGCGCCAGTTCCGCGCCCTGTGGATCGTGCGCATCAATGCCGCGGCCCGCGAGTGTGGCCTGTCCTACAGCCGCCTGATGAACGGTCTGAAACGGGCCGCCATCGATATCGACCGCAAGGTGCTGGCCGATCTGGCGGTGTTCGACAAGGACGCCTTTGCCGCACTGGCGGAACGAGCCAAGGCCAGTCTCTCAGCCTGAATGACGGTGCAAGGCCGGATGTGCATCCGCCGGACCTTGTGCCACATGGAATCGGAATAGGGAAAGGTCGCAGCCTTTCCCTTTTTCGTTGTGGCTGTTGTTTGCCAAGAAGTGCACGAAGGACTCGTAGATATAAAATTTTCTCCCTCTCCCCTTGGAGGGTGTCGCAAAAGCCGGTTTTTCTGTAGGTTGGGCTGAGGAACGAAGCCCAACATGTTTGGCTTTTCAAGCTGTTACTGTTGGGCTTCGTTCCTCAGCCCAACCTACGAATGACTTTTGCGACACCCTCCCCATGGAGGGGGAGGCTCTGGCATAGTAAAAGCAAAACATTAGAACAATACCATGCAACTGGACTCAATCGTCAAACAGGCCCTGAAGGGCATCGACGCCGCCGCGGACCTGGCGGCGCTGGACCAGTTGCGGGTTCAGTATCTGGGCAAGAAGGGCGCCTTGACCGGAGCCCTGAAACAACTCAAGGATCTTTCCCCGGAAGAGCGTCCCAAGGCGGGGCAGGCCGTCAACGCGGCCAAGCAGCAGGTGCACCAGGCCATCGAGGCGCGGCGCCAGTCTCTGGAGGCGGCCGCCCTGGAGGCGCGCCTGGCGAAAGAGCGCATCGACGTTACCCTGCCGGGCCGGGGGCAGGCGACGGGCGGGCTGCACCCCGTGACCCTCACCCTGAACCGCATCGAATCCCTGTTTTCACGCATCGGCTTCGAGGTGGCCGAGGGGCCGGAGATCGAGGACAACTACCACAATTTCGAGGCCCTCAACATCCCGGAGAACCATCCCGCGCGGGCCATGCACGATACCTTTTACATCGATGCCGAAACCCTGCTGCGCACCCATACCTCGCCGGTGCAGGTGCATGTCATGCAGTCGCGCAAGCCGCCTTTGCGCGTGATCGCGCCGGGGCGCGTCTACCGCTGTGACTCCGATGTCACCCATACGCCCATGTTCCATCAGGTGGAGGGCTTCATGGTGGACGAGAACGTGAGCTTCACGGATCTCAAGGGTATGCTCAGCGATTTTCTGCGCGCCTTCTTCGACAAGGAACTGAGCGTCCGTTTCCGCCCTTCCTATTTTCCCTTCACCGAGCCGTCCGCCGAGGTGGATATCGAATGCGTCATCTGTGGTGGCGGGGGGTGCCGCGTATGCAGCCAGACGGGTTGGCTGGAGATCATGGGATGCGGCATGATCCATCCCCAGGTCTTCGATCAGGTGGGTATCGACAATGAACAGTTCACCGGATTCGCCTTCGGCCTGGGCGTGGAGCGCATGGCCATGCTGCGCTACGGCGTCAACGACCTGCGCCTGTTTTTTGAGAACGACCTGCGGTTTTTGCAGCAGTTTAATTAAAAATCAGATACAAGGGGAAAGATACAAGGTACAAGGGGAAAGATACAAGGTACAAGTTATGCAAAGCGGCGGGTACAGGTGAAGGGTTCTTTGCATCCCCTTGTACCTTGTACCTTGTATCTTTCCCCTTGTACCTTGCAATCAGGATATTATGAAATTCAGCGAAAAATGGCTGCGTGAGTGGGTGAACCCGCCGGTGGGCAGCGAGGAACTTTGTGAACAACTGACCATGGCCGGTCTCGAGGTGGAGGCCGCAGAGCCGGTGGCGTCTGCCTTCAGTGGCGTAGTGGTGGGCAAGGTGCTGAAGGTTGAGCCTCATCCCCAGGCGGACCGCCTGCAGGTGTGCGAGGTGGAGGTGGGAGAGGCCGAGACGCTCAGCATCGTC
>JALSGV010000166.1 GCA_026982565.1 Gammaproteobacteria bacterium
CTTCAGGCCTGCACTGGTACGGCGTTGCGGCGCTTGCCAATGGAATCACCATTGCCTGCGCACCGCGCCTTGTTCCAGCACAGGCCTGAAGTCCTGAATACGATATATATTGTTGCCGGGTTAATAAATTGTAAAGCACCCTACCATAACCCATGGACCCGGGAAAACCATAGGCATTATTCGGGGTTGAACTGCAAAAAGAAAGGCCCGCGGAAAACGGGCCGGTGTACCGTAGGGAAAACGCGCCAAAGCGGCGCTCTTCCAGAAATACAGACGTCAGAAGATATAGACGCCGCCGCAATCCATCTGCGGATTCGATGAAGCGAGCCGGTAAGAGCTCGTCGTTCCCGAGCCCGTAGCGCAGTTGTTGTTCCTGGCCTGACGGTCGTTCTGAAAGGAGCCGTTGCGGGGCACACCATCATCCACCTTGCGATCCACCTCGGCCAGGACGTTCACGGGTATGGAGCGGCCGGTCCGTAACTGATGAGACTGCTGGCGGGTTCCCGCCGCCATGTTGCCCCATGAAAACATCATGGGTGCGCCAAAGGCATTGGTAGGACAACGGGTGGAAGGACAATTCAGGTTATTGCCCTGGGCGCCGCCATCGAAATTACCTGTAATAAACCCCGCTGCCGATAGATGTAGCCAGAACTGGCCCCGCTCGCCATTGGTATTGACGCGCCCATTGCCATTGCCGTTGCTGGTGCCTGGAATGGTGTTTTTCGCATTGGCGAAATCACCAGGAATGGCCCGGTAGCGGTCCTGGAAGGAAAAAAAGGCCACCTTGATGGCATTACCCTGGTCCGCAATATTGCGCACCTTGGCGTTGGTGATCATTTCCTGTCCCTTGAGTATGCCGCCCAGCAGCAGACCGATGATCACCAGGACGATTGCAATTTCCACCAGCGTAAAACCCGATTGGCGATATTTCATTGACTCTCTCCGCTTATCAACTTGATTAATCTGCATGCAGTCTATTTTCGAGCTGTTTCAGACGCCCGCTCAGGAAGCGAAACTCATGGGGGTCAGTGATGCGGCCACTGTCGAGCAGGCCGCCGATCAGTATCCGCGCCGCTTCCAGCTCCCCCATGTCTTCCAGCACGAAAATTTCCATCTGCCGCGCCCAGTGGGGAATTTCTCCTCCACCAGGTTTATCGGACAGGGCGCGGGCATACTTTAGGGCCAGGGAAAGATCCTTCAATTGATATTTGGCGATGATCACGCCATGGGCCAGCCAGGGCCAGCGCCGCGCCGGATCCTCCTGGAATTTCTCATAGACGAAATCCAGCATGCGCCGCTGACGCACGGGATCCGGCACCGCACCGTAGAGGCGGCTGGCAGCGAGCAGAGGATACTGACCGCGGGGGTCGAGTTCCAATATCCGCTCCAGCCAGGATTCGACA
>JALSGV010000167.1 GCA_026982565.1 Gammaproteobacteria bacterium
AGCCGAGCGTGCGGTGCCTGCACCAGTATTTCCTCGCCCGGCGCCCCCTCCCCGGACAACCCCATGTCCGCGGCGCGCCGAAAACGGGCCGTAACGATCCCTGCCCCTGCGGGAGTGGCAAGAAGTTCAAGAAGTGCTGCCTGCATTAACCCGCTTTCTCGCCAGCGTCAGCCCGTCGCCAATGGGAACCAGGGACATGTCCACGCGTGGGTCCTGATGCACGAAGGCGTTGCAGGCGCGGATCGCCCTGGTGTCATCCGCCTGGTTATCGGGATCGGCCACGGCGCCACTCCACAACACATTGTCGATGGCGATCAATCCGCCCGGCCTGACCAGGCGCAGGCAATGTTCGTAATAGGCCTGCTGGTTGGCCTTGTCGGCGTCGATAAAGGCGAAATCGAAGCCGCCGTCCGCCAGGCCCTCCAGGGTCTCCAGCGCCGGCGCCAGGCGCAGTTCGATCCTGCCATCCACGCCCGCCTCGCGCCAGTAGCGCCGCGCAATGCCGGTCCACTCGGCGCTGACGTCGCAGGTCACCAGGCGCCCCTCCTCCGGCAGCGCCCTTGCCATGGCAAGGGCGCTGTAGCCCGTGAAGGCGCCGATTTCCAGCACCCGGCGGGCGCCCATCAGGCGGATCAGCAGGGCCATGAACTGGGCCTGATCGGCGGAAACCTGCATGACGCCCATTTCCAGGCGGTCCGTTTCCTCGCGCAGCGCCTTTTGCAGGGCGTCCTCGCGCAGGGAGACATCGAGCAGGTATTGATAGAGCGTGTCGTTCAATTCCAGGGTTCTTTTCCCCATGTCAGATTCCCCCTGTTCAGTCCCGCACCGCCTCGACGGCGAAAATCAGCGCCATGTCATCGCCTATGGCGGGCAGGGCGAAATCCATGCCGAAATCCGAGCGTTTGATGTGTGCGCTGGCGTCGAAGCCGCACACATATTTCTTTTTCTTGGGATCCATGGGATGAATGCCGCAATTGAAGCGCGAAACCTTGAGGGCGACGGGCTTGGATATCCCCATCAGGGTGAGGGTCCCCTCCACATCGGCGCTGCCATCGTCGTGGATGGTGACCCGGGTGGACTTGTAGGTGATCTCGGGAAATTCCACGGCATTGAGGAAGTCGGGTGAACGCAGATGGTCGTCACGTTTCTTGTGCGCCGTATCCACCGAGTTCGCGTCGATCACCACTTCCACGCTGCCGGTCCCGTTCTCACGGTCGATCTCCAGCTTGCCCTGGGTCTTGTTGAAACGGCCCTGCATGGTGGAAAACCCCAGATGACTGATGCGGAAATAGGGATAGCTGTGATCGGGGTCGATGGTGAAACGCTCCGCCGCGGCCATGGCCGTGAAAGGCAGGGCGCTGGCCAGAAAAAGGATGGCAGTCTTTGCATATCGCATGGTGTTTTCTCCTTGTTGATTGAAAAAATGATCGTTCATCTCAGAAAGGGGGTGGCCCCGCCCGCCACCAGGCGACGGCGACCGCGGCCACGGCCGCGGGCAGGATCGTGAAACCGCGCAGCAGGATATGCCGCAAGCCGCCCCCGCCGCCCGCCAGGGGGATGCGCGCCAGCAGCGGCGTCAGTGCCAGGGGCGCCAGGCTATACCAGGGCAGTGAAGCGTAGACCACCGCGGCAACGCCCGTCAGGGCGCTCAGCAAGACCGCCGGCAGCATGAAACCGGCGCCCAGGGAAAGCGCGCGGAAACACAGCAGCAGGAGGCATGCGCCCGCCGCGGCCCCCACCGCGATCCCCAACTGCCCCAGCAGCGCGGAGGCGCCCAGGATGGCGCTCAGCCCCGTTCCCAGCCCCAACATCATGGCCGCCACCGCGGCTTCGGGCGCACGGGCGCGCAAATCCGCCAGGGCGGTGGCCAGCCACCCGGCATAGGCGGCGGCCGGCAACAGCAGTGACCAGAACGCCAGTCCCTCGCGGCGCGCGGCCACGGGCCAGACCAGCCACGCTGCCCCGCCCAGGCCCACCGCCAGGGCCCACAGGGCAAGGGTGCGCCTGGAAACGGCCAGGACATCCAGCAGCACGCCCAGGAGCACCGCCGCCGCGCCCAGCACCACGATCTTGCGCGTACTGGTCAAGGGCCAGTGCGGCACTCCCATCACCACGTAAACCGAGGCAAAATAGCCGGCGGCGAAGCCCACGGCCGCCCAGAACCGGCCCAGGCCACGCAGCAGCCAGGCTGCCGCCAGGGCCACCACAAAGGGCAGCAGGCCGGACTGAAAGGCGGGATTGTTCAGCAATTCGTTCATCACATCGTGTCCTGATTGCATTGAGGCCCACCTTAGCACAGGACAATAAGCACATAATTATGTATAATTGAAAAATATTATTTCATATTTTATACAAATCAACATGCTCAATCCCCCTGATATCCTGCTTTTCAAGCAACTGGTGGAACTGAAAAGTTTCACCGCCACCGCCGAGGCGCTGCAACTGTCTCGCGCCTCCGTCAGCAAGCGCATCAACCGCCTGGAGGACACCCTGGGCATACAACTCCTCAACCGCACCACGCGGCGCCTCTCCCTCACCGAGGCGGGCCGGACCTTCTATGAATACAGTGTGCAGATCAGCGATATTCTCCAGGAGGCCGAGGTGGCCGTCGGCGAAATCCGCCAGCATCCCAAGGGCACCCTCAACATCAATGCCCCCGTCTCCTTTGGACAGACCGTGCTGCCGGAAATCATCGCGGATTTTCTCAAGCAATACCCATCCGTCTCCGTCCGGCTCAGCCTCAGCGACAAGTTTGTGGATGTCCTGGAAGACGGATACGACGTGGTGATACGCATCGGCAAGATGGACGACTCCAGCCTGCGGGCGCGCAAGGTGGGCAGCGTGCGCCTTCACGTCTTTGCCCACAAGGACTATCTCGCCAGGCGTGGCACTCCCCGGGTCCCCGCCGATCTGCGCGAGCACAACTGCCTCATGTACCGTCACCTGAGAAGCGGCGCCGGCAAGTGGCAATTCGACGGGCCGGAGGGACAGGAAACGGTCACCGTCTCGGGAAACTACTGCGCCGACAACGGCATTCCCCTGTGCCGCGCCGTGGAGGCGGGACTGGGCATCGCCATGCAGCCGGATTTCGTGCTCGCTTCAATCGCAGACAAGCAAAACATCGCTCATCTCCTAGAAGCGTACACGCGAACGCCACTGGGCATCTACGCCGTCTACCCGCCGGCGCGCCGCCCCCCGCTGAACACGCGCAAATTCATCGATTGCCTGACGGAGCATCTGACATGACGACACCTGGAAAAGACACTTCTTCAGACGGTGCAGGCTATATCGGGCTTCCTGTTTTTGTATTGGGCCTGCCCCGCTCCGGCCCTTCCACGACAGCCGGATATAGGTCAGCGCGCGGCGTCACCGTTATGGAGCAAATGGCGCTTCCACATGTCCCGAAAGGCATCCTCCATGGCGCGCGCCATGCCCGGCCCGTCGCACAAGGCTGACGCCGCCATGCGTGGCCGCAGCGTCTCGCGCAGGCGCTTGCGCCGTGGCGCATCACCTGCCAGCGCAACGGCCTTTTCCACATAAGCATCTTCCGAATCAGCGATCAGCTCACCGGCCCCCACGGCGCTGATCATAGTGGCGCTGAGACGCTCGATAAACAGGTCTCCGGCCAGCGAAACAACCGGCACGCCCATCCACAGGGCATCGGCCGTGGTGGTGCCGCCCGTGCGCGGCACCGTGTCCAGGGCAATATCGATTGCCCCATAGGACGCCATATGTTCGTAGTGGGATTGTATCTGCGGCCTCAGGATGAGGCGTTCCGGCCCGATATCGTGCGCGGCGAAACGCTGCTGCACGGTTTCACGGATGCGGGCATCCGCCAGCGCCCCGGTCTTCAGCAGCAGCCTGGAACCAGGCACATTCTGCAGCACACGGCTCCATAGGGCTATGGCGCGCGGCGTGGTCTTGAGCAGGTCGTTGAAACTGCCAAAGGTTATGGCTACGTCCTCTCGCGCCGGCGCCACTTCCGGAGACGGATCGGGGGGTTGGTAGCAGACACAGCAGCGCGGCAGGCGATAAAGGGCCTCCGTGGCGAGTTCCTTCGTACCTGCCGGGTGCAATACCTCGTCCGTCAACCAGTAATCCATGGCCGCCATGCCCGTTGTGGAAAAATACCCCAGATAAGTGGCCTGTACGGGCGCCGGCTTGTAGGCCAGCGCCTTGAGGCGGCTGTTGTTGGTATGGCCCGCCAGATCCACCAGGATGTCGATACGGTCGTCATGGATCATGCGCGCCACCGCTTCATCATCCATGCCCACGGTGGAGCGCCAGCCATCCACCATGCCTTTCAGGCGTTCAGTGAAATCGTCGGGCTGGGCCACTTCGGCATAGCAGAACACCTCCACCCTTTCCCTGTCGTGATGGCGCAGAATGGGCTCCATGAAAAAACTGATCACATGAAAACGGAAAGCGGGTGAAATATAGGCAATGCGCAGCCGCCTGCGAGGATCCCCATTTCTGACATGGGAGAACGCCGACAGCTTGTCCTTTCCGCCATGGACGCGGTCCCATGCCCGGTGTTGGTCCAGCAACTCCCGTGGGGCGCACATGACATTGTAGCTCAGGACGAACAGCAGATGGCTGTGGGCCTCCGCGAAATCGGGCTTCAATTGCAGGGCCTGCCGGTATTGGGCTACGGCCTCATGGGCCTCCCCCTGATTCCTGTGGACCTTGCCCAGTTCATTGTGCACCAGGGCCCGGTAATTCCGGATATCGCGCGCCACCTGATCGCTGTCCCGGCCATCCTTGCCCAGATAGCAACGGGGATTGGCCACATCCGGGGAAGATTGCAGCGCCCGCTGGAAATATTCCTGGGCCTCGCGCCAGCGCGACTGGTGATAATGGAATCTGCCAATGTTGAAACAGGGTTCCGAGAAATCCGGCTTCAGGCGCAGGGCGGTATTGAAAGACGACAGCGCCGCATCATGCTGTTTCATGACGAGCTGTACGCGCCCCAGATTGAACCAGGCCACGGGATCATCCGACGACAAGGCCAGAATGCGCTCGAAGCAGGCCTGCGCCTCTTCCCAGCGCCGCCGCCGGGCGTGGATAAGCCCCAGCGTAGCCAGGACATCGGCTGGATCGCCCGCCTTGTCCAACATCTCCACGCACAACCTCTCAGCGGCGTTCAATTCGCCTTCTTTGAGCAGGCGGGCTATGGGATCCGGCAAACTCACATTAATGACTTGTCGCTCTGCTTGGCATTCAAAGGACATTATAGCGGAACGGCGCCCATGGCGCGGGCTTTCCGTGGTATTCCAGCCCCTTGTTTGGTATAATTTTTCTGGAACCACGGCGGATACCCATGGTCAAATATCCTGTTCGCCACCCCAACCCCAACCGGCCCCTCTCGAACAAACAATGTAGTAATGCAGAAATGATGTCCGCCACACGATTCACCCGGAGAACCTCCAACTGGGCCTGCCGCATCCTGCTGCTCCTGACGCCCGCGCTCCTGGGAGGCTGCTTTCACGAGATGGATAAAATCGATGGGAAGGCGCCGCCCATCCCGACCAACGTCTCTGTCCTGGGCCTCGATGGGGCCGTGCAGATCCTGTGGGATACACCACCCATCAATGTCCCCCACAACCTCTACTGGTCGGTGGATGGCGGCCCGGAAGAGGTCATCGAGAACATCAGCCCCCCCTATTTTCACCAGGGCCTGGTCAACGGCTCTCTCTACACCTATCAGCTCACGGCCACCAACAATGCGGGAGAGAGCGCGCGCACGGCGCCGGTCACCACCATGCCGGTGGTCTTCAACTGGCAGGAGAATTGGGGTATCGCGGTGGATCAGGGGAACAACCCCCAATGCAACGACGACAAGGACGACACCACCCAGGACACCCAGTGCCGCATCGTCTCCAGCGACAATAATACATGGCTGACCAGCCGTTTCTTCGCCGGCCAGGGCGCCAACGCCGTCCTGAACGATCCGCTGACCTACATCAAGCTGTTCGCCAACTTCGATATGCGCGCCAATGGCGTTGAGTACACCATGGAGAGTGAAGACGGACTCAACATGACCGTCGAATCTCTGGACGAATCCAGCCTGGAGGTCCGCAACCTGAACATCCCCGTGCGCGCCTACAGAGAACTCTATGTGCGTGCCTTCGAAGCGGTGCTGCCCGGCAGTTCTGAATATGCCTACCTGGAGATACAACCGGCCAACTTCATTGCCGGCGATGCCTGTAACGGCATCAAACTGCGCTATGTATTTGCGAAGGCCAGCGGCATGAACACGCCGGTCCCGCCACCTGACAATTCGGTCAAGATCATTGAACTGGGGGATACCGGGGACTTCTTCCGCAGGGATTTCCTGTCGGATCTGGTGTGCAGCGATGACGAATATGTCATTGGCGCGATAAAACTGGGTATCGAAGGCCTGCAAAGCGACAACAACTGGATACGCTGGCAGAGCATTGGTATCGTGGGGCCTCCCTTGCCCCCATCCTGACCTTGCGCTGCACATGAGCCCACGGGTTCAGGTAGTGCTCAGGGATATTATTTCTCCCCCATGCCAATCCCGGAAAGGCCGGGCAGATCCTGACCGCTGCCCCCGCTGGCAATGCGCCCCACACTGACACAGCGGGGAATACGGCTGCGACAAACAGCCCCGGCGGACTCATAACCTTTTGTTTGGAATAATATTATAGGATCATAAAGGAAAATCTTTTATGTTATAATCAGAAATTCAAGCCCGGCACAAGGCGCTGCCAGGGCTTCCCAGAAAAATAAATACAATTGAGGAAACACCGTCGCGGCAATCAACAATCCTATGCGTTTCGATCATTACGTCCCCGCAATCAACATACCAATGCTCATCGTGGCCCTGTTGCTGGCCATTCTGCTGCCCATGCACGCCCACGGGTTTGTCTACACGGTCACCAACAACAACGACGCCGTGGACAGCAACCTCGACGATGGACTTTGTAACGATGGCGCGGGCAACTGCACACTGCGCGCCGCCATACAGCAGGCCAACGCCTGGCCTGGTCCCGACGCCATTCTCCTGCCCGCCGGGACCTATACCCTGACCATCCCGGGCGAAGACGACAACAGCGCCATGGGCGACCTGGACATCAACGACGAGTTGACGATCAGCGGCGCGGGCGCCACCACAACCATCATCGACGGCAACGGCGCCGGCACCGGCGACCGCGTATTCCAGATACCCTTGGGGACTACTGTCATCATGGATGGAATCACCATCCAGGGAGGCCTCTCCAATAGCAACGGCGGCGGTATCGCAAACGATGGCACCCTCACCATCAGCAATGCCGTAGTTCAGGGCAATACATCGAACGGCACAACCCAGGGCGGTGGCGGCATTTTCAATGCGGGCACTCTCACCCTCACCAACGTGGATATTACCAACAACAGCACCATAGCCAGCGGCGGGGGCATCAACGCGACCCAGGGGACCGTCGTGATCTCAGACAACCGCATTACCGGCAACACGGCCACCCGTAATGGAGGTGGACTTTTCGTCAATGGCGGTGTCACCTTTTCTGTTTCAAATACCACCATCAGCAACAACAGCAGCCCCGGCAACGCAGGGCAGGAAGGGCTGGGCGGTGGTATTTTCAACTTCGGCAATCTCACACTGGTGAAAAGCACCGTCAGTGGCAACTCTGCTCAGGGCGGTGGCGGCATCTACAATGAAGGCACGCAGTCACCCACCAGCCCTGTCGCCTCCACGCTCCAGGTTATCAACAGCACCTTGAGCAACAACACGGCCACGGCATTCGATGGGGGAGGCGCTTTCGTCAGCAACCTGGCAACCCTGACTCACAGTACCGTAACCGCCAATACGGCGGCCATTGCCGGCAGCGGTATTGCCGTGGACACGGCAGGCCCCGCCAACAACCAGGGGTTCCTCACCCTGGTCAACAGCATCGTCGCCAACCAGGCGACAGGAACGGACTGTTCCGGTTCCGCCAATATCACATCCAGTGGTTTCAATCTGGACAGTGACAACAGCTGCGCCCTCACTGCCGGCGGGGACCAGCCGGGTATGGACCCGCTCATCAGCGCGCTTGCGGCTAACGGCGGCAGTACGGCCACACACGCCCTGCAAGCCGCCAGTCCCGCCATCGGTGCGGCAGGCAGTGGCTGCGAAACCGCCGACCAGAGAAATGTCGCCCGCCCTACGACCAACTGCGCCACGGGCAGCTATGAAAGAACGGCTTCAGAAGGCACTTGGGCGGATCTGGCCGTCGTCGTGCAAGACACTCCCGACCCCGTCGTCAAATCGGGCATTCTTACCTACACCATACAGGTAACCAACAAGGGGCCCAATAGCGCCACAAACGTCACCTTGAGCGACACCCTGGCGACCCCGGGGCTCGATGGCGTCAACCTGGGAACCCTCGCGCCGGGCGCCACCGTCACCCACACCGCGAGCCCTACGGTGCCGGCCGCGCCCGGCTCGCTGACGGACACGATCAGCGTCAGCGCCGATCAGCCGGACCTCAACAGCGCCAACGACAGCGCCACCGTCACCACCCTGGTAAGCAGCAGCAGTGACCTCTCCCTGGCCGTCTCGGCGGAAGTCGACGTCAACGGCACGCTGTCCGCGGTCAATCCAGGTGATACGGTGATAGCCGGCTTTCCCATTACTTTTACGGTGACGATCACCAACACGGGTGATACCGCCAACGATGTACGCCTCGTCGATACCTTTCCCGCCAATGTCGTTCTGGGCGCCATTACCCCCCCCGGCGGGGCCAGTTGCAGCGTAACCGCCGCAGGCACCTTCACCTGTAATCTTGGCAACCTGGCCGACGGCGCCAATACAAGCCTCACTTTCGTTTTGACACCCCAGGCAACGGGCAACATTGAGAACGTCACTATTCTCAATTTCTCCGGTACGGACCCGACGCCCGCCAGAAACGCCTTTCCACTCACCGTCATCACGCAAGCCGATCTCTCCGTCACCCTGACGGGGTCGCCAGCCGAGGTGGACGAGGGCGCCGATCTTTCCTATATAGCCCGCGTCAGGAACGGCGGCCCATCGCCCGCCAGCAACATCATCCTGACCATCAACCCTGACGCCAACACGACGCTGAAGAGCATCACCACCCAGCCTGGGTGGAGTTGCAGCGGCACCGTTTCCATCGTCTGCAATCTCGACAACCTGTCCGCCGGCGCCGAACTGACCGTAACTGTTTTCAGTACACCCAACACGGGCTCCGCTGGCGCCACCCTGACCAGCGCCGCCAGCGTCACAGGCGACGATACGGACCCTGACCCCAGCAACAATGACGCCTCAGTCGATACGGTGGTCAACAGCAACCCGGTGGAAAGCGCCGACCTGGTCGTCACCATGAGTGACAATCCCGACCCGGTCACCATTGGCAACCGCCTGCGCTACACCATCACCGTCAACAATAGCGGCCCAGACACAGCCACCAACGTTATCGTTACAGACAGCCTGCCCACTTCGGTCACCTATCTTGGCGGGACTGAGGGATGCGCAGCGGCGGCAGGCAATTCAGTGGAATGCAATCTAGGTACTATCGCCACAGGCACCAGCGCCTCCGTCGACATTGATGTACAACCGAACGCCCTGGGCACTATTACCAATACCGTGGTTGCCACCAGCGGCAACGACCCGGATACCTCCAACAACACGGCCAGCGTCAATACAACCGTGGAAGGGAAATCCGGTGGCGTCAACGACGACAGCAGCGGCCTCTCCAAGGGCAGCGGCGCCTGTTTCATCGCCACGGCGGCCTATGGCAGCTACCTCGACCCCCATGTCATGGCATTGCGCCATTTTCGTGACGAGTACCTGCTCACCAACGCGGTTGGACGGGCCCTGGTTGCCTTCTATTACCGCACCTCGCCCCCCATCGCGAGCTACATCAGCGAACGTGAGACGCTGCGCACACTGACACGCTGGGTATTGACGCCC
>JALSGV010000168.1 GCA_026982565.1 Gammaproteobacteria bacterium
CCGTCAGCTCCTGGCCGCGATGGTCGGGCGGGATGTCCATGCTCAGGTGCTTGTAGCGCCCGCCACGGCGGCAGATGGCTGCCACCAGATGAACGGGAAGCGTGCCGATGACGAGATCGCCGGGGTAGATGGAGTCCGGGTCGAGATGCTCGACCACTTCATCAACGATGATGCCCTGCCGCTCGGCCCATTCCCGCGCGCCGGCGTGGCGCGTTACGAAAATGGTGCGGGGTGGAGGAGTGGTCATGGCAGTACTGAAAGCTGCCAGCTTTTGCACCTGGCCCATGATCTTGTCCGCTGGCATCGGGTTCTTGCGCATGGCGCAGTGCAGGAGGTCATTGCGGACATCCAGCCTGTCATGAATGTCCTGCACCGCTGTGGCTTTCCTTTCGGCCATGCGCCTGGCCGCGGAGTCGAATTGCGGGTGTGCCGGCTCGATGGCATCACCGGTGGCCATGTGGTTGACGATTTCCTCCCGCGCCACGGCAGCGGCCTCCAGGTAGCGATGAAAATGCAAATAAAGCTCCATGAGCTTGCGCATGGCCGTGGGGCGATCCGATGAAGCGAAGCTGGTGATGGTCAACCCTTCGGCCATGTCGCGCAGATTATCCAACAGGGGCAGCAGCGCGGGATGGTCGTGATTGCACAGCTCCTCCCGGTATTCCTCCAAGGCCTGTAGCAGCAGGGTGGCGCTGGGCTTGTTCTTGCCCACACCGCGCATCAGGTGTGGCAGGCGCAGGGTGGAAAGATCATTGGCAAAGGCCTTGAGTGCCTCCAGCAGGCGGTGGGAGCGGGGAAAGTCCCGCTCCTGCTGTTTGGCACGTTCAGTGAGCTGCCGCTTTTCCTCTTTCAAGGCCTTCAGCAGCGCTTCTGCATGACCGGTGCGCAGAAAGATGGCCATGGCAAAGGCCAGCTGCTGCTGTTGCAGGAACAGTGAAAGGTCCCAGATGGGAACCTGACGCACTGCCTCTCCTTCGGCAACCTGCCCGGCCTCGAAGGCACCATACAGAATGCGTGTGCGGGACGGCAAATCTCCCGCCGCCTGCAGGACAGATAGCACCGATGCGGCAAAAAACGGCTGGGTGCGGAAGCCGTGCGTGATGTCGAGCAACAATTCCTCGTCCTTGTCTGCCTGTTGCAAGGTATCACGCAACACACGGAATTGCTGGCGCAACTCTCCGATATCCTTGCCTGTCGGCACGGAATGTCGATGAGTGGACACTCCAATTTCTGTCAGTTCATGTTGCAGCCTTTCTCCGTTGACTTTCCAGGCCTCTTCGGTTGCCAGCAAACCGACCTCATCCACTTCCAGCAAGGTTGCCAGGGCCTTTGCCACGTAACGGCTGACGACCCTGTGCTCGGGTGCTTCGGGAAGAAAGTAGCCGACCTCCTGA
>JALSGV010000169.1 GCA_026982565.1 Gammaproteobacteria bacterium
ATGACGATACTTATGTCTGACAGATGCTCAGAAAAAGGCAAACCTGGCCGAAAGGTGGGGACGCAAAGTCACCGGTCTGAAATACCATCCGGACAATCGCGATGGTGAAATGATAGCGGGACTACCAGAGTCATCATCAGTTACAGCCAATCAGGGATGAAAAATACGACGTCGCGCTGTTCACTGGTTCTGGTACCCATTACCACTTCCCCGGCGATTGCCGCCTTCCCTGGGCATCCTTCAAGCATCGAGCAAGGATCAACCCGAGGAGGGCGAATGACATGGGCAACAAGCATAACGACCACCCGACACATGCTAAAAATCACTACCGTCTCCAAGGACAGACAACAATAATTGCTACATTACTTGCCGCATCACTGTTTCATGGCGTCGCGCTGGCGGATCAGCCCGCCGTCGTCTTCGATGGGTGGACGGTCAACAATGGCGTGATCGACACATCCGCCTCCTGCAGCGGTCCCGTCAGTTGCACCACGCTGGCGGAGGATGACGGCTTCATACAGCAGCAGGTCACGACGGCGCACGGGACTTTCACGCGCACGATCATCACCGACGCAGGCGCCACGGGAGATGCGAGCACCCTGGGCTTCGCCGATGAAAGCTTTATTCCCATGGACAATCCCACGGGAATCGATATCGATTTCAAGCAGAATATCCGCGACATCCAGAACGGTTTCGACAGCGTCACCGAATTCAGCCGCAATTCCTTTGTCGATCCACAGGGGAATTTCATCAATATTGCGGAGATGAATATCGCGCAATCCATCAATGGCGCGGATGGCTTCAGCAATGACTTCGCCCTCTACCAGAACACCACTGACATCAACGAAGGCGCCACCACCTACTTTGGAAAAATGGTGGATATCGACCAGCAGATTCCCCTGGGCGACGCAGCCAACCCCTTCGCCGCTGAAGAAATGTTCATCTACCGGGAAAGGGGAGGATTTGCGGGCAGTTTCGATGAAGCCACCCAGACCCTGCAACTGGCGCCCCTCACCTCCCCGGGCCAGATGACCCTCAATGACACCGTCACCTGGGCCGAGGGCGAAAGGATCGCCACCACGTGGATCGCCTACAAGGACAGAAACAGGGACCAGAGCGGCTTCAACTACCAGTCCGTGAAGAATCTGGACCAGCTCACCGGCAGCGAGATCATCGCCATGAGCCTGCCCAGCGATGAGATCATAGACCCCTTTGCCTGGGATGTCGCCAACCTGGGGCCCGCCCCGTCCCTGCCCTGAGAGGCTGTAATCCTTGCGCCGGGATGACCTTTCGAAAAGGTCGTCCCGGCAGATTTGTCCAAGCCTGATTGGCGGAGAGGCAGGGATTCGAACCCTGGGAGGGCTACAAACCCTCAACGGTTTTCAAGACC
>JALSGV010000170.1 GCA_026982565.1 Gammaproteobacteria bacterium
ACCACGCGGCGCATGGCATTGTGCAGCGTCCAGGTCTTGTCCTGCTGCGACACTTCGAACATGTCGTTGAGGCTGTCTTCCATGTGCACCCGCACCAGCACGGAGGACGCCGTATCGGGCTCGCCGAACACCAGCGCCAAGTGCACGCGGCCATCGGTCTTGTCCTGAAAGGCCTTGAGCTGGAAATCGCCCGCTGCGGTGGGCAGGCGGCACTCGGCCACTCTCTCGACCGTCTTTTCGTGGGCCATGCGGTAGCGGATGAGATCGGCGACGGTGCCGATCCGCAGACCATGCTCGCGGGCGAAACGCTCCAGTTCCGGACGCCGCGCCATGCTGCCGTCCTCGTTGAGGATCTCGACGATGACCGCGGCCGGTTCAAAACCGGCCAGTTGCGCCAGATCACACCCGGCCTCCGTGTGTCCTGCACGGGTCAACACGCCCCCCGGCTGCGACATGAGGGGGAAGATGTGGCCGGGCTGCACCAGGTCTTCCGGACCGGCGTCGGGCGCCACGGCGGCCTGGATGGTGACGGCGCGGTCCGCGGCCGAGATCCCTGTCGTCACCCCCCGGGCAGCCTCGATGGAAACCGTGAAATTGGTGGTGTGGCTGGCATTGGTGCCGCTCACCATGAGAGGCAGCCGCAACTGCTCGCAGCGCTCCCGCGTCAGGGTCAGGCAGATGAGCCCGCGCCCGTAGCGGGCCATGAAGTTGACATCCTCCGGGCGCACGCAAGGGGCCGCCATGATCAGATCGCCCTCGTTCTCGCGGTCCTCGTCATCCATCATGATGACCATGCGGCCCGCACGGATGTCGGCGATGATATCTTCTATGGTGTCGAGCGCCATGTGACTGAATTCAGGTTGGCGGCGGAATCAGGAATCGGTCTGATCCAGATAGCCATGGTTGGCGAGAAATTCACGGGTAATGGATGAAGCCGGGTCCGCCGCGCGCGCGCCCATGTACAGGCGTTCCAGATAGCGGGCGATGAGATCCACCTCGATATTGACCCTGCTCCCCGCCCGGTACTGGCCGATGGTGGTGTGTTCCAGGGTATGGGGGATGATATTGACGCCGAATTGCGCGCCGTTCACCTCGTTCACCGTCAGACTGACACCGTCCACACACACCGAGCCCTTGGCCGCAATGTATCTGGCCAGGGCCTGGGGCGCCTGGATATGAATGCGCAGCGAGCGGGCATCCTCCACGAGATCGATCACTTCTCCCACCCCATCCACATGCCCGCTGACGAAGTGACCACCGAGCGGAGTGGCGGGAAGGAGGGGTTTTTCCAGATTCACGGCGTCACCCGCGGCCAGCTCGCCGAGCGTCGTGCATTGCAAGGTTTCCGTGGACACATCGGCGCTGAATCCCCCCTCATCCATGGCGACGGCCGTCAGGCACACGCCGCTGACCGCGATACTGTCACCCGGCGTGACGGAGGAAAGATCCAAATCTCCGCAGGCGATGCGCAAACGCACGTCACCCGCGCGTGGCTCGATGGCCGCGATGAGGCCCGTTGCCTGTATGATTCCTGTAAACATGACTGGATTTCCAATTGGAATGAAATGCCTGCTTTTCAGCGGTCGATGCCGGGTTAATATAACATTCTTGTTTCAACACTTGAAATCACGGCGGCCGCGCAGAAAAAACCACCCCATCTTACGCAGGCCTGAGTATGGCGGTGAATCTCCAGTCATCGCCCACTGCGCGGATATCGCGGATGTCCAGTTCGACGGCTTGCGCCAAGCGGTCGATGCCTTCCAGGTTCAGCAGGCCGCGCCCCGCGCTGCCCAGCAATCGAGGCGCCATGTAGACGACGAGTTCATCCACCAGGCCGGCCCGTACCATGGCCCCCGCCAGGGTGGCGCCGGCCTCCAGAAGAAGCTCGTTGACCTGCCTCGCGGCAAGATCGGCCAGGACGGACTTCAGGTCCACCCGTCCCCGTGAGGACAGACACACAACGGCCGCGCCCTGTTCTTCCAGCGCAAGCCTTTTTTCATCCGGGGCGTCCGCGCAGTAGATCAATGCCTCGCCGGGCTTCGCTAGAATCCTGGCCTGCGGGGGCGTCCTCAGCCGGGAGTCGGTGATCACCCGCAGGGGCTGGCGGGGTGTATCGATGCGCACGTTCATGGCCGGGTCGTCGTCCAGCACCGTGCCGATGCCCGTCATGACGGCGGAGCTGCGCGCGCGCAGGCGCTGCACGTCCCGGCGGGCGGCCTCCCCCGTGATCCACTGGCTCTCGCCACCGGCCGTCGCGGTGCGGCCGTCCAGGGTCATGGCCATCTTGCAGCGCACCAGGGGCCGCCCTTCGCGCATGCGCAGGCTGTAGCCGGGGTTCAGCGCCTCCGCGCGGTCGCGGCACAGGCCGCTGTCCACCACCATGCCCGCCGCCTTGCACGCCGCCAGCCCCTTGCCACGCATGAGGGGATTGGGGTCTTCCATGGCGGCGACGACCCTGGCCGCACCGGCCTCGCGCAGGGCCGCGGTACAGGGTGGCGTGCGCCCATGGTGACAGCAGGGCTCCAGAGTAACATAGGCCGTGGCGCCGCGGGCGGCCTCGCCGGCATCACGCAGGGCGGCCACCTCCGCATGGGGGCCGCCCGCCACTTCATGCCACCCCTCACCCACGATGCGCCCGCCTTTCACCAGCACGCAGCCGACGCGGGGATTGGGATCGGTGGTATACAGGCCCCGCTCCGCCAGGCGGATGGCGCGGGCCATGTACATGTGATCCTGGGGGGAAAACATCAGGTGGAAGTTTTGTTCTTGAGCCGCTCGATCTCTTCCTGGAAGGCGTGGACATCCTGAAAACTGCGGTACACCGAGGCGAAGCGCACATAGGCCACCTCGTCCAGCTCACGCAGGGCCTCCATGGCCCAGTCACCCAGTTGCCGCGACATGATCTCGCGTTCCCCCGCCGTATGCAGGTGATGCTTGATGCGGTTCAGGGCCAGTTCGATGTCGTCGCTGCTGACCGGGCGCTTCTCCAGGGCGCGCAACATGCCGCGGCGCAGCTTCTCCTCGTTGAAGGGCTCGCGCGAGCCATCGCTCTTGACGATGCGCGGAAACACCAGCTCCGCGGTCTCGAAGGTAGTGAAACGCTCACTGCAGGCGAGGCATTCACGGCGGCGGCGGATGGCATTGCCATCGCTCGCCAGGCGCGAGTCGATCACCTTGGTCTCGTCTTCATTGCAGAAAGGACAGCGCATGGGCTTATGTTCAGCATTGAGCGTGAGAGGTAAAGCGTGAGGCGGGAGCAATCCACGCCTTCACATCTTCCCCGGCCCCATTCGCTTCACCCTTCATGCTTCACGCCTCACGCCTGATAAACCGGGTAGCGCCTGCAGATTTCCAGCACCTCGCCCTTGACGCGGGCGATGGTCTCCTCGTTGCCGATGTCGTCCAGGATATCGCAGATCCAGATGGCGAGCTGTTCGGCCTCCTGTTCCTTGAACCCCCGGGTGGTGATGGCCGGGGTGCCGATGCGGATGCCGCTGGTGACGAAAGGCGACTGGGGATCATTGGGCACGCTGTTCTTGTTGACCGTGATGTTGGCGGCGCCCAGGGCCTGGTCGGCATCCTTGCCGGTGATGCCGCGCTTGATGAAATCCACCAGAAAGAGATGGTTGTCGGTGCCGCCGGAGACGATGTCGTAGCCCCGCGCCTGCATGCAGCCGGCCATGGTGCGCGCATTGGCGACGACCTGCTGCTGATACGCCTTGAATTCAGGCTGCAGGGCCTCCTTGAAGGCCACGGCCTTGGCGGCGATGACGTGCATGAGCGGCCCGCCCTGGGTGCCGGGGAAGACCATGGAATTGAGTTTTTTCTCGATTTCCGCATTGGCGCGCGCCAGGATGACGCCGCCGCGCGGGCCGCGCAGGGTCTTGTGGGTCGTGGAAGTGGTGATGTCGGCGATGTTCACGGGGCTGGGATAGCAACCTGCGGCAATCAACCCCGCCACATGGGCCATGTCCACGAACAACAGGGCGCCCACATCGTCCGCGATGTCGCGGAAGCGCTGCCAGTCCACCACCCGGGAATAGGCGCTGAATCCCGCCACGATCATCCTGGGCTTGTGCTCCGCCGCCAGATCCGCCACCTGCCGGTAGTCGATTTCCCCCGTCCCGGGATCCAGGCCGTACTGCACGGCATGATACAGCTTGCCCGAGAAGCTGACCTTGGCGCCATGGGTGAGGTGCCCGCCATGGGCCAGGCTCATGCCCAGGATGGTGTCGCCGGGATTGAGCAGGGCCATGTAGACCGCCGCATTGGCCTGGGAACCGGAATGGGGCTGTACGTTGGCGTAATCGGCGCCAAACAACTCCTTGAGGCGGTCGATGGCCAGTTGCTCCACCACATCCACGTTTTCACAACCGCCGTAATAACGTTTGGCCGGATAACCTTCAGCATATTTGTTGGTCAACACTGAACCCTGGGCCTCCATCACCCGGGGACTGGTGTAGTTCTCGGAGGCGATCAATTCGATGTGCTCCTCCTGCCGGCGCGCCTCGGCCTCGATGGCAGTCCAGACTTCGGGGTCAAATTCAGCGATATTCATGGACGATGGAAACATGTTTCACCTTTTATCCGTTGCAATCCTGCGATTGTGAAAAACGAGACAGGATACCCGATACGCCTGTGTCTATCCACAACATTCCTGCGGGCGCCCTCCGTGACAGCAGCCCGGTGGTCACGCAGGTTTTCCAGCGGCAGGAACCATCCTTGAATCCCAATTTGCCCATAGAAATCAGCACGTTTCATGAAAAATGGTCGTGCACACGGGAAATTATTTGGCCTGTTAATTCAAGGGCAGTTGTGATAGAATTATATTCCTTGAATATTCAGTGACTTACTTATCCTGCCGTCAAATTACTGTCTCCAAACACAAGAAGATGACAGTACTCTGAAACACATTGACCGGCAGAACACTTCAAGATATTCCCATGCTCACGGATACGGTGCATAGCCAGGCGGGGAATAGATTGACCGTTGACGCAACCATGCAGACAAAAACACCAATTTCAATTACCCCAAGAGCCTTGCAATTGCTGCAGGCCCTGAAAGGTAGCGACACGGGTGCTGCCATCTTCGAGCATGTGGAAAACATCCTCGAGGACTACGAATCCAATACCCAGCAGACACAACGAGCCTATCTGGAACTGATCCATGTCCTGCTGGATGAGTTTGACAAGCAGTTGAGCGCCGGCTCCCCACTGCTGATCCATCTCAAACTCGTAAAGATGCGCCTCGGCAACCCCCTCAACGCCTCGGAGATCCGCGCCATCTGCAGGCAGATACAGAATATCTCGCGGAAGCTCTCTGAGGAAATCCGGATGCCCGAACCAGAGTTCGAGGCTGCTCTTCCCACCAGGCAGGAAAAAATGACTGAAGCCACTCAAACAACAACAGAAATAAACGGCGGACCCACCCATGCCACCAGGGACACATCCCCTCTCGCCACGGAACCGATGGAACCCCCGCAGGGTGAGCGTGCAGAAGCACCTTCCACCCTGCCTGAAAGGCATGAGAAAGAAATAACCGATGCAGGCGTTGAACCACCACCCACCTACGACAAAGGCTTCGAGGACAAACGCAACCGCATCCGTAAGATCCAGAAGAACCTCACCCACCACCTCAACGAGGTCATCAAGCAGAACGAAAAGTTCGGTGTCCTGCTGGAGGTAGAGCACGAAACACTGCGCCACACCGACAACATCAATGAAGTAAGCCGTCTCAAGGAGGCCCTGATCAAGGAAATCTCGCGCCTGGCGGAAGGTCACAAGGCCCTGGCGAGAAAACTCAACAGCGCCAGCAAATATCTGCAGATCATCGAAAACGAAGGCAAGCACCTAAACGAGGAACTGGCGCGGGTGCACATCCTCAGCCTTACGGACGAATTGACGGAACTGCCCAACCGGCGCGCCTTCATGCGCCGCCTGGAAGACGAGGTCGGACGTGTGCAACGCTACGGTTACCCCCTCTCCCTGGTGCTGCTGGACCTGGATCACTTCAAATCCATCAACGACATCCACGGACACGCCGCCGGTGATGCCGTGCTGCGCAACTTCTCCAACAATATCCTGACCATTTTCCGCCACCACGACCTGGTGGCCCGCTATGGCGGCGAGGAATTTGCCGTCATTCTGCCCAACACCGATCAGAATGGCGCCTTACGGGCATTGCAGAAGGTACAGAAGAAGGCCAGTTTCACGCCCTATCACTACAACGGCAAGACCACGCCCATGCCCACCTTCTCCGCCGGCGTCGCCCTCTACCGTCCGGGCGAACCGCCCAGCAGCCTGATCGAGCGCGCCGACAAGGCCTTGTATCAGGCCAAACGGCAGGGCCGTGACCGTATTGTACTAGCAGATGGTGAACCCGAAGAAAAGGCAAACTCTCCGGCCATCCCCCCCTCATCCGCGCAATGACCCTGCCGCAATCACGATACCGCCTGTAGCAGTCTGCCACTGCCACACGCTCAGGGCCGGTCGTCGATCTTCTGGCCTTCCTTCACGACCGGCATCAGGTCCGCCTTGCTGACACCCATGGCCAGAACGCTGGATCCCGCGATATAGATGGAGGAATAGGTCCCCACGATAACGCCGATGATGAGCGCAAAGGCAAAGCCGCGGATGATTTCCCCTCCCAGAAAAAACAGCGCCAGCAACACCAGCAAGGTGGTCAGCGAGGTGATCATGGTTCTGGATATGGTCTGGTTGATGGATACATTGAGGATATGCTCAGCCGTACCCTTGCGCATCTTGCGAAAGTTCTCGCGAATGCGGTCGAATACCACGATGGTGTCGTTGAGGGAGTAACCGATCACGGCAAGGATGGCCGCCAGCACCGACAGGTCGAACTCCATCTGCAGCAGGGAAAACACACCGATGGTGATGATGACATCATGCACCAGGGCAATGACGGACCCGGCCGCGAAGCGTTTCTCGAAGCGGATGGCCACATACACCAGGATACCAAACAGGGCATACAACATGGCCAGGCCGCCATCTTCCGTCAGCTCGTCACCGACCTGTGGGCCAACGAACTCGATTCGGCGCATTTCGATCTTCCCCGGGTAGTCACTCTTCAGCGCCTCCAGCACCTTGGTGCTGATTTCCGCGCTGCTGAGATCCTCGCGAGGCGCGAGACGGATCAATACTTCATGGGCAGAGCCAAAATACTGCACCATGGCGCTGTCGAAACGGGCCTCTTTCATGACATCCCGAACGGCATCCAAATCGATGGCCTGCGGAGAACTGATTTCCACGAGCGTTCCGCCAGTAAAGTCCACACCCAGGTTGAGGCCACGGGTAACGATGGAGACCAATGCGATGATGATGAGTATGGTGGACAAAACCGCAGCAACCCTGCGCTTGCCCATGAAATCGAATGTCGTGTCTTTCTTGAATATCTGCATTGCCGTTTCCAGTCGTCAAATTGCCAGCTTGTCCACCTTGCGCCCGCCATACATCAGATTGACGACGGCGCGCGTGCCCATGATGGCGGTGAACATGGAAGTCAGGATCCCGATGGACAGGGTGACGGCAAAGCCCTTGATGGGACCGGTGCCGAAACTATACAGCACCACCGCCGCAATGAGCGTGGTGATGTTGGCGTCCGCGATGGTGGAAATGGCCTTGCTGTAACCGGCGCTGATACTGGCCTGAGGACTGTTGCCGTTGCGCAATTCCTCGCGGATGCGCTCGAAAATCAGGACATTGGCGTCCACCGCCATACCCACCGTGAGCACGATTCCGGCGATACCAGGCAGGGTCAGGGTGGCCTGCAGCATGGACAACACCGCCACCATGAGTACCAGATTGAGCGCCAGGGCCAGATTGGCCACCAAGCCGAAGGCGCGGTACCAGAAGGCCATGAAGGCCAGCACCAGCACGAAACCGATGATGACGGAGCGGAAGCCCTGGGAGATATTCTCTTGTCCCAGGCTGGGACCCACGGTGCGCTCCTCGACGATCTCGATAGGCGCCGCCAGGGCGCCGGCGCGCAGCAGCAGGGCCAGCTTGCGCGCCTCTTCCGTGCTGTCCAGGCCGGTGGTCTGGAAGCGCTTGCTGAAGTGGTCGCGGATAGTGGCCACGTTGATCACTTCCTGCACAGTGCGGGTGGTCTTGACCTTCTTGCCGTCCACGATGCGTGTCTGCGGCTTGTTCTCAATGAAGACAACGGCCATGCCCTTGCCAATATTGTTCTTGGTGGTGTCCCCCATCTTCTTTGCGCCCTTGCTGTCCAGAGTCACATAGACAGCGGGCGATCCGGTCTGCTGGTCGATGCCGGAGGAAGCGTCGATGATCTGGTCGCCGGTTACGATGACGCGTTTCTTGAGCAGAATGGCTTCTCCATTGCGCTGCTTGTACAGGCGCGACCCTACCGGCACCTGCCCTGCCAGGGCATCCTCGATGCTGCCGGTTTCGTCCACCAGGCGGTATTCCAGCGTGGCGGTGGCGCCCAGAATTTCCTTGGCGCGGGCGGGGTCTTGCACGCCGGGCAACTGCACCACGATGCGGTTGACGCCCTGCTGCTGAATCACCGGCTCGGCCACGCCCAGTTCATTGACTCGCTTGCGCAGGGTGATAATGTTCTGTTGCACCGCGAACTTCTTGATTTCACGCAGTTCCTTGTCAGAGATGACCAGGCTCATGAAATAACTGCCATCACGATCGATATTTTTCCGCTCCAATTCCTGGAACTCCCGGGCGATGAGGTCATCGGCCCTTTCACGCTCGGCCTCGTTACGGTACTTGACTTCGATGCCACCATTGTTCTTTCTGGCAAGTGACAGGTAGCGGATCTTCTCGGAGCGCAAAGTGGCGCGGATATCACTGACATAGCGCTCTTCCGCCTGCCTGACCGCGGCATCCATGTCCACCTCCATGAGGAAGTGTACGCCGCCACGCAGATCGAGCCCCAGATACATGGGGTCGGCATTGATGGCCGCCAGCCACCCAGGCGTGGCGGGCAGCAGTGTCAGCGCCACCACATAGTCCTCGCCCAGTTCGTCCACCAGGGCATCCTTGGCCTTGAGCTGAACAGAGGTGTCGCTAAAGCGGATGAACAGCTTGTCCTGGACTTTTTCCACGGCGGTAAAGTCGATCTGCGCGTTCCTGAGCGTGTTGATGAAGCGCATCTGTGCCTCTTCATCGATGGCCGTCGCACGCAGGGGCGAGATCTGCACGGCAGGGTCTTCACCATAGAGGTTGGGCAGGGCATACACCAGCCCGGTGACCACCACGATGACTACGAGGATATACTTCCACAGAGGATATTGATTCATGATCTACCGCCTTGCTCGGAAACGCCGCGCCGTCAGCCGGATTTTTCGTCCTGCTTCTTCCCGCCCGTATCAGCGCCCTCACCAGACTTTTCTGACTCATCGGCCAGCGCAGCCTGTTCGGCCTTCTTGGCCTTGCCCTGCTTGCCCGGGGACTTTTCGCCACCCTTGATGGTGCCCTTGGGCACCAGAGAGGTGACGGCGCTCTTCTGCATCTTGACCCGTACGCCTTCGGCAATCTCCACCGTGACGAAATTCTCGTCCACCTTGGTGATACGGCCCAGCAAGCCACCGCTGGAGACCACTTCGTCACCCTTGGTGAGAGAACCTACCATTTGCTTGTGTTCCTTGGCCCGCTTGATCTGGGGGCGCAGCAACAGAAAATAGAAAATCACGAAAATCAGGATCAGCGGCACCAGGCTCGCAAATCCCGAGGCATCCCCGGCGGCCGGGGCGGCTTCGGCCCAGGCATCATTGATAAAAAAGCTCATAAGTAGATCCCCTTCCACTCCTTAGTCAGTCAAACAGCGCGCTATTATGACATATGAGGCACGTTTTGCGCGCGTTTTTCGTAAAATCCGCCGACATATTCCTCCAGAGTATGGTTCGCGATGGCGTCGCGCAAACCCTCCATCAGGCGCTGGTAATAATAAAGGTTGTGTATGGTATTGAGCCGCGCCCCCAGAATCTCGTTGTTGGCCGCCAGATGGCGCAGATAGGCGCGGCTGTAGTGCCGGCAGGTATAGCAGCCGCAGTCCTCGTCCAGGGGCCGGGTATCGCCGCGGTAGGTGCTGTTGCGGATACGGACCACCCCGGAATGGACGAAAAGGTGGCCGTTGCGGGCATTGCGCGTGGGCATCACGCAGTCGAACATGTCGATGCCGCGGCGCACCGCCTCGACGATATCCTCGGGCTTGCCCACCCCCATGAGATAACGGGGGGCGTCGACCGGCATGGCGGGGGTGATATGTCCCAGAATGCGCAGCATGTCGGGCTTGGGCTCCCCCACGGACAGGCCGCCGATGGCATAGCCGTCGAAGCCGATATCCACCAGCCCGGCCAGGGACTCGTCACGCAAGTGCTCGTACATGCCGCCCTGAATGATGCCGAACAGGGCCGACGAGGCGCCGTCATGGGCCGTCTTGCTGCGCGCCGCCCAGCGCAGGGACAGGGCCATGGATTCCCGCGCCGCCTCTTCCGATGCGGGATAGGGCGTGCATTCATCGAAGATCATGGCGATATCCACGTTCAGGGCCCTTTGCACCGCCATGGATTCCTCCGGGCCGAGAAAGACCTTGGCCCCATCCACGGGTGAACGGAAGGTGACCCCGCGTTCCGACAATTTGCGCATCTCGCACAGGCTGAAGACCTGGAACCCCCCGGAATCCGTCAGAATGGGACCTGGCCAGTTCATGAACTCGTGCAGACCGCCATGGGCGGCGATCACCTCCACCCCGGGGCGCAGCATGAGATGGAAGGTATTGCCGAGGATGATCTCGGCTCCCATGGCCCGCAACTCCTCGGGGGTCATGGCCTTCACCGTGCCGTAGGTGCCGACGGGCATGAAGGCCGGCGTCTCCACCGTGCCGCGCGGGAAGACCAGGCGTCCGCGGCGGGCCGCGCCATCCGTATCGAGCAAGGTGAACTTCATGGGTATTGCCTGCTGAGGAACATGGCGTCACCATAGCTGAAAAAGCGGTATTTTTCCTCCACCGCATGGCGGTAGGCGCCCATGACCCTGTCCATGCCGCCAAAGGCGCACACCAGCATCAGCAGGGTCGATCCGGGCATGTGGAAGTTGGTCACCAGGGCATCGACGCAGGAAAAGGCGTAACCGGGCGTGATGAAAATATCGGTGGCGCCCCTGAAGGGCTCGATCCGCCCGGAGCGCGAGGCAGTCTCAAGGCTGCGCACCACGGTGGTGCCCACGGCAATGACCCGCCCCCCGCGGCGGCGCGTCTCTTCGACCTGCTCACACACCTGTGGAGAAACCTCCATGTATTCTTCATGCATGCGATGCCGGCTGACATCCTCCACCCGCAACGGCTGAAAGGTGCCGGCCCCCACGTGCAGGGTAACGAAGGCCGTGCGAACGCCCTGCTCCCGCACCTGGCCGAGCAGGGCCTCATCGAAATGCAGGCCTGCCGTCGGCGCCGCCACGGAACCCTGTCGCCGCGCAAAGACAGTCTGATAACGCGCCCGGTCCAGGGGTTCATCCTGGCGGGTGATGTAGGGTGGCAGGGGAACATGACCGATGCGCTCCAGGATCTCCATCACGCTCCCCTCCCCTTGCAGCGACAGGCGGTAGAACGCCCCTTGACGCCCCTCAACGCGGGCCGTCACCTCTCCGGACAGCGTCAACCGGCTGCCCGCCCGCAATGTCTTGCCGGAACGCAGCTGAGCCAGTATCTCCCGCCCTTCGAGCAAACGCTCCAGGAAGATCTCCACACGCCCGCCCGTGGCTTTCCGGCCGAACAGGCGGGCGGGAATGACGCGGGTATCGTTGAAAACCAGCAGGTCCTTCTCATTCAGCAATACAGGCAAATCGGCAAATATCCTGTCCTCCACCTTCCCTCCGGCGGGCAGGACCAGCAGGCGGCTGGTGGCGCGCTCGGCCAGGGGATATTGGGCGACCAGGTTCTCCGGCAGTTCATAATGGAAATCTGAACGTTTCATAGCAGGCGCAAGATACAGGAAGGCGGGGCGCAGTGACAAGACACATTCTTCGCCGCTCATCGCTCCGCGTACATCCAATATATTTATGCTCTGGCAGCCTTGTCACCCGCAAGGCCTCACTTGTATACTACGCCGGCAATGCCGGGGTGGCGGAACTGGTAGACGCGCCGGACTCAAAATCCGGTGACCTTGCGGTCGTGCGAGTTCGATTCTCGCTCCCGGCACCACTCGATCACGTCCCCCCCAAACTCGGCTAAAGTATTGCGCACACCGGATCGTTACAGTCAGAACAGCGGCTTATGCCGTCACCGGGCGGGGAAACGACGGTCTCCCCAAGATTGAAGACGAAGTGACAACAAAAACCAAGGACAAGACAAGAAAAATGCCAGGCACACGATTCACATTGGAAGTCCAACCGGTCATCCCGGAACAGTTGAAACGGCTGGAAGAGCTGGCCAATGACATACGTTACAGCTGGGACAGCCAGATACGCAGCCTGTTCGTGAGGCTGGATCCCCTGTTATGGGCCGAGGTGGGCCACAATCCCAAGGTCTTCCTGCGCCGCATCGCCCAGGAAAAGCTCGAGGCCGCTCTTCAGGATCATGTCTATCTGCGCGATTACGAGACCGTCCTGTCCGCTTACGACGCCTATAACAACCAGAACGTGCAAAGCGACATTGCCACCCTGCTCGATCCCGATAAGGACCTGGTGGCCTATTTCTGCGCGGAGTACGGTTTTCACGAAAGCTTTCCTATCTACTCAGGCGGGCTGGGCATCCTGGCCGGCGATCACTGCAAGGCCGCCAGCGATCTGGGCGTCCCCTTCGTGGCCGTCGGCCTGCTGTACCGGAAAGGCTATTTTCACCAGACCATCGACGGCCATGGCAACCAGGTGGCGCACTACGACCGCACCGAACCCGAGGACCTTCCCATCACGCCGGCCACCGATGAGCAGGGGCGGGAATTACACGTGCAGGTTTCCATGCCAGGGCGTGAGGTCAACCTCAAGGTGTGGCAGGCCAAGGCCGGCCACATCACCCTCTATCTGCTGGACAGCGATGTGGAGGGGAACCGCGACGAAGACTGCCGCATCACCCACCAGCTCTATGGCGGTGACAGTGACACGCGCATGCAGCAGGAGATCGTGCTGGGTATCGGTGGGGTGCGCGCCCTGCGCGCCCTGGGACTCACGCCCACGGTATGGCATATCAATGAGGGGCACTCCGCCTTCCAGATCCTGGAGCGCTGCCGGACCTACGTCCAGAACGGCCTGGACTTCGCGAGCGCCCTGGAGCTGATTGCCTCCAGCACCGTTTTCACCACCCACACCCCCGTTCCGGCAGGACATGATATCTTCGAGCATGAGCATATCCTGAGTTACTTCAACGAGTTCATCAACGACCTGCGCCTCACGCCCCAGCAGTTCCTCGAGCTGGGCGCCTACCCGAGCAATCCCACGGGTTTCAACATGACCTCCCTGGCCCTGCGCGGCACCACCTTTCACAATGGTGTGAGCCGCATCCACGGCGGCGTGGCCTCGCAGATGGAGGCCTACGTATGGCCCCAGGTGCCGGCGGAAGAGAACCCCATCGATTACATCACCAATGGGGTGCATGTCCCCACCTTCCTGGCCCGTGAATGGGTCAACCTGTTCGACCTGCGTTTTGGAGGCGGGTGGAGAAACGAGCTGCTCAACACCTCATTCTGGGAGGCCATCGACACCCTGCCGGATCACAGCTTCTGGAGCGTGCACCAATCGCTGAAGACCAAGCTCTTCGAGGATGTCTACAAACGCATCAGCCTGCAACACCGCCGCAACGGCTACAGCCCCACGCAGATCGAGCGCCTGACGCGACATCTCACCAGCCCTGAATCGGACATCCTGACCATCGGCTTTGCGCGCCGCTTCGCCACCTACAAGCGTGCGCTGCTGCTGTTCTCCGACCGCGAGCGCCTGGCGCGCCTGGTCAACGACCCCGAGCGCCCGGTCATGTTCCTGTTCGCCGGCAAGGCCCATCCCCATGATGTGCCGGGCCAGGAGCTGCTGCGCGTAATCCACGAGTATTCTCTGCAGCCCGAATTCGAGGGCAAGATCATCCTCATCGAGGGCTATGACCTGGCCCTGGGCCGCAAGCTGGTCAAGGGCGTGGACGTGTGGCTCAACACCCCCCAATACCCCCTCGAGGCCAGCGGCACCTCCGGGCAGAAGGCGGGTATCAATGGCGGCATCAATCTCAGCGTGCTGGACGGCTGGTGGGGCGAAGGCTACAACGGGGAAAACGGCTGGGCCATCACGCCCCATGGGCCTCATTTCGACGAGGAATTCCGTAATGAGGAAGAGACCCATGAATTGATGGACCTCCTGGAAACCCAGGTCGTACCGCTGTATTACAGGCGCGACGGGCACGGCTATTCGCGCGACTGGGTGCGCATGTCCAAGGCCTCCATGAAAACCCTCATGCCACGCTTCAACGCCCAGCGCATGGTCATGGACTATGTGCGAAAATACTACAGCAACGCCAGCAAACAGGCTGCCGTGCTGCGCGCCGACGACAAGCGCCCCGCCAGTGAACTGGCCCGCTGGAAACAGAAAGTTCGTGAAGCCTGGCCCAGGGTCAATATGCGCAGAATCGACGAAGCTCCCAACACTATCCAGGCAGGCGCTCCCCTGCCCATTGAGATTGCCGCCAATCTCGACGGACTCGATGCCAGCGATGTCTATATGGAGTGCCTGGTGGGCACCGAGGCGGAGAATGGCGCATTTCAGATCCAGGAGATCTACCGCATGGAAACCACCGGGCAGAATCACCAGGGTGAAACGTTGTTCAAACTGGACCTCACATCCCCCCTGTCAGGCCTGCAATATTACAAGATTCGCCTCTATCCCTATCACGACCTCCTGGGCCGGCGGTTTGAAACGGGATTGATGCTGTGGCTGTAGAAGAACCCCCCGGCCCATCTCTCCCGGAAGAGGGTGTTGTAAAAGACATTCGTAGGTTGGGCTGAGGAACGAAGCCCAACCTACAGAAAAAACCGGCTTTTGCGACAACCTCCGGAAAGGGAGAGAACACTCAGCCTGGGAGCCAGGTAGCCTGGCGGATCAAACCGTAAACTTGGATACCAGCCCGTGCAGTTGCGCCGTCATGGCTGAAACATCCTCACTGGCGCGCATGAGATGATCACTGCTTTCTGAGGTCTGCACCGCCACATCGTTGATCTCCACGATGCTGCGGCTGATCTCTTCGGCAACGGCAGTCTGCTGCTCGGCGGCGCTGGCGATCTGGGTGTTCATATCGTTGATTGTCGCCACCATGTCAGTAATAGAGACCAGCGAGGTACCGGCGCGGGATGACTCGTCCACACTGACCTGGGCCTGTTCCCGGCTGGCCTTCATGACCTTCTCCGCCCGCTCGGCGCCTACCTGAAGCTTTTCGATGATTTCCTGTATCTCCTGGGTGGACTGCTGGGTGCGCTGGGCCAGAGTGCGTACTTCATCGGCCACCACGGCGAAACCCCGTCCCTGCTCACCGGCGCGGGCGGCCTCGATGGCGGCATTGAGGGCCAGCAGGTTGGTCTGCTCCGCAATGGCCTTGATGACATCCAGTACAGTACCGATATTCTCGCTGTCCGTCGCCAGTTGATGTATGACGCTGGCGGCCTCGTCCACGTCGCTGGCCAGCTTGTCGATGGTCGACACGGCCTGTGAAACGACTTGCTTGCCATTGCCCGCCTCCGCATCCGCCGCCTTGGCGGCGCCCGCCGCGTCACCGGCATTGCGCGCCACCTCGTGCACCGTGGCTGACATTTCATTCATGGCCGTGGCCACCTGGTTGATATCGCCCTGTTGCTTGACCACGCCCTGGCGCGACTGGGCCGACACGGCCGACATTTGCTCTGAAGCGCTGCTGAGGCGCTCCACTGACTCGGTGATCTCGCGGATGATGCCCTGCAGTTTCTCCACGAAGCGGTTGAACTCCGCCACCAGCTCGCCCACCTCGTCCTGGGAGTTACTGTGCAGGCGCTTGCGCAGATCACCCTGGCCGGAGGCCATTTCACGCAGGGAAACGGCCACGCTGTGAATATTGTTGGTGATCGATGAGCCGATATACATACCCAGAAACCCCAGCACCGCCACCATGACGAAGGCAATAACAACCCCGGTAATCAAGGCCTGGTTGGACGTCTTCTTAGCCTGTTCGATGGTGGACTCGAACCGCTTGTACGCCATGTCGCGGAAGGCCGTCCGCGATGCCTTGAAATCGTCACGCGCGGCGTTCATGGCGCTGATGGTCTCCCCGGACTTGGCAAGATCGACCGTGCCGGCCACCATGCCCTGGGCAAACCCGTAGGCAATCTTGAAGTATTCCGCAAAAACCCGTGTCAGCTCATCCACGTCCCCCTGGAGTCCGGGCTCCAGCTCGACGATGGCCTTCAGGTTGTTATGAAACTGGCTGGCATAGGCCTTGGCCTCCTCCAGAGGCTCTTCATCCATGATGGCGACAGACTGATTGATGCTTTCGATGGTGCGCAAGGCGATATTCTCGTTATTCTGCACCTTGTCGAGAATGGGGAAATGGAGATTGTGTATTTCGTTGAGACGCTGTGAATTTTCGGATTTGACGA
Organism: Gammaproteobacteria bacterium; assembly: GCA_026982565.1. GTDB lineage: Bacteria > Pseudomonadota > Gammaproteobacteria > SZUA-140 > SZUA-140 > SZUA-140. The sequence continues at coordinate 16,586 of JALSGV010000170.1, forward strand.
AATAGTTGAATGTCAGGTAGGCAACGAATCCCAGCATCCCCACGCCGGCAATCAAGATAATCTTGTGCCTGATCGACAAGTTTTTCGCAAAATTCATTATTTCTTCCTCACAATAATGTTGCCGGCTTCCCTGATTGCTTTTCTGCCAATCTTGTAATTGGTGCGATCACCGGCGCCATGCTTGCCTTGCACCTCCCTGGGACAAGCGCCTCATTGGGGATATCGGAAACCCCTGAAGGAACTTTAAGAAAAGGCGCGGCTTTTTCACGGGGCCAAGAAAAACCCCATGCCTGACCTGGCATGGGGAATTCTGTATTTGAAATTGGCCCGCTTCAGTCTGTAGAGAAGATGACCTTCACCGAACCACTTGCTGAGGCGCTGTCGATATAGCCAATCGCACCCTTCTTGCTTTTGACGAACTCGATGACGGCCTGGTCATCCGGAACCACCTCAGGAGGACTTCCTTTCCCGGAAAACACCCGCGACGCCCAATACTGCAACACCTTGGTGCTGGACTTTCCCAGGATTTTCTTATTGAAGGTATCATAGACCGGAGAAGTCTCCGCCTGATTCACCGGCACGGCCGTCTCTCCATTGGGCAGGCTCTTGACCTTGCCCAGGAATACCGATTTGACCTGTGATTTCGACAGACTGTCGATATTACTGTCCGGCGAGACAATGACGACGACTCCCGCCGACGCCTGACTGACCAGGAAGAGCGCCAGACCCACGGCAGCCAACCTGAACATATTGTTCCAGGCAGATGCTCTGTTTTTTTTGCTAGCCCTATTCATTCTCTGCCCTCCTTAGAAGACCGTATCGACGGCGAAGCCAAACATATTCATGGAATCGTTCTCCGGCGTGTCTTCGAACAAACCATCACCATCCGTATCGACCTGACTGAGCTCCACCTTTACGACGACCTGATTGGAGACATTGTACTTCAGGCCCACGGTGCTGATCTGCTGCCCATCTCCATTGTCACGCGACCAGTCCTGATAAGTGACATGGGGCAGCCATTTACCGAAACGGTAGCCCAGGGTGCCATACCAGGAATCGGAATCGCCCGCCGACACCCCCATCATCTTGAAATCCATGGTCACCCTGGCCGCCTCGGCATAGACCAGGAAATTGTTCCAGTCGATCTTGACGCCGCCCACGACCGCGGCATGCTCCTGGTTGTTCATGGGGCCCATCATGGGGTCGTTCACATCCGTTTCCATCTTCCCCCGGTAACCGGACACCTGGAATATGACCGTGTCATCCCAGTTGGCGCGCCCCGTGGCACCCAGCATCTGCCTGACATCCATCATCTCCAGCCCCACCTGACCGCCGAACACATCCAGCGTCCAGGCCCAGTCCCCGGTGCTGACATCCCACAGCAGGCTGCCGCCGGTGTAAGACTCGCGGGTGGCCTGCGGCCCCTGCATCTGTTCGGAATAGATCGCCACCGGCGCCTGAATCCAGGGGTAAGTCACGCCCACTTCCACGTATTCATTGACGATGCCTACCGGGTATTTGATCTTGCCGGTGCGCAGCGCCAGGGTATCCTGAAGCTGGAAAGTGGCGAAGGCCCAGTCCACATGGATCGCATAACTGTCGTCCTGGATGGCCGCAAAGAGCTGTGTCGCCACGGTAACCCGATCAGTGAGCCGTGAACTGACATTGAGACCCAGCTTGGTGCCATAGAAGCTGCCGTCGTCATCAATGCCTGACGCCGCGTGATCAGCCTGCCAGGCCGTCTTTTCATCCGTAATGCTGTAGCGCGTGGAAAAGAACCCGTCGAGGCGGGTCCGGTCCACCCAGGTCTCGGCCCACAGCATCTGCGCGGGCAGCAGCAAGCCCAGAATGGCCCCCGCCTGCCATAAACGTTTGTGCTTACGCTCCATATGTTGCCTCCTTAAATCGTGTCTCTCCAGGATCTCAGACCCGCACAGAGAATGCGAGGCGGATCGACCTATTCACTTGACCACACGTTCCTTGTGCAACCCCGGCCATACTAAACCACATTGGCGGCACCCGTTGCCACAACTTTAGGCCTTTTCCTAACAGGCCAGAAAAATTTCTGGCGCGCGACGACAGGACTCCACTGTCACCCGGAACAATAGCCCTGCCTCCCTGAATCCAGGCTGAATATATATGCTATACGCCTTACATAGATGCGTGACACCATCTCGCGTAGCCTGGATGCAGGCCCTTTGGGCCGGAATCCATGAAAATCCACTTGCACCCCGGCACAGGATGTCATGCATTCACGCACGTCTCAAAAAGACCCGAAACAGCGCTTATGGGCGCAGCGGGAGCCCCAGCACCAGATCCATTACATTGGTGCCCGTGACGCCCGTGCACAGCAGATCATGGCTCGCCTGGAGGAAGCTGCCGGCATCCGCTCTTTGCAGACAATCACTGGCATCGAGCCTCTCGCGCTGCCCCCGATCTATTGTCTGGTGGTCAACCAGGGCGCCCGCCGCCTCGCCAGGTCCGTCGCTGCCATCCGTGCCCGCCGCGAGAAAAATACAAGCTCCCTGCTGGCGATTTTGCAATAAACGAGCCAACTGCAAGGCCAAATGCTGGCAACGTCCCCCCTGGCCCGGTTCCGCGGGCAGACGCACCGTGGTCTCGCCACCCCAGATATGCAAGGCCGGCGTCCCTTTGTCCATGTCATGCAACAATTCGCGAGCGACCATGGACACCTCTCCCTGGACGTCCTGTTCATGGAGGCAGACATGGTAACCCATGGCCCGCGCCTTCCCCGCCGCAGCCCGGCGGGCCAACTGGTTGTTGGCGATGACGGCCGTCTCGATGGGAGCCGAACGAGATTTCTCCACAGAGCAGGCAGGCGCCTTCTCCATCAGCTTGCGCAGCCACAAGGGAAGTTGCTCACTCATGGAGCGGGATGAGACCTCACTCTGCGCAACCAGCAGCCCCGAGCCGATCACGGCCGGATCATCACCGGGCACATCCGAGATCAGCAAGTTCCAGACCGGGACATCCGGAAGGCAGCGGATGAGGCGGCCGCCTTTAATACAGGAGAGGGCACGACGTACCGCATTGACCCGGTCGATGGGTAAACCCGAGGCCAGCAACCAGGCGTTGGCGCGCCGCAGATCTGCCAATCCCAGCCCTGTAGGCAGGACTTCAACCAGGGACGAGGTTCCACCTGAGAGCAGAAACAACAAGACGCCGTCACCCGGCACCTGCTGCAGAAAAGCCAGCAAGGCCTGTCCCGCTTCAAGGCTGCTCTGGTCGGGAACGGGATGGCCGGCCTCCAAGAGCCGGAAGTGCGGGCAGTATCGTGTCACGTCCTGCCCGTAACCATGACGGGTCACCACCAGTGCGGCGGAGATGGCATCCCCAAGCCGGTCATGGGCGCCGCGCGCCATGGACGCGGCCGCCTTGCCAATGGCCACCACATGCACGGGTCCCGGGATCTCATGCCCGCGGAGAAAATCTGCAACGACCCGGCGGCCTTCTACGGCTGAAAGGGCCGCCTCATAGATGCGCAACAGATTTCCGCGGTGATCCGGCAAACGCATTCAAGCACCCCTATCCCAGGTGACCGCCAAGCTGGCCCCGCGCGCGCTACACGGCCTGAAACCCGTATTCCAGGTCGGCGATGATATCCTCTACATTCTCCAGTCCGACGGCGATCCGCACCAGGCTGTCACGGATACCCGCGGCCTCCCGCGCTTCCGGCGCGAGTCGCCCGTGGGTGGTGGTGGCCGGGTGTGTGATCATGGTCTTGGCGTCGCCCAGATTGGCGGTAATGGAAATGAAGCGGGTGCCATCGATAAAATTCCAGGCCTGCTCCCGCCCCCCCTCCAGTTCAAAGGCCAGCAGCCCACCGAAACCACTTTGCTGGGCCCGCGCCAGCCCATGCTGGGGATGGCTTTCCAGGCCGCTGTAATAAACGTTTTGCACCCCGGCATGTTCCTCCAGCCATGAGGCGATCCGCAGGGCATTGCGGCTGTGGGCCTGCATGCGCACCTGCAGGGTTTCCAGCCCCTTGAGGAACACCCAGGCGTTGAAGGGACTCATGCAAGGGCCGGCCGTGCGCAGATAGCCATAGACCTTTTCTCCCACCAGTTCCTGGTTGCCCACCACGGCGCCGCCCACACAACGCCCCTGGCCGTCCAGGTACTTGGTGGCGGACAGCACCACCACGTCGGCCCCCAGGGACAGGGGCCGCTGCAGGGCCGGCGTACACACCGTATTGTCCACCACCAGGATGCAGCCGTGGCGGTGGGCCAGTTCCGCCAGGGCGGCGATATCCGCCACCTCCGCCAGGGGGTTGGAAGGCGTCTCCAGGAACAGCATGCGGGTCTGCGGGCGAATGGCCGCCTCCCATGCTGGCAGGTCCGTCAACGGGACGAAGTCCGTCTTCACTCCAAAACGCGACAGGTGATTGCTGAACAGCAGCGCCGTGCTGCCAAAGATACCGTTGGCGGCGACGATGTGATCGCCGCACTCCAGCAAGGCGCTGCAGGTGGCGAGGATGGCGGCCATGCCGGAGGCAGTGGCCACACAGCGTTCCCCGCCTTCGAGCGCCGCGAGGCGCGCCTCGAAAGTGCGCACCGTGGGATTGGTGAAGCGTGAGTAGACGTTGCCGGGCTCGGCGCCGGAAAAACGGGCAGCGGCCTGCGCGGCGCTGTCAAAGACAAAGCTGGACGTGGTGAAGATAGGCTCCGATTGCTCTCCTTCCGCCGTGCGCATCTGCCCCGCGCGGATGCCGCGCGTGCTCAAACCATGGTTTTCAGACTCATCGCTCATTGCCGGGCCCTCTTGACGGAAGAAAAAACACCATTATTCACAAGCCCATGACATCCCTTCCGGCATTGACATGGTTGTTGAGCTTGTCATCGCTGCGCAGGGCCTCGACACGGGTCAGATATTCTCCCGTGACATCGCCGGTCACGTATTTTCCGCTGAAGCAGGAAGTATCGAACTGGCTGACCTTGGTGCGTCCCTTGCTGACGGCATCGATGAGGTCGTCCAGGTCCTGGTAGAAAAGGCGGTCGGCGCCGATTTTTTCGGCGACTTCCTCGTCACTGCGATTGTGGGCGATGAGTTCACTGGCGGCGGGCATGTCGATACCATAGACGTTGGGATAACGCACCGGCGGCGAGGCCGAAGCGAAATAGACCTTGCGCGCGCCGGCCTCCCTGGCCATGTGAATGATCTGCTGTGATGTGGTGCCGCGCACGATGGAATCGTCCACCAGCAAGACGTTCTTGTCCTTGAATTCTATATCGATGGCGTTGAGCTTCTGGCGCACGGATTTCTTGCGCAGTTGCTGGCCGGGCATGATGAAGGTGCGCCCGATGTAGCGGTTCTTGATGAAACCCTCGCGGTAATTGACACCCAGCTCGTTGGCCAGGGACAGGGCCGCGGTGCGGCTGGTGTCCGGGATGGGGATCACCACGTCGATATCCTGATCGGGAAACTGGCGCCTGATCTTGCGCGCCAGCCATTCCCCCATGCGCAGGCGCGCCTTGTAGACATAGATGTTGTCGATGATGGAGTCGGGCCGCGCCAGATAGACATATTCGAAGATGCACGGCGAAAAAACGGGGTTCCTGGCGCACTGGCGGGTGTGCAGTTCGCCGTCCAGGGTGATGATGACGGCCTCGCCGGGCGCGATATCGCGCACCAGTTCGAAACCCAGCACGTCCAGGGCCACGCTCTCCGAGGCGATCATGTATTCCGTACCCTGTTCCGTCTCGCGCCTGCCGAAGACGATGGGCCGGATGCCCCAGGGGTCGCGGAAACCGATGATGCCGTAGCCGGTAATCATGGCGATGGCGGCGTAACCGCCGCTGCAGCGCTCATGGACGCTGGCCACGGCATCAAAGACATCCTCCCTGTCCACGTGCATCTTGCCGGAACCCTGCAGCTGGTGGGCAAAGACATTGAGCAGGATCTCGGAATCGGAATCCGTATTGATATGGCGTTTGTCGTCGCGGAACAGCTCTTTCTTCAATTGCTCGGCATTGGTGAGATTGCCATTGTGGGCCAGGGCAATGCCATAGGGGGAGTTGACGTAGAAAGGCTGTGCCTCGGATGAGGAGGAACAGCCGGCGGTGGGATAACGCACGTGGCCGATGCCGCAATTGCCACGCAGGTTGATCATGTGGGAGGTCTTGAAGACGTCGCGCACCAGGCCATTGTCCTTGCGCAAATAGAGCTTCTGATCCTCGCAGGTCATGATTCCGGCGGCATCCTGTCCGCGATGTTGCAAAACCGTCAACCCGTCATAGATAGACTGGTTTACATTCGATTTGCATACCATACCGATAATGCCGCACATGATAATAACCTCTTTAAAGCCTGGAAGCCTGCCAGCTTCCCGATACGTCCATCTGCATGTATTCAACGGCCCGGTCGGTGAATTCCTGAACCCAGGCGATCACCACGGAGTCCGTCCACAAGGGATTTTCCGCGAGGGATGTCATACCGCCCAGAAGGACCACGACCGCCACCAGTACCGCGCCGCGCAACAGGCCGAAGAATACGCCGATCACCCGGTCGAGTCCACTCAATGCGCTGGAGCGTATCAGTTTGACGATCAAGCGGCTGACGATGGCGCAAAGAACCAGCGTTGCCAGAAAAACCGTCGCATAGGCGAGCACCTTGCGAATCTGCTCATGCTCGACCCAAACCTCAAGATTGGTGGCAACGGACTCGGCAAAATGCGTCGCCGTCAGGAACGAAGCGACCCACCCCGCCAGTGACAGCGCTTCCTTGATGAACCCCCTGAAGAGACTCACCAGCGCCGACAGAGCCACTACGCTGATGAGGGCATAGTCAACCCAGACCATGGCGACAGGTCAGCATTCTATCACGATTCCCCACGGTCTATCGCTCATAGGGAATCACGATACCGTTCAAATTCATGTCTTCCTTCAATTCACGCTTGAGGATATCCGTATTGATCTTGACCAGTTCGGGTCCCACGAAGACCCGGTATGTCCTGGCGCCATTCCTGACCTTCTCATCCACGAAGGCCCGGAAGCCATTTCTGCGCAGACGCTCCCGCAGGGCATGGGCGTTCTTGCGGCTGCTGAAATTACCCACCTGTAATACCCATGCACTGGGCGGGGGCAATGAGGCGGTGACGGGAGGCGGTTTAGGTGGCGCAGGAGCCACAACCGGCTTGGGCTTGGGTCTGGGTGCGCTGACGGGAGATGGTGGTGGCTTGGCCCCCCTGGCAGTCTGCACCATAGGTTTTTCCTCATTACGTTTCTCTGCGGCTTGCATGGCCGGCGGCCGGCGGCCGGCTGCGGCCTGCTGGGGCTTCGCACCAGACTCATCAGCATCACTAATGGGCGCAGATTCAGAAGGCGCCGGCGTTTCAGGCGGTGCTGCTTCATTGGCCTGGGCCTGGATTGAAGGCACGGAAGGCTGTGGCGCAACAGGCCCGCTGTCTTCAATCAGCGGCAGGATCTCCACGCGTAAATCGTCCGGCTTGGGTGGTATGTTGGTTTTGTCTATGGTGACATCGTAGCCCTTGCGGAAATCGAGTACCATGGGGATGATGATCACCGCCAGCGCCAACAGCACCAGGGCGCCAACGATGCGCTGCGCGGGATAGGTCTTGGCGGGTTCAGTCTCGTGACTCGTCATATGGGATCGGATTGTACCGTAAATTTCTGGCGCTGACCCGTCAAAAGCTGTTTAACGTTGATAACCGCATAAAAGGATCCGAAGACGACGATACGGTCTGTTTCTTCAGCCTGAGACTGGGCCGCCTCATAGGCGTCTGCAACCGTGTCACTGCTGCTGTGGACCATCCCCGCCCGCGCCTCGCCAAGGGCGTGCGACAGGGCCTCAACATCGGCGCCGCGCTCCACGGGAGCACTGGACAGATGCCACGTATCCACCACGGCGCGCAACTCATGCAGCACACCAGCCATGTCCTTGTCGGCCAGCATGGCCACCACGGCATGGGTCTTTCCCGGTATTTTCCATGTTGCCAGATTTTCCGCCAGGGCGGCCGCGCTTTCGCGGTTGTGGGCCACATCCAGGATGGTCGTCACAGGCGCTTCCTCCACCTGAAAACGCCCCGCCAGCTGCATGGTGCGCAACCCCTGTTCGATATGATGGCGCTCGATGGGCAGTATTGATGCGAGGGTCTGCAGGACCATGAGGACCCCGGCGGCATTCTGTACCTGAAATGCGCCAGTCAGGCGGGGCAAGGGCAGGTTCTCGTAACTGAGGGCCTTGCTCCACCAGGACCAGGTTGATTCAGGGCTGAAGCCAGAGTCCTGGGCGGCAGGACAGGCCGGGTTTGCCCACTCGACCTGGAATCCGTAGTCGCGCCCCATGAGCAACAAGGGGGTGCCCAGCAAGCGGGCATGATCGACAAGGCTTGCGGGCGGCCTGGGATCGCTGCACACGGCAGGAATGCCGGAACGGAATATTCCCGCCTTCTCACGGGCGATAGCTTCCCGGTCGCTACCCAGCCAGGCCACATGATCGATGCCAATAGCGGTCACCAGTGCCACATCGGGATCCATGATGTTGACGGCGTCCAGGCGGCCGCCCATGCCGACCTCCAGCAGGACCACATCGAGTCCGCCATGATAGAAAATATCCAGCGCCGCCAGGGTGCCAAATTCAAAATAGGTCAGGGAAACCTGTTCCCGGGCCCGGTCGATGCGCTCGAAAGCGCGGCAGATGGCCTCGTCATCCATGGCCTCACCAGCGATGCGGATGCGTTCGTTATAGTCCAGGAGGTGGGGCGATGTATAGGCGCCCGTGCGATAGCCCGCGGTGTTCAGCACCGCCTCCAGCAGGGCAACACTGGAACCCTTTCCGTTGGTGCCGGCCACGGTCACGATCCTGAAGGGCGGCGGCCCCAGGTCCATGCGCAGAAAGACCTGGCGCACCCGTTCGAGCCCCAGGTCGATTCCCCTGGGATGGAGGCTCTCCTGCCAGTTCAGCCAGTCACGGAGTGTGCGGAATGTCATGGTTCAGAACCGGGTACCGAGACCTGAATCCGTGGGTTCAGGTAAGAACCAAGGCCTGCGGAGCGAGCATCAATCTTCCAGTCCCCGGCGCTCAGTCCCTGTTATTGCCCTTCTCCTCATCCGCCTCGCCGGCCGGCGCCACTTCCTCGCTCACTCCAGCCTCTTCTTTCACCTTCCCGGCCTCCTCGTCCGGCGGGCGCCGCTGCGCCAGCAGCGACAACAGGTTGGCCACGTGGTCGCGCATCCCGCGGCGGTCGACGATCATGTCGATGGCGCCGTGTTCGAGAAGGAACTCACTGCGCTGGAATCCCTCGGGCAGCTTCTCCCTCACGGTCTGCTCGATGACGCGCGGCCCGGCGAAGCCGATGAGGGCCTTGGGCTCGGCGATATTGATGTCGCCCAGCATGGCCAGGCTGGCGGAGACCCCGCCCATGGTGGGGTCCGTCATCACGGAAATATAGGGTATGCCGCGCTCGCGCAGGCGCGCCAGGGCGGCGCTGGTCTTGGCCATCTGCATGAGCGAGATGAGGGCCTCCTGCATGCGCGCGCCGCCGCTGGCGGAGAAACACACCAGGGGAATGTTGCGTTCCAGGCACATGTTGGCGGCGCGCACGAAGCGTTCCCCCACCACGGAGGCCATGGAACCACCCATGAAACTGAATTCAAAGGCGGCGGCCACCACCGACAGGCCCTTGACCTGCCCCATGATCACCACCAGGGCGTCCTTCTCTCCCGTCGCCTTCTGGGCCTGCGAGAGGCGGTCCTTGTACTTTTTGGAATCCTTGAACTTGAGGCTGTCCACGGGCTCGATCTCGGCGCCGATCTCCACCTGGGGCTCCTTGTCGAGAAAGAACTCAAGGCGTTTGCGGGCCGAGATGCGGTGATGAAAATCACACTTGGGGCAGACATCGAAGGTCCGCTCCAGCTCCGCACGGTACAGCACCTGGCCGCATCCCTGGCACTTCGTCCACAAACCCTCCGGAACCGTCTTTTTCTTGCCTCCCTCCGTCCGGATCTTGGAGGGCAGGAGTTTTTCGTACCAGCTCATATCCGCCTATTCATTGTCGATTGCAGTGCGCATGCTCTCCAGCAGGCCGCCCACCTGCTCCATGACGAACCCGTGATCTCCCCCGGCCTCTTCGATGATGCGCACCAGCGCGCTGCCCACCACCACGGCGTCGGCCACCCGGGCGATACGCGCCGCCGTGGCCGCGTCCTTGATGCCGAAGCCGACCCCCACGGGCATGTCGGTCATGGCGCGGATCCCGGCCAATTTGTCTTCCACGGATTGTATGTCCAGGGATGCGGCGCCGGTGACGCCCTTGAGCGAGACATAATAAACAAAACCCCGGGCCATTGCACTGATCATGGCGATGCGCCGCGGCGTGCTGGTGGGCGCCAGCAGAAAAATGGGATCCAGGCCTTCCTCATCAAGGGCGTGCGCATAATCTCCGCCCGCCTCCTCGGGGGGGAAATCCACCGTGATGACGCCATCCACCCCGGCCTCGCGGGCGCGCCTCGCAAAGGCCTGGTAACCCATGACCTCCACGGGATTGAGATAGCCCATCAGCACCACGGGCGTGGCGGCATCGTCGCGGCGGAACGCGGCCACCATGTCCAGCACGTCTCTCAGGCTCACATGATGACGCAGGGCGCGCTCACAGGCGCGCTGTATCACCGGGCCTTCGGCCATGGGATCGGAAAAGGGCACGCCCAGTTCGATGATGTCGGCGCCCGCCTTCACCATGGCGTGCATGAGGGGCACCGTGAGCGCCGGATCGGAATCGCCAGCGGTGACGAAAGGGATCAGCGCGGTTTTTCCCCGCCCGCGCAGGGCCGCAAAACAAGAAGCGATTCTGCTCATACGGAGATTCCTTCCCGCGCCGCCACGGTGTGTATGTCCTTGTCGCCGCGGCCCGAGAGGTTGATCAGCACGATCTGCTCCCTGTCCATGGAGGCGGCGAGTTTCGCCCCGTAAGCCAGCGCATGACTGGACTCCAGGGCCGGCATGATGCCCTCGGTGCGGGTGAGGTCGTGAAAGGCGGCCAGGGCCTCGTCGTCGGTGACGGCCACGTATTGGGCGCGTCCGCAGTCCTTGAGAAGCGCATGTTCGGGACCGACGCCGGGATAGTCCAGCCCGGCGGAGACGGAATGGGTCTCGATGATCTGGCCGTCGTCGTCCTCCATGAGATAGGTGCGGTTGCCGTGCAGCACGCCGGGGCGGCCGGCGCACAGGGGCGCGGCATGACGCCCGGTGTCCAGGCCGTCGCCCGCGGCCTCGACGCCGTAGAAGGCCACGTCGTCCTCCAGGAAGGGATGAAACAGGCCGATGGCGTTGGACCCGCCACCCACGCAGGCCACCAGGGCGTCGGGCAGGCGGCCAAGCTGGTCCAGGCACTGGGCGCGCGCCTCGCGCCCGATGATGGCCTGGAAGTCGCGCACCATGGCGGGATAGGGATGGGGACCCGCCACGGTGCCGATGATATAGAAGGTGTCGTCCACGTTGGTCACCCAGTCGCGCATGGCCTCGTTGAGGGCGTCCTTGAGGGTGCGCGAGCCGGACTCGACGGGCACCACCCGCGCGCCCAGCAGGCGCATGCGGTAGACGTTGATGGCCTGGCGCTGGATGTCCTCCGCTCCCATGTAGACCACGCATTCCATGTCGAAGCGGGCGGCGACGGTGGCCGTGGCGACGCCGTGCTGGCCGGCCCCGGTCTCGGCGATGACGCGCCGTTTGCCCATGCGCCGCGCCAGCAGGGCCTGGCCCACGGTATTGTTGATCTTGTGGGCGCCGGTGTGATTGAGATCCTCGCGCTTGAGATAGATCCGGGCCCCGCCCACCTTGCGTGTCCAGCGCTCGGCATGGTAGAGGGGGGATGGCCGGCCCACGAACTGGCGCAGATCCGCATCGAGTTCACCGATAAAGCCGGGGTCCTTAAGATATTTCTCATAGGCCTGGCGCAATTCCTCCAGGGGCGCCATGAGGGTCTCGGCGACGAACAGTCCGCCATAGACGCCGAAATGCCCACGCGCGTCCGGCTGGGCGGTCAAGTCGATATCGATTTTGCTCATAGTCTGTGCCTGTTTGCTCATTACATCTCTCCAGTGTGCGCCACGCTTCTCGCCGCCCGGATGAAGGCCGCCATTTTACCCGCATCCTTGACGCCCGGCGAGCTCTCCACGCCTCCGCTCACATCCACCGCCCAGGGCCGCACCGTTTTGACGGCGCCGGCCACATTGGCGGGCGTCAGTCCGCCGGCCAGCACGAGGGGCAGCGGCAGGTCAGCGGGAATATGCGCCCAATCGAAGGTCTCGCCCGTCCCGCCCGGCACGCCCTTGCGGTAGGCATCCAGCAACAAGCCCGCCGCCCCGGGGTAGCGAGCCGCATAGTCTATAACATCGAGCCTCTCGCGCATACGCAGCACCTTCAAAAAAGGCTTGGCGAAACGGGCACAGAACTCAGGGGCTTCATTGCCGTGAAACTGCAGGCAGTCGAGGGAGACACGGTCCAGCACATGGCGGATCTCGTCTTCCGCGGCATCCACGAACAACCCCACCTTGCTGACGAAAGGCGGCAAGGCCCGGCAAATGGCCGCGGCCTGCGCCACCTCCACGCAGCGCGGACTGGGCCCATAGAACACCAGGCCGATGGCGTCGGCGCCCAGCAAGGCGGCCCGGCGCCCGTCCTCGGGGCGGGTGATGCCGCATATCTTGATGCGCACCACCACCGTCACCCTGCCCCGCCATAGCGGGCGCTGACGCGCCGCTGCATCTCGTCCCTGGTCGGCATGGGAGGTACGGAACGATGCCGCAGCAACAGGGCATGGCTGGCGTGCATGGCATCGAACAGGGGCCTGAACTCGGCCAGCAACCGGCTGTCACTGGGCGGCGCCTCCCCGCATTCCCTCCTCACCTGCGCAAAGATCTCGCCCAGGGTGCGGCGCCCATCGACGTATTTCATGATGAGGGCGACGTGGGCCGTCTTGGGAATGGCGATGGAGAGATTGCCTCCGCCGGGCATTCTGAACACGATACGTTGACGGGCGTCCTCGCACAGGCGGTAGAAGCCCTCGTAGGCGGCCTGATCGTAGATGAATGCCAGCGCCGGCACCACCCCGTGGATGTCGCTCAGCTCCGGCGGCTGCTTGGGCGTTTTCGCAGCATAGACGGTGTGCTGGCACAGTTTTCCATGGAGCAGTTCGCCCACGGCCTGGCGCGAGCGCAGGGGGAGGCGCTGCACTTTTTCCAGCAGGCCGGGATCCCTGATATGAGTCTCGGGACGGTAACTCAGTTCACCAAAGAGCCGCACCAGCTGCATCCCACCCTCGTCGAGGAAGGCATACAGCTCGGGAATCGTATAGGCGCGATCATGGGAATGGAGCAGGAGGTCATAGATACCGCTGGGCCCGGCCTGAATCTCCTGGGCATAGATATCCATGGACTGCCTGAAGGCATGACGTTCGGGCAGGGTGTCGATGACCTTGAGGGTGTTGGCGATCTTCTCATCGGTATTTTCAGCGCCCTGGTTGATGAAGCGCATGAGGGCCTGCATCTGATACACCCCCGCCCGCCCATAGGCGGCGTAGAGCATCAGCCCCAGGACACCGTCATCGGCCAGCACTTCCTTCAGCGCCTGCAATCCCTCAGGTGGTGATTCGAGATGATGCAACACGCCGCTGCAATTGATGTAGTCGAAACGGCCCATTCCCAGGCGCGGCAGCTCCAGCAGTGATTCCTGAACCCATGTGATATTGTCCAGTCCCCTGATGGCGGCACGCCGCCGGGCGATATTCAAGGAGGTCTCGCTCAAATCCAGGCAGGTGACGGTCGCGGCGGTGCCGCGGAGCTGTTCTGCCAAGGCGATGGCGCTGTCGCCGGTGCCGCACCCAGCCACTAGCGCGTTGAAACCACTGGAAAAATCCCGTCTTCCGGCAAATCCATAATGGTTCAGGACGTCCAGGGCATCGAGCACGGGCACGTACAGGCGCGTTTTTTCCTGTTCCGGGTCGCGCGGGGGATAGGGATAGACCTCATACTGCGCCTTGACGGAAGGCGCATAATTACCATGCTTCATCGTGTTATTAACCCGGCAATAATATATATCGTATTCAGCCATTGCCCGCGCACCGCGCCTTGTTCCAGCGCAGGTCTGAAGTCCTGAATACGATATATATTGTTGCCCAGTTAAGGAAGGTCTGATTAATTCGTCATCCCGGCGAAGGCCGGGATCCAGTTATTTGATTTTCCTGGATTCCCGCCTGCGCGGGAATGACGATTGTCGGATTAATCAGGCCTTCCTTAACATTATAGGGAAAAGCGACTGCAACGGCAGGATTATTTACGGCCCTTGCGGATATCTCCGATACCCCACCCCGCGCAACGGCGCTAAACTGTCACGAGTTCCTTCTGGAAATCCCTTGTAAAATGGCCATTCTGCAACTGCTCACTCTGCTGATCATCGCCAATGGCGCCCCCGTCCTCGCCCAGTGGCTTTTCCGCGACCATGGCGCACAACCCATCGACGGGGGCAGACGCCTGAGGGATGGCCGCCCCCTCCTGGGCGCCAGCAAGACCTGGCGGGGGCTGGCGGCCGCGTTGCTGGTGACGCCCGTTGCGGCCCCGGCCATCGGCGTGGCCATCCTCACCGCGTTGCTGATTGCCGCCATGGCCATGCTCGGCGATCTTCTCTCCAGCTTTATCAAAAGACGCCTGAACCTGCCGCCCAGCAGCCAGGCCCTGGGTCTGGACCAGATCCCGGAGTCTGTCCTGCCCGCGCTGGCGGCGGCGCCTTTCCTGCCGTTGTCCATTGGCGAGGCCCTGCTCACCGTACTACTGTTTTTCTTCCTCGAACTGGGGCTCTCGCGGCTGCTCTATCGCCTCGGTATTCGCAAGCAGCCCTATTGAGCATGCAGGGCGACAGTATTTTCACGATGTTTCCAGGACCTGCTCATGCTTTCTGCGCGAGGCGGTGAATCACCACTTCAGGCGGGCAGTTCAGACGCACATCCACCACTGATGAACCGGTACCGAGGGAGGTGTATCCCTGCAGCCGCCCATGACGCCAGTACCCCGCGCAGAAACGGCGCGGACACCTGGCGTTGGTGAGCAAGGGGGCGCCACCAGGAAGGCGGATCTGGCCTCCGTGGGTATGGCCGCAGAACATGACATCGAAACCGGCGTGGGCGGCCTGCTTGTAGATTTCAGGGGTGTGGGCCAGCAGCAATGAGGTCTCCGCCACCGGAATGCCGTGGCGGGCGCGCTGCAGATTATCGACGCGGTAATAATGGGGATCATCGACGCCGGCCAGGTGAATGACGGCCCCACCACGCTCTATTTTCACCGACTCATTGAGCAGCATGTGGATGCCCATGCCCTCCAGAGACGGCACCATGCGTATGGAGTCGTGATTGCCGAGGATACCGTAGACGGGCCCCTTGAGCCGCTCTCTCACCTGCGCCATGGCCGTCATGGCGGCATCGATGGGACCGTGGGTGAGAAAACGGAAATCCCCGGTGATCACGCACAAATCATATTCCAGGCCACTCACCCGCTCGCTGAGCACGGTGGGGAATTCGGCATTCATGTCGAGGTGCAGGTCGCTGAGATGGAGAATGCGCAACCCCGCGAACTCCGGCGGCAGCCCGGGAACGGTGATATCCTGGCGATGCACGCGGATGTTCAGGGCGTTGCGGCGGGCGCGCCCGTGCAACCCGGCCAGGCGCAGCGCATTCCTGATGACCGAATGGGCCGAGTACCAGTTTTCGAGATGAAAATAATTACGCCCGTAACCCAGGACATGGCGGCCCATCTCCGATTCCATGCCGATGCGCTGCTGCAGGTGGGTCTTGCCCAGGCGCTCGCCCAGCAAGGCATGAAGCACTTCATCAGGCGAATGGGCACGCATATCCATAAACCCGCCTAACCGTTGGGTGTGTTTTTCTTGCAATCCTGTCCCGCCGACGAGGGCGCCACACCGATGAGGATGGGGGGCTGCTTGCCATCCACTTCCATGTCCAGGATCGAGACCACCTGGCCATGGGAGACATCGATGCTGTCCTTGTGCTGCCTGGCGCCTTCCTGTGATGAATGGGCGCCCAGCAAATAGACCTTCTGTTCCGGCTCGCTATGGTTACTCAGAACGACCAGCCAAACCTTCATTGCGTACCTCCTGAAAGAAACCGGACTGGCATTCCTGAGAACAGGCGCCTGCACGGTTCAGATTTGTGACCAATTTGGCATTTCCTCCTGTCCCCATGAGGGACAATAGGGCCATATTGTCATATTTATTATCCCGGCAACAATATGAATATTTCTTCCACACTCGACAACGGCCTCGCCGCCCTGCAACGCGCCCAGGCCAACGCCAAGCAGAATGCCGCGGAGATTGCCCGCTCTGAACCCGCCACGCCCACGCAGACCAGCGCCATGGCCGGCTTGTTGTCCGACCGTCAGCAGGCCCTGGCCGCCGCCGCGGTCACCAAGACCGCCGACGACGTGCTGGGGACGATGGTGGATATCAGGGTCTGATACTATTAACCCGGCAACCATATATTGTTGCCGGGTTAATATCCGTTCGCGAAGGCATAGAGGGCCGGCCCGAACAAGGCCGCATGCTCGTTCAGTACCACCTTCACCGGCATGTCCCGCATGAGCGGGGCCATGCGCCCTTTGTCGAAAAAGGCATACAGAAAAGGGGGCTCCCTGAGCCGGTCCAGGATTTTTGGCGCGATGCCCCCGCCCAAGTAGACGCCGCCCGTCGCCATGATCTTGAGGGCATGATTGCCGGCCTCGGCGCCATACAGATGCACGAACATGTCCAGGGCTTCGCGGCACAACGCGCACCCGCCCTCCCGGGCCGCCCGGGAAACGGCGGCAGCGCCTTCCCCCTGTTCCAGGGCCGCGGACAAGGCCGGCGGGGGCGTTGCCTGGCGATATTCACAGAGAAACTCGAAGATATTGACGAGGCCCATTCCCGACACCACCCGCTCCCAGCTGACATGTCCGTAACGCCGGCGCAGAAACCGCAGCAGGGCGATTTCCTGGTCCGACTGCGGCGCGAAATCCCCATGCCCCCCCTCCGAAGCAAAAGGCCTGTAACGCACACCGTCCCAGTACATGCCGGCCTCGCCCAGGCCTGTCCCCGCGGAGATGATGGCGCGGTTCCCCGTGGCATGGGGCACGCCCTCATTGAGCACGCAGAAGTCCTCGTCCTTGAGGGCGCCAATGCCCCAGGCATTGGCCTCCAGGTCATTCAGCAGCCACACCCGGCGCAGGCCGGTGGCGGATTCGAGCACGGCGGCGTCCACCGTCCATGGCAGATTGGTGGCGACAGCCTGCCGCCCCCTGACGGGGCCGGCGATGCCAAAACCGCCGTAATCACAGGCTGGCTGCTCACCGCGTCCCTCGCCGGCCAGGAAACGGGCGACGACATCCTCCAGGGAAGCGAAGTCCCTGCTGGGATAGGTTCTCAGCGCCCGCACCTCCACGCCATCGTTGCTCACTTCGAGGACGGCCAATACGGTTTTGGTTCCCCCAACATCGCCGGCCAGCACTCTCATGGACAGCCCCCCGCGCCTTCTACCACAGTTCGATCAATGGTAACACGCCGAACCACAGCACATAGGTCAGGGACAACACCATCAAACCATTGATGCGCCGCACCGGCGCGCCCGCCCGCACATAGCGGTACAGGGCATAACACAGGGCGAGGGCGTGAATCGCCATGAAAAAGGAAAGATTCCATATGGCCCCATTGAACACGTTTGCCGCCATGAGCGCCCATACGGCCATCATGGCGGACACCGTCGCCGCTAGCGCGGCCCAGGCAGCGCGGGCCGGCCCCAGGATCACGGCGGCGCTGCGCTTGCCCACCGCCCGGTCGGCATCATGGTCGGGGATTGCGGAGAGAATGATGGAGGGCAGCGTGGCGAAAAAGAGAGGAATGCCCAGCAACCAGGGATAGGGGTCGCCCCACTGGCCGGTCTGGATGACATAACCGCACAGAATCACGATGACGCTGTGGGTCAGGCCCACATCCAGCTCTCCCAGCCCGCGGTAACTGAGCTTGAGGGGCGGAAAGGTATAGCCCACCGCCAGCACACCGAATGCGCCCAGCAGCACGAAATCCAGCGGGCCCAGGGGGCCGGGCAGACCGAACAGCAGAGACACGGCGAGCGTGAGCGCAATACCGGCGGTCAATACGCCCAGACGCACTTCCTTCCTGCTCAACCCGCCTTCGACCAGCACCCGCGACCCGCCGTTGAAGGGTCCGGCATTTTCATTGCGCCGGTCGGAATCGTAATCGAAATACTCGTTACACAGCACCGTGATCACTTCCACCAGGAAAATGACGAGATACCCCAGCCAGTAGCGGCTGCTGGAAAATGGGGCGCCGCCCTGGGCGGCGGCCAGGGCGCCCAGGGTATAGGCGATCCATGTCATGGGATAGAACTGCAGGCGCAGGATCTTGAGCCAGTTCAGGCACTTTTCCTTGAAGCGCTGCAGCGCCAGACGCTGCGCAAGATCCGCCCCCTCCTCACGCGCCTTTTCCAGCCAGGATTTCCGCTGTATTTCACCGGCGGGCTTGACCGGGCCGAAGGCCGTAACAAAGGCGGGCGTGATGCCGCAGAACCCCAGGGTCGCCTTGCGCATGGCGTTGTGCCCGGGCTGCCCGTAGATGAAACGGTAGACCCAGGGTGGCGTGTCCATGGTCACCAGCAGATGCGCCGAGCGGCCCTCCAGGCGGCGTTCCCACACCGCCGGATCGTCCGTTTCATCAAAGGCGAAGCCGGGCGTCAGCACCCGGTCCAGAAACCCCTTCAACAGCGCCGGCATGGTGCCCCACCAGGTGGGATAGACGAAAACGATATGCTGCGCCCAGGCAATGAGTTCGCGGGCCCTTGCGATGCCCGCCTCGCAGGGTTGCTGATTGGGCGAGTGATTGCGCACATGGATATCGAAATCGAGATCCATCACGTCGAGGCGCCTGACCTCGGCCCCGGCCCTGGCCGCGCCGTCCGCGTAGGCGTCCATCAGGGCATGACAATAACTGCCCTTGCGGGGGTGGCCACAAATCACCAACACCCTGATTCCCTGACTCATATGACTTGCCCCCTGTGCTATGTTTTTCTTGTGTTCATGCTGGCATGATAGATAACCATGTTGAAGACTTTGAAGCAACTGTCACCGCATCATTTCGGGCACATGGGCGTACTCGCCGCCATCCTGCTCGTTCCCGCCGCCTACATTCTGTGGTCGGACAAACCAAATCCGGCGCCCCTCTATAGCGAAGATCTTTCGGTGGCGGAAACGGTTGCGCGGATCTCCTATAGCCACAGCATAGCCCCCCTGCTGGAACGCCGCTGCGTGGTCTGTCATGGCTGCTACGATGCCCCTTGCCAGCTCAAACTCTCCTCCCCTCAGGGGCTGGAGAGAGGCGCCAGCAAGGAACGGGTCTACAACGGCAGGCGCCTCACGGATATGGCGCCCACGCGGCTGTTCATCGATGCCGAGGACGCGGCCGGATGGCGGCGCAAGGGGTTTCACGCCATCCTCAATGAATCACCGGCAAGGCAGGCAAATCCCGCGAAAAACTTGCGGCAATCCCTGCTCTATCAATTGTTACGGCTCAAGCGCGACAATCCCCAGCCACGCGGAGGCAGGCTCCCCGATGATTTCGACCTGGCACTGGACCGGGATCAGTATTGCCCCACCGTGGAAGAATTCGGTGACTTCTCCCGTGAACATCCGCTTTGGGGCATGCCCTACGCCCTTCCCAACCTGAAGGACGAGGAGTACCGCCTGCTGGTGGACTGGATCGCCCAGGGGGCGCCCGTCGATGCCTCACGTCAGCCGTCGCCACAGGCGCTGTCACAAATCGACACATGGGAAACCCTGCTGAACGGAACCAGCAACAAGGAAAGACTGATCAGCCGCTATTTGTATGAACATTTGTTCCACGCCCACATTCACTTCGAGGGCACGGCGGAAAACGAGTTCTATCAACTGGTGCGCTCCACCACCCCCCCTGGGCGCCCCGTGGATGTGATCGCCACCGTGCGTCCTTTCGACGACCCCGGCGAGGCGCCCTTCTATTACCGCATCATGGGCTATCCCGCCGCCATCGTCGCCAAGAACCATATCGTCTATGAATTTTCCCCGCGCAAGATGGCGCGTATCGAGGCGCTGTTTTTTGCGGCGGATTTCCAGGTTGACGTGTTGCCCTCCTATGAACCTGCCCTGGCCGCCAGCCCCTTCAAGGTCTTCGCCGCCATCCCCCCTTCCTCGCGCTATCGATTCCTGCTCGACGACGCACGCTTCTTCATAGAAGGCTTCGTCAAGGGACCGGTATGCCGCGGGCAGGTCGCCCTGGACGCCATCGAGGACCAGTTCTGGGTATTGTTCTTCAATCCCGATCACAATATCTTCAGTGCCGATCCCGAATTCATCAACAGCATGAGCGGGCACCTTGCCCTGCCCTCGCTGCGCAATACGGACCTGCACCTGTCCGCCATCTGGACCGAAGGATGGAAAGAACAGAAAAAGTACATGCTGGCCAAGGAAGCTGGATTCATGAAAATCCCGCCCCAGTCACTGGGGGACGCCATGAACTACATCTGGGACGGGGGCGGCGCCAACCCCAACGCGGCCCTGACCGTATTCCGCCACCTCGACAGCGCATCCGTCCGCCAGGGACTGGTCGGCGACTACCCGGAAACGGCCTGGATCATCGACTACCCGCTGTTCGAACGCATCCATTACCTGCTGGTCGCCGGCTACAACGTCTTCGGCAACATCAGCCACCAGCTTCACACGCGGGTCTTCATGGACTTCCTGCGCATGGAGGGTGAGGACTACTTTCTGGCCTTCCTGCCCGCCCCGCATCGCGCCCGTATCCGCGACAGCTGGTACCAGGGGTTACGCGCCGGCATCGCGGAACTGCTTGACCCGCCCAAGGACTGGCTGAATGTCAATGTCGTCACGGGCTACCGCAGCAATCACCCTCAAAAGGAGCTTTACCGGCATATTCTGCAACGCCTTACCGCTGTCGCCGCAAAAGAGGACCCTTATAATCGCTGCCACGAACCTGCATGTACGCAACCACTCGATCAGTCCGCCACGTCCATCGCGGATGCCGCCATGACGCGCATTGCCCATGTACAGGGTGAAATCCTGGATGTCCTGCCCGACGTCTCCTTCGTACGCATCAGGACCGGCGGCGACCCCGAAGACGACCTGGCCTACACCCTGATCCACAACAAGGCCTACAAGAACATTCTATCCCTGCTGGAAAAAGACAGCCTGCGCGACCATGGCAGCGACACCCTCACCGTCATCAAGGGCCTTGAGGGCTCTTATCCCAATTTCTTCTTTGTCGTGGAATTGCGGGACATGGAAGAATTTGCCGCACATCTGGCCTCCATGAACAAACCATCCGACTACCGCCGGCTCGTGGAGCGATTCGGTATCCGCCGCACCAGCGGGCGGTTCTGGGAAACGGCCGACTGGTTCCAGGACTACTACCGCCGGGAAAGCCCCTTGTACTCGGGCATCTACGATCTCAACCGCTACCACAACCATTGAGCGATTGAAGCGGGAGGGCTGCGCCGCAGGGCGGGCCCGCCGCGCACCATCCGCGCCGCGCTGCTCATCAGGACTCCATAACCAGCACCGCCTTGCCCGTCATGTGCCCCGTTTCCACCAGCGCATGGGCGGCGCCGGCCTGTTCCAGCGGGAAGGTC
This sequence comes from Gammaproteobacteria bacterium, assembly GCA_026982565.1. GTDB lineage: Bacteria > Pseudomonadota > Gammaproteobacteria > SZUA-140 > SZUA-140 > SZUA-140. Next base: position 38,295 of record JALSGV010000170.1, read on the forward strand.
ATGCCGACATGTATCTTCAGGCGCGCTTCGTCGAACCACTGGCCGCACTGTTCCAGAATGATGACCTGGTGGCGGCGCGCCCCCGGGTCGTCCTGCAGCATGGGCGTCAGCATCAGTTCGAAGCCGATACGCAGATTGCGGTTGCGGGCCTCTTTCCACACGACATCCGTGCCGGGATCCAGCAGGGTCACCAGGTCACCGTAATGAGCCACCGCCGACAGGGTGCGGCGGAACACCTTGCCGCCCACCGTATCCAGGGCCGCGTCCACTCCCCTGCCATCGGTCCACGCCTCAACCCCTTTCACGAAATCCTGTTCGGTATAGACGATAAGCTCGTCAGCGCCCAGGGCGCGGGCCCGCTCCGCCTTCTCGGCGCTGCCCACCGTGGCGCACACCTGGGCGCCCGCCAGGCGGGCAAGCTGTATGGCGACGTGGCCGACGCCGCCCGTCCCGCCATGAATCAACACCGTTTTATTCGGCTTGAGGCGCGCCCGGTCATAGAGTGACTCCCATGCCGTGATGAGCACCAGCGGCGCCGCGGCCGCCTCCACGAAACTCAGTGATTCGGGCTTGGGAACCGCCAGCGCCTCGTCGAGCACGGTGTATTCGGCATAGTTGCCCTGCGCCCCGCCCAGGCCGCCATGGCAGAACCAGACGGCATCGCCACGCTTGAAACGGGTGACCGCCTTGCCGGTCTCGGCAACCACGCCGGCGCCATCACAACCCAGAACCGCCGGCAGGGCATTGTCGTAGAACACCCCGCGGCCGCGCAGCTTGGTATCCAGCGGATTGACGCCGGCCGCCTTGAGGCGCACCTTGATCTGGGTGTCCCCCGTAATCCGCGGCTCCGGGACCTCCCGCAATTGCAGGACCTCCGTACCGCCCGCCGCCGTCATCAACACCGCTTTCATGCCATCACTCTCCCCTGCTGTTCCTCCCTGCGCCAAAGCATACCCAATTCCACCCTTGGCGAAAACCACTCCAAGGCCGCCGCGCCAAGGTGGAAAACCCCCTGTTTTCATGTAAACTCAGGCATGGAGAAACGGCCGGTACGGCGCCAGCTGCCCATGGATCCCGCCGGTTCCGGATGCGTGACACTCAACCACCCAATGCTTTGAGGAGTCGTTATGGAATTTCTTGTGAAGAGCACCGCCATCGGCAAGCAACAGACCCCTTGCGTCGTGGTCGGCATCCATGAAACGCGGCGCCTGACCCCCGCGGCCCAGCAACTGGACAAGGTCTCCCGGGGCTATCTCACTACCATACTCAAACGCGGCGACATCAAGGGAAAAAGCGGTGAGACCCTGATGCTGCACAATGTGCCGTGGACCCAGTGCGAGCGGGTATTGCTGGTGGGCTGTGGCAAGAAAAAAGAGCTGGATGCGGCGGCCTTTGGCAAAATCGTGGCGCAGGCCGCCACCGCCCTGGACAAGGCGGGCGTCAAGGAGGCCTATTGTTACCTGCCCGAGCTGGCGCCGGACGGCCACGACCTGCCCTGGGCGGTACGGCGAACGGTTGAGACTGCCGCCGACGCCCTGTACCGCTTCAACCAGCTCAAGACCAGGGACAAGCAGAATGCGCGCCTGCGGCGCATGATTTTCGACCTAGACGACCCGGACCAGCAGCGTGACGCGCGCCGGGCCATCAGGGAAGGCAAGGCCATCGCCAAGGGGCGCGCCCTGGCCAAGGATCTCGCCAACCTGCCCGGCAATCATTGCACGCCCACCCACCTCGCCGAGCAGGCCAAGGGCCTCGCGGAACACCACCCCGCCCTCACGGTCAAGGTGCTCGACGAGAAAAAAATGGAGGCCCTCAACATGGGCGCCCTGCTGGCCGTGGCGCGCGGCAGCCGCCAGCCCGCCAGGCTCATCGTTCTGGAGTACCAGGGCGGCGGGAAGGGCGACAAACCCTGCGTGCTGGTAGGCAAGGGCATCACCTTCGACTCGGGCGGCATCTCCATCAAGCCCTCCCCCGCCATGGACGAGATGAAATACGACATGTGCGGCGCCGCCAGCGTGCTGGGCGCCCTGTGCGCCGTGGCGGAAATGCGCCTGCCCCTCAATGTCGTCGGCATCATCCCCTCCTGCGAGAACCTGCCCGACGGCAATGCCGTCAAGCCGGGCGACATCGTCACCAGCATGTCGGGCCAGACCATCGAGATACTCAATACCGACGCAGAGGGGCGCCTGATCCTGTGCGACGCCCTCACCTACAGCGAGCAGTTCGACCCTGACACCGTCATCGACATCGCCACCCTCACCGGCGCCTGCGTCATCGCCCTGGGCAAGCACTACAGCGGCCTGCTGGGCAACGACGAGCAGCTCATCGGCGATATCCTCGCGGCGGGCGAGGCCAGCGGCGACGTGGCCTGGCAGCTGCCCCTGGGCAAGGACTACCAGCAGCAGCTCAAGAGCAACTTCGCCGACATGGCCAACATCGGCGGCCGCGAGGGCGGCACCATCACCGCCGCCTGCTTTCTGTCGCGCTTCACCGAGAAATTGACCTGGGCCCACCTCGACATCGCCGGCACCGCGTGGCTGGGCGGCCACAAAAAGGGCGCCACCGGCCGCCCCGTCCCCCTCCTGGTCCAATACCTCATCGACCGCTGCAACAAGCAGGAGCGGCAGGAATGAACATCTCTGACACGGCGCCTTTCTCTTTGCTCTGATCGGCCATGACCCAGATCGACTTCTATATCCTGTCGGAGCAGTCCCCGCACAACCGCGACATGCTCTCCTGCCGCCTGGCGGAGAAGGTCTACAAGCTGGGCAACCGTCTCTACATCCATACCGACTCCCACAGCGAGGCCTGCCGGGTGGACGACCTGTTGTGGACCTACCGCGACGGCAGCTTCCTTCCCCACGAGATCTACCGCGAGGGGCAGGCGAGCGAGAGCCCCGTGGTCATCGGCCATCACGAGGAACCGGACGCCGAGGCCGATGTGCTCATCAACCTGGCGCCTGCCGTCCCCCTGTTCTTCAGCCGTTTCGAACGGGTGGCGGAAATCATCGCGCCGCAAGCCGGGGAAAAGCGCGGCGGGCGGGAGCGCTACCGCTTCTACCGCGAACGGGGTTACGCCCTCAAGACACACAATCTCTGAGCGCCGCGCCGGCGGCGGCCGTGTAGAAATTCTCCCGGCAGGCTGCAATAATGCCCCGCAACGAACGTGACCTGAAAGCAAAAACCACCATGGACAAGACTTACGACCCCCACGCCATCGAACAGCACTGGTACCGGACCTGGGAAGAAAAGGGCTATTTCTCCCCCGGCGGCGAAGGCAGGCCCTATTGCATCATGATCCCGCCGCCCAACGTGACGGGCACCCTGCACATGGGCCACGCCTTCCAGGACACCCTGATGGACGCCCTCATCCGCTATCACCGCATGCGCGGCGACAACACCCTGTGGCAGGCCGGCACCGACCATGCCGGCATCGCCACCCAGATGGTGGTGGAACGGCAGCTTGCCGCCCAGGGCCAGTCCCGCCACGACCTGGGGCGCGAGGCCTTCATCGGGAAGGTATGGCAGTGGCGCGAGGAGTCCGGCGGCGCCATCACCCGGCAACTGCGGCGCATGGGCGCTTCCCTGGACTGGTCGCGGGAGCGCTTCACCATGGACGAGGAGCTTTCGGTGGCGGTGCGCGAGGTCTTCGTGCGCCTCTACGAGGAAGGCCTCATCTACCGTGGCAAGCGCCTGGTGAACTGGGACCCGGTGCTGCACACGGCGGTGTCCGACCTGGAGGTGATTTCCGAGGAGGAAAACGGCCATCTGTGGCACATCCGCTATCCCCTGGAAGACGGCTCGGAATACCTGGTGGTCGCCACCACCCGCCCCGAGACCATGCTGGGGGACAGCGCGGTGGCCGTTCACCCCGAAGACGAACGCTACCAGCACCTCATCGGCAAGCACATCCTGCTGCCCCTGTGCGAGCGGCGCATCCCCGTCATCGCCGACGACTACGTGGACCCTGAATTCGGGTCCGGCTGCGTCAAGATCACCCCCGCCCACGACTTCAACGACTACGAAGTGGGCGAGCGCCACCAGCTGCCCAAGATCAATATCTTCACCCCGGACGGACGCATCAACGAGGCGGCGCCGGAGAGGTATTTCGGCCTGGACCGCTTCGAGGCGCGCAAGCAGATCGTCGCCGATCTCGAAGCGCAGGGCCTGCTGGAGAAGATCGAGGACCACAAACTGATGGTGCCGCGCGGCGACCGCTCCGGCACGGTCATCGAGCCCCTGCTGACGGACCAATGGTTCGTCAAGGCCACGCCCCTGGCGCAACCCGCCATCGAGGCGGTGGAGAGCGGCGCCATCCGCTTCGTACCCGGCAACTGGGAGAACACCTATTTCGAATGGATGCGCAACATCCAGGACTGGTGCATCAGCCGCCAGATCTGGTGGGGCCACCGCATTCCGGCCTGGTATGACGAGGCCGGCAATATCTATGTGGGACGCTCGGAGGCCGAGGTGCGCGGGAAATTCGGCCTCGACCCGGCCCTGCACCTGGACCAGGACGAGGACGTCCTGGACACCTGGTTCTCCTCGGCCCTGTGGCCCTTCTCCACCCTGGGCTGGCCGCAGGAGACGCCGGAGTACAAGACCTTCTATCCCACCAGCGTGCTGGTCACCGGCTTCGACATCATCTTCTTCTGGGTGGCGCGCATGATCATGATGGGCCTCAAATTCACCGGCCAGGTCCCTTTCCATGAAATCTACATCCACGGCCTGGTGCGCGACGCCCACGGCCAGAAGATGTCCAAGTCCAAGGGCAACGTGCTGGACCCCATCGACCTCATCGACGGCATCGAACTGGACGAACTGATCCGCAAGCGCACCAGCAACCTGATGCAGCCGGAGATGGCGCGGAAGATCGAGAAGGCGACGCGCGAGGACTTCCCCGACGGCATCCCCGCCTTCGGCACCGACGCCCTGCGCTTCACCTTCGCCGCCCTCGCCTCCACCGGGCGCGACATCAAGTTCGACCTCAAGCGCATCGAGGGCTACCGCAATTTCTGCAACAAACTGTGGAATGCCGCGCGCTATGTGCTCATGAAATGCGAAGACCAGGACAACGGCGCGGGACAGGAACCCGTCACCCTCAGCCTGCCCGACCGCTGGATCGTCTCGCGCCTGCAGGTCATCAGCCAGCAGGTCAACGAGGCCGTCGGCAACTACCGCTTCGACCTGGCGGCGCAGGCCATCTACGAATTCACCTGGAATGAATACTGCGACTGGTACCTGGAACTGTCCAAGCCCATCCTCAACGACCCCGACAGCAGCCCCGCCGCCCTACGCGGCACCCGCCGCACACTGGTCCAGACCCTGGAGGCCATCCTGCGCCTGGCCCACCCCCTGACCCCCTTCATTACCGAAGAGATCTGGCAACGCATCGCGCCCCTGGCCGGATGCAGCGGTGAAACCATCATGCGCCAACCCTACCCGCAGCCGGACCTGTCCGCCATCGACCACGAGGGCGTCGTGGAAATGCAATGGGTCATGAACTTCATCCTCGGCGTGCGCAAGATCCGCAGCGGCATGAACATCGCGCCGGGCAAACCCCTGCCCGTCCTGCTGCAGAACGGCGACACCACCGACCTGAAAAGACTGGAACACAACCGCGGCTTCCTCCTCTCCCTCGCCAAGCTGGAATCCATCACCTGGCTGCGGGAAGGCGACGAGGCGCCGGAATCCGCCACAGCCCTGGTGGGCGACATGAAACTCCTCATCCCCATGGCCGGCCTCATCGACAAGGAAGCCGAACTGGCGCGCCTGGACAAGGAACTGGAGCGCATCGCAAAAACCGTGGAACGCTGCGAACAGAAACTGGCCAACCCCAACTACGTGGAACGCGCCCCCAGCCACATCGTCGCCCGCGAGCAGCAACGCCTCGCCGAACTATGCGCCACGCGCAACAGCCTGCGCGAACAGCGGGAGCGGATCGCGGCGCTTTGATAGAGAGGATAAGGTACGATATCTTTTTGAGCTATAGTCAAATCTGGTGTACACAGTAATCAGGCGGCGTCCCTGTTGCTCTCGGTTTCGTCGTTGTTTACCTCAATCCCGTCTTTGAATTTCACACCGTGGATGACCGCCCTGCCTTAGTGTGAACAAAACTGATGAACTCTCAGTCAACCACATTCCCCGATAAAAACGAACCCCACTTGAAACTTTGCCACCCGCCTTAGACGGACATGAGTGGCCCTGCTACTGCGGGCGAAATGCCTCACCGCACAA
>JALSGV010000171.1 GCA_026982565.1 Gammaproteobacteria bacterium
GGGGCCGGGGCCGGCGAAGGCCTACGAGATCGGCAGGCGGCACGATGCGGGCAGCGGGCGCTACTGCCACGACCTGCCCCTGAAACCGGAGCAGGTGCGGATCATCGACGAAGGGAGGTAGGGGATGAGCCGGTTGCAGAAGATCAGTTGCGAGGTGGAGTTCATAACACCCGCCTTTCTGGGCAATGCCACGCAGCAGGGGCAATGGCGCGTGCCTCCCTTCAAGGCCCTGCTGCGGCGCTGGTGGCGCATCCTGAAGGCGCAAGCGTGCAATTACGACTGGCAGCAGCTGCGCGAGGAGGAGGGGCTGCTCTGGGGCAATGCGTTTCTGGAAAGGCCGCATCTTCGCGGACGCAAGAATGGACATCAACGATCATTGATCGAGTTGCGTCTGCAGCATTGGGATGGGGGAGAACTGGGCGAACAGGATTGGGGCAATGCCGTTCGCCTGGGCACGGTGGCACCGCGTCCGAGACACAACGAACAACGCATTCCTGTGGCACTCTACCTTGGTTATGGGCCAGTGGATCAGCGCACCAGACATCTGCACAGGGAGCGCGCGCCTGCCATTAATGCGGGAGAGAAGCAAAGGTTGCAGTGCATGCTTCGCCCTGCTTCACGGCTGATGGGGCGGGATGCATTGCAAGAGCTGCAACGGACACTGCAGCTGGTTTCCTTTTTCGGCAGCATTGGCAGTCGCTGCAATAACGCATGGGGGTCATTGCAGCTGCACGGTAGTGATCTTCAGCAAGTGGAGGAGTGGCCGGCCCGGCCTTGGGAAGAATGTCTCATGGATGACTTTGGTGGTACCGGAGGCTGGCCACATGCGCTGGGCCGAGATCAACAGGCGCTGCTGATCTGGCACACTCGTCCAACAGGGGACTGGCAGGATGTGATGAACAGGCTGGCTCAGGTGCTGGCCAACATGCGGGACATTGCCAAACGCAAGAAGGGGCCAGGGCTGACCGGCGTTTTCCTGCTCGGTTATCCGGTGCAAGGGCCACATGCCATCAGGAATCTGCCACGAGAAGCACGCTGGGCCTCCCAGATGCGCATGAAGGTGCAGCGCTTGGCCGATGGTCGTTTCAGGGGACTGGTCTATCACCTGCCACACATGCCGCCACGACCGCTATGGCAACGGCTGGATGCAGCACAGCGGGCCTGGGTGCAGCGAAATCAGCAGGGCATCTGGCAGCAGATTCATGACTGGCTAGACGACAATCTGCAGCGGCTGTCGTGAAGAGGGAGGGCGTCATGGATACAGAAAAGATCTGGCGGGCCAAGGCGGCGGCGTGGGTGCATGATCCGGGCGAGAAGCAGGCCATCCTGTTCGCTCCCGGTTTCGCGCATGAGAAAGGCACATCGAGAAAACTCACGGAACTGC
>JALSGV010000172.1 GCA_026982565.1 Gammaproteobacteria bacterium
CCTTTGGGCGCCAGGCTGTCGCCGATATTGTACTTGTCCAACTCACAGTCGTCATAAAACAGGCGGAAGAAGTGGCCGAAATTTTCCCTGGATAGGGGCGGTACGCCGCTACCTGACAGCACCGAGACGGTTTTGGCTGCCGCCCAGCGAAGGATGCCAGGCGGGGGAAGCTCTGGCGGGATAAATACCACCACTTCACCTGCATCCAGCACGCCTTCCCGGTTGCAACGCCCTGCGGCCTGGGCGATGGAGTCCAGGCCGGCCAGAGCACGGTAGACCACGGGGAAATCGAGATCTACTCCCGCCTCCACCAGTTGGGTGCTGACCACGCGCACCGGTTCCCCGTTTTTTAGTTTGTCTTTAATTTGGGCGATCACATCGGAGCGGTGCTGCCCGCACATCAATGCGGAGAGATGGAGCGTGCCCTTGGGGAGCAGGGCGTGCAGCTCCCGGGCGTGGCGGCGGGTGTTGACGATAGCCAGCACTGTCTCGTACCGGGAAATCTTGGCGGCAACATCCTTCCATGAACGGGTGGCATTCAAATCATCGGGCAGCGTTACTTTCACCCGCTCCAGTTTCCGGTAGAGCGCATCGGGATCGGGAATGATCTCCTCGACCTTCTCCAGCCCACGAAGCAGGGTTTTTCCGAAGCTGTCCTGGCGCGTCTCCAGTGCTGGCTGGGTGGCGGTGGAGAACACCACGGTTACTCCATAGTGTTTCACCAGCAGGTTCAAAACATCCAGCACCGGTTGTAGAAAGTCGGGGGGCAGCAGTTGCGCCTCGTCCAGTACCACCACGCTGCCGACGATATTGTGCAGTTTGCGGCAGCGGCTGGTTCGCGCGGCGAACAGGGACTCGAAGAACTGCACGCTGGTGGTGACAATAATGGGCGCGTCCCAGTTCTCCGCCGCCAGCCGCGATCGCGCCGTTTCCTTATCGGGATCGAAAGCACTGTGGTGTTCGATCACTGCCTCGCCAAAAATACCGCGAAAGATATCAGCAGTCTGTTCGATGATACTGGTGTAGGGGATTACATGGATGATGCGCCGCTTGCCGTGAGCGATTGCATGGTCGAGCGCGAAGGCCATGCCAGAGAGGGTCTTGCCGCCACCTGTCGGCACAGTGAGGGAGAAGAAGCCCGGTTCATGGCTCGCTTTGTCGCGGCAGTGGCACAGGATGTCTGCACGCAATCGGTTGACGGGGGTGTCGGCCTTGAAACGCTGCATGTAGGCATCGAAGGCCTTGCGCAACTCAGTCAGTGCAGAATAAGCACCCCGCCGCCCGGCCTTTTCGCTATCCATGAAGGCTTCGGTATCGAGAAAATCGGCATCCACCAGGCAGGAGAAGAGCAGGCGTATCCAGAGGGCGAAGCCCTGCGCTCCACCGGGCACATTGAATGGGGGGCAGGCGGCGTTACACAATGCAGTGGGAATATCGGCTTTCAACGCTTCCTCAAGCAGAATCTTGTTCTGAAGCCGTTCATGAAGGCTCCTGCCAGTACCTTCCTCCTGTTTCGACCAATCAGGCAACCCTGCGTGATGTCCGGCGATCAGGTACGCCAATACCCGGCCATGCACGCCCCATTTCTCGACGCCATGTATCGCACCGGCGGTTGAGTGGTCGACTTTCCCCTTTCCCTGTTCTATATGTGCTTCAGGAGCATAGCCGGTCACTTGTTTTATGTAAGCCTGGAAAGTTTGCCGGTATTTTCCCAGGTCATGCCACCACCCCGCAATTTTCGCCCAATCCCCACTTTCAAAATACTCTGCCATTTCAAAGGCCAAGCTGCCGACCTTGCGCAAGTGATCCTCAAGACCATGCTCAATCCAACCACCATCGCTGTCCTGTCTTACATGCGCCAAATAAGGCACCATCACGCACTAGTCCTCTTTTTCTTTGATAACAATCTTTACTGCCAGACCTGTTATGGAAGTCTACAAGGGCTGATATGTCATATGGCGAGACCTCTGAAATTATTTTTTGTATTTCTCCATGGCAGCACTGAGCGCCTCCTGCACTCTGCCGCGAAGGGATTGCGGGGCCAGCACTTCGACGTCCGCGCCGTACTTGAGAATATCCATTATAAGTTCACGATCATCCGAGTAAGGTATCCGCAGTTCATAGCGGCCATCGTCGAGATACCGGCCTAGCTGGTCGGGATGCCAGGACTCCTGTGCCACCCAACGGGCGCGGTAGGCGTCAAACCGCAGCACGGCTTGCGCATGCGGTTCTCCGGAGAAGATGCCGTAACTGTTGCCGAGGGCCTTGTCGAGTTCCTTGTCGGATATATTCTCCGCCCTCAGGTGGGTGACATTGACCTTGCGCAGGGTGTCGAGAGAGAAGGTGCGCAGTTCTTTGCGAAAGTGATCGAAGGTATCGAGGTACCAGTTGTCGCGGTAATGAACCAGACGTTGCGGCGATACCTGTCGCTGTGTGACTTCGTCACGCCCGCGGTGGTAATGCTCGATGTCGAGACGCCAGCGATCCAGCAAGGCGTGGGTGATCAGTTCGAAGTTATCCGGGTTGTAGTCGCGCTTGGCCATGGATAACACCCGGATGCGGCGCTTCACCTCGGCTAGGGTTTTATCCTTGTTGGCAAGGAATTTTCCGATGCGCGCCTCAACCGGCCTGAGGTGATCTTTGAGCACACTTGGCTCCAGGGTGTGAATCAGGTGGCTGAGAGTCACCAGTGTGCGGGCTTCATTGGCGCTGAACCAGATGCCCGGCAGTTCGAATTTCGGCGCATCCGGATCGAAGTAAAAACCACCCGGGTTGCGACTGGAGCGTATGGGGGCATTCAGGCGGTCTCGCAGCAGCGCAATGTCGCGCATGATGGTGGAGCGATCAACCTCGAACTCCGCACATAAGCTGGACGCTTTGATCGGCTGGCGTGCCGACTGCAACCGGCGGCAGATTTTATATAGCCGTTCGATGCCGCTCACCGGAGCAGCTCCGAACTATCCGGGAAATGTTTTGACGCCCTGCTTATATGAGCCGGTATTCCGTAGGTGTCGGTAATTCTATAGCGCTGTAATCTCAGGAACTGCGCTAGTGCGCATGGTGCAGGCGACATAATCGGCATCCTTGCGATACTGGGTTTGCGTACAGTTTATCGCCCGTGAGCTGCCTTAAGCAAAACCGAATATCATTGGGATATTATGAGACCTTCAAATCTTTGTCGAACCTGATAACTTGTACCACTATTCAGTTATTAACCCGGCAACCATATATATCGTATTCAGCCATTGCGTGCCGGTTCGCTGCAAGACGGCGAAAGGCCGCTGTAGTCATTCTACAGCAAGTTTCGCCAACGCAGTCAGCGGGCCGGCACGCAATGGCCTGTCCTTTGATTTCAATCTGTCAGGGACTTCAGGCCTGCACTGGTACGGCGTTGCGGCGCTTGCCAATGGAATCACCATTGCCTGCACACCGCGCCTTGTTCCAGCGCAGGCCTGAAGTCCTGAATACGATATATATGGTTGCCGGGTTAATAAGTTCCTTCTTCCCTGTAAGAGGGATCTCAGTATCCGAGTGGGTATATAAGGTCAGAATGAGGTCGGGGGGGATAGTTGCCTTAACAATTTGGTTTATAAACACTATTTCCCGATACAAAACTCCCCGAAGATCCTCCCCAGCAGATCATCGGCGGTCACCTCTCCCGTGATCTCTCCCAGGGCCGCCTGGGCCAGGCGCAGGTCTTCGGCCAGCAGTTCTCCGGCCTGGTGCCGTTCCAGTTGCTGCTGGCCGTGGCCGACGTGCTACTGACGGGCACGTTGCAGGGCGTCGAGGTGGCGGCGGCGCGCCATGAAGCTGCCCTCGCCCGGGTCGTGGTAGCCCATGCATGCCTTGAGCCTGAATCCGTGGGTTCAGTTGAGGTGAATGGTGTGGGCTTTCACGGTGTCAGCAGCGCCTTGTCGCCGGAGGCGAAGGCGCGGAGATAACCCTGACCGCCGTAGTTGAGTATCTTGCCATCGTCGGTGATGAGGATCAGGCCGAGATGGCGCGCGGTGGCGACGATGAGGCAATCGGCGGGATCGGCATGAAATCCAGCGGGCAGCCGGTGTGCATCGATGATCAGCTTTGGCTCCAGCGGCAGAACGCGCAGGCCAGGCAGGGTGAGCGCCTGTTCCATCCATTCATCGATGGGCATGCCGAGATGCAACCGCCCTTTGGCCGCCAGCATGCTGATTTCCCAAATCGACATGATGGAGACATGGAGCCCTCCTCCCGCCATGACGCGGGCATCGATGGCCTCACGCGCCGCGGGTTTCAAACGCCGGTCCGGGATGGCGTACCAGAGCCAGATATGCGTATCAAGCAGCAGCCCCGCTTTCATTTTTCATCCTCGTCCTGCTGTTTTTCCGCGACGCCCATGCCTTTGTAGAAATGGGCTTCCTCGCCCAGCGCCGCCTCCCAGTCTTCGCCTTCCATGGGAGCCATGATGTCACCCGTTATTTTGATGGTGTTCTCCATATAGCCGTACCAGGATTTGGGTTCCTCCGGCTCGATGGGCACCACTTTGGCAATGGGCTTACCGTATTTGGTGACGATGAGGGGCTGGTGGGTCTTGGCCACTTCATCCATTAGTTTCAGACACTTGGCTTTGAATTCAGTCGCATTGATTTCCATGTCACTCTCCAGTGGTCAGTCTGATTTGACCATTATAGACCAAATGACCATTTTTGGATGACCAGATCGGCCGCGGGCTGTGTTCCTGCAACGGTGTGGAGAAGAAGGCAAGACCTATTCCCATGACGGAGTACTAGCGAGGCTCCGCCTCAGACCAACAATCGTTCACCGCAGAGACGCAGAGGACACGAAGGAAAAAACAATAAAACGCTGTGATCTCTGTGGTGAGAAAATCAGCTGAAAATTTGACCCATTAGTAAAGATCTTGAGAGTACCGAGTTTTGTCATTCCTGCGGATGCAGGAATCCAGAACCCATTGATTTTCCTGGATTCCCGCCTGCGCGGGAATGACATGAATGCAGTGCTGTGTTTTATTGTAAATCAGGCAGTTACAGATATCTCGGCACTCTCAAGTAAAGATGTTGATCACTCAAGGATTCCTAGTAGGGATTTGATGGTTGTCACATGCCATTGCTCCGGGGACGCGCCTGTTTCGCAGTCTTTACGATCAGGTCAAGGAATTCGCGGACTTCCTCGTCGATGGCATCGGGCACGATGTATTCGGCGAGCCGGTGGTAGTCGGTTTTGCTCATCAGGTTCGGGAGTTTTTGTTTTTCGTAGAATTTTTTGAACAGCTTGTCGAGAAACTCGCTGCTGGCCTTGATGTTGTCCGACCAGGGAGAAGGGCTGTCCAATGTAACCAATGCTTGTTCGAGTTCATCGATGGTCTCCCGCATGGTGGTGCGCCATGCACTTCCAAACAATTCACCCATCTGTCGCGCCCCTTCGGCGGCGGCATAGGTCTCCAGCACCTCCCGTCGGCAGAGATAATTCTCGATTTCCCGTTTCCGCCACATCCGCTGTGCCAAATTCGGGTCATCGGGCAGGTCTTGATCGAGCCGGTCGTATATGGCGATGCCCACCAGGTCGGGTTTGGCTTCCCGCACGCCATAGAAGTGTTCCTGCGCCTTACGGGGTTGGTTGGCGACGTAGTGCATATAGGGGCTTTCGAGCAGTGCCTGCGCGGGGTGATCCAGCTTCCGTGCCAGCGCCAGCAGGATCGCAAGGTCGGTAGAGCCTTCCAGATAGAGCACCCAGCCGCGCTCCTCGGCCAACAGGTAGTGCTCGAAGCCTATTTCCTTGAGCGCCTTGACCGCCTGGCTGCCGCGATCATCGATACGATGGGGCTTGCCCACGAAGGCGATCAGAATGTCCCGATCCGCCGCCTCGTTGAGAATCACCTCCGAATGGCTGGCGGCGATGATCTGGCTGTTGGTCCCGTCGGCGATCTCGCTGAGCACTTGGTAGATCTGCCGCTGGCGAAGGATTTCCAGGTGGGCATCGGGCTCGTCCAGCAACAGCACAGAACCGGGGTTGGCAGACATGTGGGCCAACAGTAGTAAGGTTTGCTGCTGGCCGCGCCCGCTAGCGGAAATATCAAGTGTTATACCGTTACGATCCTGATAGGACATGCGAATGGCGCCCCGCTCTGCAATGTATTCTGGTGCTTCCAGGGTACAACCGAAGAGTTTCTGCATGCGCTCGACAATGGCAGTCCACCGTGCCGCTCCATCTTTTCCGGTCAGCACTTGGTAGCACAGGTTACGCAGCACCTCTGCGGTTCGGCCCTCACCCAAACGGACATTGATGGCGCCGGGGTCGAGACGGTCTTCCATGGCGGCCAACCCCGACATGGGTGGCAGGTAGGCGATATGTACATCCTTGACCTGTTCAGGAACTTCCATGCGATTACCATCGTCGGTACGCAACGGCCGGCAGTAGAAGGATTCTTCGTTGGCATAATCGAACTCCAGACCGCAAGTCCAGCCCGCCCCCTCGACGACGATGTCAATCAGGATATTTTCGGTGCGTGGTTTTCCATCGACTCGTTTTCCGCTGCGCACGTGGAGGTCACGCCACAGGAGGTTGGCTGTGGGTACGGGTACGCCCATCAAATCCCGCCGGTTGATGGTGACGCCGGAACGCTTCTTCGGGATCTTTCCCGTACCACGTTTTTCTACCCAGCGGCGGACGCCAACGTCCCAGAGGGCCAGGGCCTGCAGAGCGGTCGTTTTTCCTGCGTTGTTGGGGCCAATCATTACCACGCGGTCACCCAGTTCGAGTTCCACCTCGTCGAAGAGCTTGAAATTTCGTATTTTGAGTCTGGTCAGCATGATCAATACCCTGTAGGCCAACTGTGATTCGCCACGCCATTTTGCTGGAATTCAAGGTTCTTGGCCACCTCCAGCACGAACAACAACGCCCGCGGTCGCTGCGCCCACCACAGTTGCAACGTGCTGGAGTGGCCGTGGCGGATGGACTTCATCCGCGCCTGCTCGCGTTTGATGTCGTCCAGCGGCAGGGCAGCTTCGATGAGTTTTCTGGAGCATCGGCCAGCAACTGAACGGCGATATTGACGTCGGTCATCTTCTCTTCGTAGTCCATCCACTGGGTTCCGCATCCGTGACATTTTCTTGGTTTCTTCAGGTAATGCCCGTAATGGGTGTGGAGATCGTCCAAGGTGGCCAGGGCATCCAGGTAATTGCCCTGGCGCTGCATATCCGCATGGTTGTTGCCCGCGGCCCGGATTCGGGCGGTAAAATAATGCAATGCGTCCCGATCAGGATTTGCACGGGCTTTAAGAGATCGGTTGCCAGCGCAACCAGGTCGAGCCAATAGAACCGCTTCCATCCTTTGTGACAGGCCCGCCGATAACCTCAATACTTTGAGGCGATAACCCCGCCGGCGAGAGCATCGCCGGCCCGACGCCTCCCTCGTGGGGGCGTTTCTTTTTCGCCCCGCCGGGGAAAGTATCCTCGGCCCAACGCCGCGCCCAATGGAAACTTGGGAGCGGCGTTTCCATTTTCGGCTCCGCAAAAGCCACCAAACAGAAAAATCCATTTTCCATCATAATGTTACCTCTTTCCCGGTTGGATTCTTGGTTGCCTGCCAACGCTGACTTCTTCCTCCAGTTTGATTGCCCGCCCAGGCAGGTAATCGATCTCGTACCGCAGCCAGAATCTTGTCGGCCTGACGCTCGAGGCGGGTTTTCACTTCCTGATAGTACTCCTTCACACTACTGTCCGGTTAAACAAGGTCTTTTTCGATACCAAACATACCCAGGAAGATGACACGTTTTCTAACCAACTGCATTAGACTGCAGATCGAGATGAGGTGCCAAACGACGAAGCTGGGAAGCCCCCTCACTTCCCGATGCAAAACTCCCCGAAGATCCTCCCCAGCAGATCGTCGGCGGTCACTTCTCCCGTGATCTCTCCCAGGGCCGCCTGGGCCAGGCGCAGGTCTTCGGCCAGCAGTTCTCCGGCCTGGTGGTGTTCCAGTTGCTGCTGGCCGTGGCCGACGTGCTGACGGGCGCGTTGCAGGGCGTCGAGGTGGCGGCGGCGCGCCATGAAGCTGCCTTCGCCCGGGTTGTGGTAGCCCATGCATGCCTTGAGGTGCTGGCACAATAAATCGATGCCCGCGCCGGTGGTGGCGGACAACAGGATTTCCGTTACGCCATTCTCTTCCCGCAAACGCGGCTCTTCTTCCGTGAGGTCGATCTTGTTGTGGACGACGGTCAGTTTTTGTCGATAGCCGGCGGGGATGAGGCCGGCGCTGGCCGCCCCGCGGGGATCGGCGTGGCGGTCCACCATGAGGAGGATGCGGTCGGCGCGCGCCATCTCGTCGCGGGCGCGCTGGATACCCAGTTGTTCCACGGGGTCACTGCTGTCCCGCAGACCCGCGGTATCGATGATGTGTAGGGGCATGCCATCGAGGGTGATGTGCTCGCGCAGCACGTCGCGCGTGGTGCCGGCGATGTCCGTCACGATGGCGGCCTCGCGCCGCGCCAGGCGGTTGAGGAGGCTGGATTTTCCCACATTGGGCCGGCCGCTGATGACCACGCTCATGCCCTCCCGCAGCAGGCATCCCTGGCGGGCGGAGGCAAGGATTCCGGCCAAGGCGGCATCGATGTCCGCCAGGCGCGTTCGTACGCTGTCATCGGCGAGAAAGTCGATCTCCTCCTCGGGAAAGTCGATGGCGGCCTCCACATAGAGGCGCAGGGCGGTGATGCGTTCCACCAGATTGTGGATGAGGGTGGAGAATTCCCCTTGCAGGGAACGCTGGGCCGAGCGCACCGCCTGCTGCGAGGCGCTGTCGATGAGGTCGGCGATGGCCTCGGCCTGGGCCAGGTCCATTTTGTCGTTGAGAAAGGCGCGCTCGCTGAACTCACCGGGCCGGGCCGGACGCGCCCCCAGGGCGATGACCTGCTGCAGGATCATGTCCAGCACGACGGGACCGCCATGCCCCTGCAGTTCCAGCACATCCTCGCCCGTATAGGAAGCGGGGCCGGGGAAATAGAGGACGATGCCGTGATCCAGGATATTGCCGTCGCTGTCGAAGAAGGGGCCGTAGCGGGCGTGACGGGGCGCGGGCAGGGTGTGGAGCAGGGCGCGGGCGATGTCCACCACCCCGGGTCCCGAGGCGCGCACGATGCCCACGCCGCCGCGCCCGGGGGGGGTGGCGAGGGCGACAATGGTGTCCCGGTGGTCAGCCACGGCGCGGCTTCAGATACCGGGAAGCGCGGCAAGGCGCCCGCCCAGGTCCGGGCTGGCCTAAGACCCGCTCTTGGCGCTCTCTGCCGCCTTCTCGATGCGGCGGGTGATATACCATTGCTGCAAGATGGACAGGGCGCTGTTGGTCACCCAGTACAACACCAGGCCCGAGGGGAAGAAGGCGAAAAACAGGGTGAAGATGATGGGCAGCGCCGCCATGATCTTGGCCTGAATGGGGTCGGGTGGCGGCGGGTTGAGCTTCTGCTGTATATACATGGTGGCGCCCATCAGCAGCGGCAGAATGTAATAGGGGTCGCGCGACGACAGGTCGTTGAGCCAGAAGATGAAGTCGGCCTGGCGCAGTTCCACGCTCTCCAGCAGCACCCAGTACAGGGCGATGAAGACGGGGATCTGCACCAGCATGGGCAGGCAGCCGCCCATGGGATTGATCTTCTCCTTCTTGTACAGCTCCATCATGGCCTGGCTCATGCGCTGGCGGTCGTCGCCGTAGCGTTCGCGCATGGCCACGATCTTGGGGTGCAGCTTGCGCATATTGGCCATGGAGCGGTAGCTGGCTTCCGACAGCTTGTAGAACACCAGTTTGATGATGAGGGTGAGGATAATGATGGTGAAACCCCAGTTGCCGATGAGGGCATGGATGTATTCCATCAGCCAGAAAATGGGCTTGGCCAGGACGGTGAGAATGCCGTAATCGACGGTCAGCTCCAGGCCGGGCGCCAGTTTCTCCAGGCGGTGCTGTTCCTTGGGGCCGATGAAGACGCGGCTGTCGAAGGTCTTCTGCTCCCCGGGCGCGACCGTCTCCTGGGCGGAAACCAGGCCCAGAATATAGGGGCGTCCCTTGGGGGCCTTGGTATAGAAATGGTTGAGCTCGTTTTCATGGGGCAGCCAGGCGCCGACAAAGTAGTGCTGGATCATGGCGGCCCAGCCACCCTTGATGTCGCGGCTCAGGTCACCATCCTTCATATCGTCGAAATCGATTTTCTCGTACTTCTCTTCCTCGCTGTAGATCACCGCGCCGGTATAGGTATATATGAAGGCGGATTTCTCGTAATCGGCAGGCTCTGTACGCTGGAACTGGCGGTACTGGTGACCGCGCCATTCCTGGGTGCTGCCGTTCTCCACCGTGTGGGCGATATCGATGACATAGCTGTCGCGCTTGAAGGTATAGGTCTTGGTGACCGTAATGCCGTCCTCGGAGGTCCAGCGCAGGGGAACCTGTATCTGGTCGGCGCCGGCAGGCAAGATATATTCCGCCTGTTCGGCGGTGAACTCCGCGTGGTGGTCGGGCGCTGGTTGCTTGGACAACAGGCCGCTCTGGGCGATGAATACCCGCAGGGGGCTGTCCTCCATGAGACGGAAAGGGTGATCCGGTTCATCGGGGTCCACGGGATAGGCGAGGAGATCCGTCTGGCGTATGTCGCCCCCGATGGTATCGATTTCCACGTCCAGGACATCGGTCCTGACGCGGATGCGCTGCCCTTTCTTGAGGGCTTCCTGGCTGGCCTGCGCCGGTGACAGGATATCGGAGGTGTCCATCTGCGCCTCGCTCCGGGGTGAGACGGGCACATCCTCCGACTGCTGCGGAATCTGCGCCTCCGGCGTCTGCGCAGTGGTGGCTGTCGCCGGCTGTTGCTGGCCCACATTGTCCTGTTGCCATGCCTGCCAGATCAACAGCAGCACGAAGGAGAGGGCGAAGAACAGGATGACTCTTTGATTATCCATGAGGCTTAATCCGAAATGCAGTGAGACGCGTCACGGCCATTACGGACGCAGGCCGCGGCGCCCTTTTCCGGTACGAGGTCGATACCGCCTTCATGCCAGGGATGGCATCTCAGGAGACGGCGTACGATGAGGTACAGGCCCTTGAGGGAACCGTGGGTGCGCAGCGCCTCTTCGGCATAGGAGGAACAATTGGGGTAGAACCGGCAGGTATTAGCCAGAAACGGGCTGATTGCCAGGCGGTATGCCCGGATGAGAAACATCAGTAAACTTCGCATCGCTCAATTTCTTATAGATTTCATTGACAGCCTGGACCAGTTCGTGCCTTGTTTTGCCTGACAAGGCCGGCCGCGCCATGAAGACCAGGTCATGGGCGCCCAGGGCGTTCTTGTGGCGGCGGAAGGCTTCACGGACGAGGCGCTTCACGGTATTGCGCTGTACTGCGTTCTTCGTGTTCTTGCGTGAAATCGCCAACCCTAGCCGAGGATATCCCTTGTCGTTGTCCTTTATCAACACCGTGAAGCACCGGTTGTTCAACTTGCGCGCGCGCGCGAAGACACGCCGGTATTCAGCAGGCGTTACCAGCCGGTATTTTCTGGGAAATTCCTGACCGCCGGCAATGATCAGGCACTCAGACGCACCCGCCCCTTGGCGCGGCGCCGTCTGATGACCGCCCGTCCGGCCGCCGTGCGCATACGCGCCCTGAAACCGTGGGTCCGTTTACGCTTGATATTACTGGGCTGATAAGTTCTTTTCATGTCACTTCCTGATCATTGCTGGCGGCCCGGCGGCGTTTGACCGCACAAGGGCCGGACTCCCGCGAAAATAAAGTCGTCTAAAATACCTACTTTATACCGCCCCTGTCAATGTCTATATCGCAGATACTGGCGGGAAAATGCGGGTGGTCATGGAACCTCGACGGGGTGCTGTCTGTCACCCGGCAATAAATTATGCGCGCTTGTCGTGGCCTGTCGTCAACTTCACGACGCAAGTTTGTGATCGCCCGATGGTTCCCGCGCGGACCTTGGGGAGACGAGACGAAGGCGGGGAAAACAGGGTATGGATTAGCATGCTAAAGGGGTATACACTCCCCCTTCTCATCACCATGTAACATCAAGCGGGGAGGTCGATCTGTAAGTGGAGAACAGTCTTTGGCAAAAGTGTCTCGATCATCTCGAAACGGAACTGACGGCCCAGCAGTTCAACACCTGGATCAGGCCCCTGCAGGCCATCGAAGATAAACGCTCACTGCGCCTGCTCGCCCCCAATCGTTTCGTCATGGACTGGGTCAGCGAGCGCTTCTACAGCAATATCTCCGCCATTACAGCCAAGTACATCGACAGCGAGGATTTCAAGGTCAAGCTGGAGATCGGCAGCAACGCCCCCAGCTACGAGGCGCCTGCCGAATCAGCCCCGCCTGTCCCGGAGCGCAGGCAGGGCGCCTCTTTCGATACCAATTTCAGTCGCCGCAGCGACCGCGCGGACGTCAATCACGTCAACAACCTGCGCCACGAGTTCACCTTCGAAAATTTTGTCGAGGGCAAGTCCAACCAGCTGGCCAAGGCGGCCTCCCTGCAGGTGGCGGACAACCCTGGGCATGCCTACAACCCTCTGTTCATCTACGGCGGCGTGGGTCTGGGCAAGACCCACCTGATGCACGCTATCGGTAACCGTATACTGGAAAAGAACCCGGCGGCGCGCGTGGTGTACATCAACTCCGAGCGTTTCGTGGGCGACATGGTCAAGGCATTCCAGCAAAACGCCATCAACGAGTTCAAGCGTTATTACCGCTCCGTGGATTCCCTGCTTATCGACGATATCCAGTTCTTCGCCAAAAAGGAACGCTCGCAGGAAGAGTTCTTCCATACCTTCAATACCTTAATAGAAGGCCAGAGCCAGATCATCATGAGCTGCGACCGCTATCCCAAGGAAGTGGGCGGCCTGGAGGAGCGCCTCAAGTCGCGTTTTGGCTGGGGTCTCACCGTGGCAGTGGAACCACCCGACCTGGAGACCCGCGTGGCCATCCTGATGAGCAAGGCGGAACAGATGAAGATGGACCTGCCCAATGACGTGGCCTTCTTCATCGCCCAGCGCATCCGCTCCAATATCCGTGAGCTGGAGGGCACCCTGCGCCGCGTGTGCGCCAGTTCGCGCTTCACTGGACGCCCCATCACCCTGGATCTCACCAAGGACGCCCTGCGCGACCTGATCGCCCTGCAGGAAAAGCAGGTGACCATCGACAACATCCAGAAGACTGTCGCGGATTACTGCAAGATCCGTATTTCCGATCTCAAGTCCAAACGCCGCTCCCGTTCCGTGGCGCGGCCGCGGCAAATGGCCATGGCGCTGGCCAAGGAGTTGACCAATCACAGTCTGCCTGAGATCGGGGAGTCCTTCGGTGGGCGGGACCATACCACTGTCATTCACGCATGCAAGAAAATCAAGGAGCTCAAGGAAACGGATTCCCGTATCAGCGAGGACTATGCCAACTTGTTGAGAATACTGACCACTTGATGTGTACTGGCTGTGGATAATTTCAGCCTGTGGATAAACCGTTTTCTTATCCACAGCTACTCAACGGGGCGCCCACATCAACCGGCGGGGGATATAAATGCTTGTTATTTTGTTAATCGTTTGATCCTAAAAATAAAAAAACAGTTATCCACGCATTGTCTGATTACTAAATATAACAGGTGTAAAAATATCAATCTTAAAATCATTAAAAGATTATGAAATTCACGATTAACAGAGAAACGCTCATCAAACCCTTGCAAATGATCGGCGGCATTGTTGAACGCCGTCAGACACTGCCTATCCTGTCCAATGTCCAGGTCTCGGTCCAGGCAGATAAACTGATCCTGGTAGCCACGGATCTCGAAGTGCAGATGACTACCCGCACAGACATAATCGACGGCATTGAAGGGGAGATCACAATCCCCGCACGCAAGTTTCTCGATATCTGCCGCGCTTTGCCGGACGAGGCCTCTATCGTCCTCAGCGCCGACAAGAACGGAAAGGCGACCATTCGTTCCGGCAAGAGCCGCTTCACTTTATCCACCCTGCCGGCTGAAGATTTTCCCAGGATCGAGGCCCAACAGGATGCCATCCATTTCGAGATACCTCAGGGAACCCTCAAATACGCCATTGACCACACGCAGTTTGCCATGGCGCAGCAGGACGTGCGTTATTACCTCAACGGCCTGCTCATGGAAATGACGGATGATGTTTTGCGTTTTGTAGCCACGGACGGCCATCGCCTAGCCCTCTGCGACATTGCCATGCCGGAATCCGTTGAACCATATAAAAACAATGAAAATCAACAAGTTATAATTCCAAGAAAGGGCGTCTTGGAGCTATCCAGGTTGTTGGAGGAGGACGAATCCCCTGTACAGGTCGCCGTAGGCGGCAATTTTATTCAGCTCAAAACTGACAAACTGGAATTTGTCTCGAAACTCATCGACGGCCGTTTTCCCGAGTACCAGAATGTGGTGCCGGTCAACAGCGATAAAAAGGTGATATGCGACCGGGAAGTCTTGAGGCAGGCGCTGGCGCGGGTATCTATTCTCTCCAACGAGAAGTTCCGTGGGGTGAGACTGGAATTCTCACCTGGGTCACTCCACGTACATGCCCATAACCCGGAACAGGAAGAGGCGGAAGAGGAAATCTCCATCGATTACGATGGACCCAATCTGGAAATGGGCTTCAATGTCAATTACATCCAGGATGCTTTGCTTGCCTGCGAAACGGCGCAGGTGCAGTTGATGTTGTCGGATCCCAACAGTTGCTGCCTGATCCATGGTGTGGACGATCAGCAATGTCGATACATCATCATGCCCATGAGGCTGTAGACTCATTCAGCCGGATGTATTTGACGGCAGGCAACTGCCGTCGTCCCAACTAGCTTTCTGCCTGGCAGATTATTCATGCGGATCAGCAAGCTTCGTGTATTGAGCCTACGTAATCTGCAGGAGACGGAGATCGGGCCCGCGGCGCATACCAATCTGGTCTATGGCGCGAACGCGAGCGGAAAAACCAGTCTCCTCGAGTCCCTCTTTGTTCTTTCCCGGGGCAAGTCCTTCAGAACCAGCCAGTTACGGCATCTCATCAAAAAAGGGGAAGAGAATTTCACCATTTTCGGTCGTGTGATGGGTGAGAATGAAGAGCGCATTGATATTGGTGTCAGCTATCAGAACCGCCGTATCAAACTGCAGGCTCAAGGCCGTGCCGTCAAAAAGGCCTCCAGGCTGGCCAGCTATGTCCCCCTGGTGGTGATACATCAGGAAAGTCACCGTCTCCTGCTGGAAGGGCCGGGACAACGAAGAAACTTCATGGACTGGGCTTTGTTTCACGTGGAACCATCCTTTCATGCCTTGTGGCGCCGCTATGCGAGGGCGCTGAAGCAAAGAAACGTCTCACTTCAGCAACGCGCTTCGCGAAAGGCGTGTGAAGTGTGGAATGATGAACTCCTTGGTACGGCACAATCCATACACCATCTCAGGAAAAACTTTTTGTATGAACTGAAACCCTGTGTCGAAAGTTTCGTTGCCAGCCTTTTACCCACACTGGGCGAAATCGGCATGAAGTATCATCCGGGTTGGTCCGACGGCAATGATTTTACAACGGTCCTGAGGGAGGCCTACCCAGGTGACAGTGCCTGTGGTTATACCCGCTTCGGGCCCCATCGCGCCGATATCGTTCTGACCCAGGAGGGCGTTCTGTTAAAGGAGCGCGTATCCCGCGGGCAGCAGAAACTGCTGATCTGTGCGCTCTATCTGGCGCAATTGCGTTATTTTACGGAAAAGACCCGCAAGACCTGCATATTACTCATAGACGATATTGCGGCTGAACTGGATGTTACGCACCGTAATCACCTGTTGGAACTGATCAGGGCCTTGGATGTGCAGGTTTTCATGACCGCTACGGATGCATTGGAAGATGTGCCCGGCGGATTGATACAGAAAAGGTTTCACGTGGAACACGGCAGGGTCAAACAGGTGCTATAATGCCTTTTTTATCCAGGTAAAACAGATGAGCACGGATCAGACATACGATTCCTCAAGGATCAAGGTATTGCGGGGGCTGGATGCCGTCAGGAAACGCCCAGGCATGTATATTGGCGATACAGACGATGGGACAGGACTCCACCATCTGGTTTTTGAAGTCGTCGACAACTCCATCGACGAGGCCCTCGCCGGTCATTGCACGGAAATATCCGTTACCATTCACAGCGATGATTCGGTTTCCGTGGCGGACAATGGGCGGGGCATCCCCGTGGACATTCACCCGGAAGAGGGCAGGTCGGCCGCCGAGGTGATTATGACCGTGCTTCATGCCGGGGGTAAGTTCGACGACAATTCGTACAAGGTTTCGGGAGGCCTGCACGGCGTGGGCGTCTCCGTGGTCAACGCCCTGTCGGAAACCCTGCGCCTGACCATCAAGCGTGGGGGGCACATCTATCAGCAGGAATACCGGGACGGCGAGCCCATCGCACCTCTCATCAGTGTCGGTGACAGCGATCAGACGGGAACAGAGATTCGTTTCAAGCCGAGCCCCGGTATTTTTGGCGACACCAATTTCCATTACGATATCCTGGCCGCCCGATTGAGGGAGCTTTCCTTTTTAAATCATGGAGTTAGAATCGTCCTCAGCGATGAGCGCAGCGAGAAAAAGGATGTGTTCGAATACGAGGGTGGCATACGCGCCTTCGTGGAGCATCTCAACCGCAACAAGACGCCCCTCCACAAGTCGGTGATCTATTTCAACACCATGAAGAACGACATCGGTGTGGAGATCGCCATGCAGTGGAATGATTCCTATCAGGAAAATATATTCTGTTATACCAATAACATACCGCAAAAAGACGGGGGCACCCATCTGGCCGGTTTCCGCAGTGCGCTGACGCGTACCCTGAATCAGTACCTCGACAAGGAAGGGCTGGCCAAAAAAGCCAAGATCACCATGACCGGCGATGATGCCCGTGAAGGCCTGACGGCGGTAATCTCCGTCAAGGCGCCGGACCCCAAGTTTTCCTCCCAGACCAAGGACAAGCTGGTGTCGTCCGAAGTCACGCCCGTGGTGGAAAGCATCACGCGCGAGAATATCCTGGACTATTTCCTGGAAAACCCCACCGAAGCCAAGGCCATCACGGCAAAAATCATCGACGCGGCGCGGGCCCGCGAGGCCGCCAAACGGGCGCGGGAAATGACCCGCCGCAAGGGAGCGCTGGATATTGCCGGCCTGCCAGGCAAGCTGGCCGACTGCCAGGAGAAAGATCCCGCCCGTTCCGAGCTCTTCCTGGTAGAGGGGGACTCCGCCGGAGGATCGGCCAAGCAGGGGCGCGACCGTCACAACCAGGCCATCCTGCCGCTGAAGGGCAAGATTCTCAATGTGGAGAAGGCGCGCTTCGACAAGGTCTTGTCGTCAGCGGAAATTGGCACCCTGATCACCGCCCTGGGTTGTGGCATCGGCAAGGAGGACTATAATCCCGACAAGCTGCGCTATCACTACATCATCATCATGACGGATGCCGATGTGGATGGCTCGCACATCAGGACCCTGCTGTTGACATTCTTCTACCGCCAGATGCCCGAACTGGTGGAAAGGGGACATATCTATATCGCACAGCCACCCCTGTACAAAATCAAGAAAGGCAAGCAGGAGCGTTATGTCAAGGATGATGTGGAACTCAACAGTGTTCTGTTGCAGTCGGCGCTGGAAAATACCCGCCTTCACCTCAGTGCGGACGCTCCGGCCATCAGCGAAGATGCCTTTTCTGCCCTGGCAACCCAGTACATGCTGGTAATGACCAGTATCCAGCGTATGTCCAAGCGCATCAGCACAACGGTTCTGGAGGGCATGGTCCATATGGACGAACTGGGTGAGCCCGATATCCAGGATATCCACCTCGTCCGGGAATGGTTCAGCCGCTTGCAGGAATATCTCAACAGCAGCGAAACAGATCCTGTTCGTTACGAGATACGGGTAGACCAGGAAGCGGATAGCATGACGTGGACGGCAAGCATCACGGAGTATACCCATGGCTTGGCTACGACCCGGGAATTGAGCCACGAGTTTTTCAATTCTCCGGAATATCAGAACATGGCCAGACTGGGGCAGCAGCTTGCGGGCCTGCTTTGCGAGGGCGCCTACGTCGAACGAGGCGGGAAACGTTTTCCTGTTACCGATTTCAAACAGGCCTATGAATGGATGATGGAAGAGGCGAAGCGCGGTCAGCAGATACAACGATACAAGGGGCTGGGGGAAATGAACCCGGAACAACTATGGGAAACCACCATGAATGCCGAAACCCGCTGCCTGCTGCAAGTAAGAATCGAGGATGCCGTGGCCGCTGACGAGATATTCACCACGCTGATGGGAGACCAGGTGGAGCCTCGCCGGGAATTCATTGAAAAGCATGCCCTGGCGGTGGCCAATCTCGATGTCT
This sequence comes from Gammaproteobacteria bacterium, assembly GCA_026982565.1. Classification (GTDB taxonomy): domain Bacteria; phylum Pseudomonadota; class Gammaproteobacteria; order SZUA-140; family SZUA-140; genus SZUA-140. The sequence continues at coordinate 18,367 of JALSGV010000172.1, forward strand.
GACAGCGTCATCCAAGCTGCCCAGGATGTAACTACTCACCCCTCAGATGGCGGAATAGTCGCTATACGTCATTCCCGCATGGGGTAAGCGGGAATCCAGTGGTTTTAACGACATGGATTCCGGCCCATTTGTACCCGCAGGCATGAGTAGTTACCCCAGGATAATAATATTTTCGAATTTATCTTACCGAGTGTGTTGTATCTCGTTGATATTTAATATTATTATTTAATCCCCCCATGGTGGGGGATCAGATTTCACTGCATGGGACTTGCCTGCAAAGATAATGTCATGCAACATAGCCCGAATCCCTGATGAAATGCATTGTTTCACGCTGAGAGGCTAATCAGGAAGGCCCGCCTGTCGGGCATGACGCCCGCTAAACAGACGGGGGTGCGGTAGACGTCATCCACTTCGATGCGGTCTGTTCAGGGGCTCCAATAAATAAAAGAAAGTTTTAGAGACGAGGGGGGAAAGAAATGGAATGGATCTTAGCGATTGGCGGATTTGCTCTGGGTCTGGTGGGCGGTATTTTTCTGGGCCAGGGTTCCGGCGGATCAGACAAAATCAGAAAGCAGGTTGAGGAAGAACTGCAGGCGGTTCAGGACGAACTGAACAATTACCGCAATGAAGTCACCATGCACTTCTCCAGAACGGCTGACTTGTTCAATGCGGTCACTGCCGATTATCACAAGCTCTATCAGCACCTGGCGGAAGGCGCGCAGAAATTCAGTCAGTCGGATGCCCTGCTGCCAGAGGCCGTAACCAAGCTGACGCCGCTGGCGGCGCCCGTTGCCGCCGGGCAACAGGAACAGGAGGAGGAAGCAAAGATTGCTGAAGCTGAGGCGGCCGAAGCCGCTGCGGAGCAGAAGGGCGAAGAGTCCACGACCGAGGGTGCCACAGAGGTAGCTGCTGCCGGGGCTCAAGCCGGGGAAGCCGCTGAAGCGGCTCCGGCGGAAGATATCCAGGGTGAGAAGCCGGAAGAAGTAAGCACTGAGGCCGTGAAAGAGAAAGCGGAATCCGCGGCCGAGGAAGTCAAGACAGAGGAAGTCAAGGCAGAGGAAACCAAGGACGAGGAAGTCAAGGCAGAGCAGCCCGAAGGGGAAGAAGCCAAGGTTGCTGAAAGTGAAACCACGGCCGAGAAGGCCCCAGAGGAGAAGGGCAATGGCGCCTCAGCCAGTGCCGGGGAAGCCACTGCTTCAGAGGCTGAGGGCGAAAAAAAGGAAGAGGAAACCAAGGCAGGGAGTGAAGGCGATACCTTCACGGTGCCTGCCGCTGAAAAGGAAGCCGAAAAACGCCTTCACTGATCCATTTATTAACCCGGCAACAATATATATTGTTGCCGGGTTAATAACGCCTCATTGGAATCCAGGTATGGGGGATATCAACAATCCCCCGCACCTGCGGTTTTCCTTTCCAGTATGACGAAACTGTAGGCGCAGGGATTGTCCTCGTCGGCAGGATGGTCCTCGCGCGCCGTTTCGACCCAGTCCCTTTCATCATAGTTTACGAATTTGGTGTCGCCGGGAAAATCCTGGTGAATGAATGTGAGATACATGCGCTTGGCGAGGGGCAGCGCGATCTCATAGATAGATGCGCCGCCAATGACCATCAGTTCTTCATGTCCCTGCGCCGCCCGAATACCTTGCGAAATGCTATTGACCACCCTGGCGCCCGGCGCCTGAAACCCAGGGTCCCGGGTGACGATGATATTGGCGCGGCCGGGCAAGGGTTTGCCGATGGACTGAAAGGTCTTGCGCCCCATGAGAATGGGCTTCCCCATGGTGATATTGCGGAAATGGCGCAAATCCGCTGGCAGCTTCCAGGGCAGGCGGTTGTCGATGCCGATGACCCGGTTTCTGGCCAGGGCGGCGACGAGGGAAATCAACATGGTTTTCAGACCGCCACCGCGGCCTTGATATGGGGGTGTGCCTGATATCCGATCAGTTCGAAGTCGTCATAGGTAAAATTGAAAATCGAATCAATGTCGGGGTTCAGGATCATGTGAGGCAGGGGGTAGGGTCTGCGGCCCAGCTGCAGATCCGCCTGCTCCAGGTGATTGAGGTAGAGGTGGGCGTCGCCCAGGGTATGGATGAAGTCGCCACAGCGCAGGCCCGTCACCTGGGCGATCATCATGGTCAGCAGGGCATAGGACGCGATGTTGAAGGGCACGCCGAGAAAGATATCGGCGCTGCGCTGATAGAGCTGGCAGGACAATCGTCCCTCGGCCACGTAAAACTGGAAAAAGGCGTGGCAGGGGGGCAGGGCCATCCTGTCCAGGTCCCCTACGTTCCAGGCGCTGACAATGAGGCGGCGCGAATCGGGGTTGTTCTTGATGTCCTCGATGAGACGCGTGATTTGATCGATATGATGCCCATCGGCGCTGGGCCATGAACGCCACTGATAACCATATACCGGACCCAGATTGCCTTCTTTATCGGCCCACTCATCCCATATGGTCACGCCGTTGTCGCGCAGATACTGGATATTGGTGTTCCCCGACAGAAACCACAACAGCTCGTGGATGATGCTGCGCAAATGGACTTTCTTGGTGGTCACCAGGGGGAAGCCCTGGGCGAGGTCGAAGCGCATCTGATGGCCGAAGATGCTCAGGGTGCCGGTACCCGTGCGGTCTTCCTTGCGCACCCCGTGATCGCGAACGTGTCGAAGCAGGTCCAGATATTGTTTCATGAGATTATCAACTGTGTGTACCTTGTCTTTTGTAGGCCCACCACATGAGGGCGGCGCCCGCCAGGGCCATGGGCGCCGACAACAGCTGTCCCATGGTCAGCCAGTCAAAGGCGATGAAACCGAGGTGGGCATCGGGCATGCGGGTAAACTCCACCAGGAAACGGAATACCCCGTAACAAAGGAGGAACAGGCCTGAGACCGCCATGGTGGGCCGGGGCCTGGCGGAATAGAACCATAGAATAAGGAACAGCACCAAGCCTTCCAGCAGAGCCTCATATAGTTGCGAGGGATGTCGCGGCAGCAAGCCGGCGCGCGGATCCGGAAAGACCACGGCCCAGGGGACATCCGTCACCCTGCCCCATAGTTCGCCATTGATAAAGTTGCCGATACGGCCCGCCCCCAGCCCGATGGGCACCATGGGGGCAACGAAATCCGTCACCTGGAAGAAGCTTTTACCTGTCTTGCGTCCGAACAGCGCCAGGGCCACGAGCACACCCAGCAGGCCGCCATGGAAGGACATGCCGCCCTGCCATATCTTGAGGATGTTCAGGGGTTCGGCGAGGTAGGTGGGCAGGTCATAGAAGAGGATATACCCCAGACGCCCACCCAGTATGGTTCCCAGGGCGCCATAGAAGACCAGGTCGCCTATTTCCCCCGCTTTCCACGCGGGGGCTTTGCGGGCGCGGCGCACGCCCAGCCACCACAGGGCGGCAAAACCGATGAGATACATGATGCCATACCAGTGAACCTGGAGGGGCCCCAGGCTGATGGCTACGGGATCGATTTGCGGGTATTCCAGCATGATGGGCGACAGTATAGCCCAATCGATTGAGGAATATAATTTTGCGTAATCCCGCGGGGTTAAATAAAATGGCGCAGTCAGATCGGATGCCCGCATCCTCCCGTGGCTGGCAAAACGCCACGGAAACCCCTTGAAGGCGCATCTCAAATTGCAATTCGAAGCCGGAAGCGCATAATGGCCCGTTCCAAAGACCGTGGGGCTGGGCGCCGTATTGGCGGCGGATCCTGACGAACCGATTTCCAGCGGACATCCTCACACTAGGGGGATGCCGGAAGACCTATTCATTCAAATATCAAAAAGAGGAAAGTGCCATGCAAATAGGGCAGACCATTACACAGTTCATTATCGAAGAGCAGCGCCGCACCAGTGGCAGCGGTGATTTCACCTCATTGCTCAACGATATCCTGGTGGCGTGCAAGAATATTTCCAGCGCCGTCAACAAGGGTGCCCTGATCGGGGTGCTGGGCAGCGCAGGCAGCGAGAACGTCCAGGGCGAGACCCAGAAGAAGCTCGATGTCATTTCCAATGATATGATGCTGGACGCCAACGTGTGGGGCGGTCATCTGGCCGCCATGGCCTCGGAAGAAATGGAAGAGGTCTATCCCATCCCGGGCAAGTACCCGCGTGGCAAATACCTGCTGGTGTTCGACCCGCTGGATGGTTCCTCCAACATCGATGTCAATATCTCCGTGGGGACCATCTTCTCCATTCTGCGTTGCGCCGATGGCGTGACCAATCCCACCGAGGCGGACTTTCTGCAGCCTGGCACCCGCCAGGTTTGCGCCGGCTATGCCTTGTACGGTCCGTCCACCATGATGGTGATGACCACCGGCCATGGGGTCAATGCCTTTACCCTGGATCAGAACGTGGGCGAGTTCATTTTGACCCACCAGGGCATGCAGATACCGGCCGATACCAGCGAATTCGCCATCAATGCCTCCAACAGCCGCTTCTGGGAGGCCCCAGTCAAACGCTATGTGGATGAGTGCCTGGCCGGTAAGGAAGGGCCGCGAGGAAAGGACTTCAATATGCGCTGGGTAGCCTCCATGGTGGCCGAAGTCCACCGTATCCTCACCCGCGGCGGCATCTTCATGTATCCCCGCGACAACAAAGACCCCAGCAAGGCGGGCAAGCTGCGTCTCATGTACGAGGCCAATCCCATGTCCTTCATCGTCGAGCAGGCCGGCGGCGCCAGCTCGACGGGGCGTGAGCGTATCCTGGACATCCAGCCCGAAGAGTTGCATCAGCGGGTGCCGGTTATCCTGGGATCCAAAAATGAAGTGCAGCGGGTAGTCGACTACTACCAGAAATAAATCGTTTCCGGGTTAATAACCCCGGTCCTTTCTGGGCCGGGGTCATCTATCCAGACAAGATTCAATTCGCACGGACTGCATTATGGCTTGAAATCTTTAATGAGAATAATTATCATTACTGAATTCCATAGCATATTTGGGACTTTATGAAAGGAGTGAAGAAGGTCATGAGAATGGGTTTAATGAACGGTTTCCTGGCGTTGTTGCTGTTTGTCAGTGGCAGCGCGGTTTTTGCCGCCGATGATCAACTGGTCATCTATTCCGGTCGCAGTGACAAATTCGTCAAACCTGTGATAGAGGCCTTTACCAAGGAAACAGGGATCCAGGTGATTCTTCATAGCGCCAATTCCACTGCGCTGCTCAACAAGTTGCGTATCGAGGGCGCACGCACCCAGGCGGACCTGTACATCAGCAACGACGCGGGCAATCTGCAGCTGGGTAGTGATCTGGAGCTGTTTGAGCCCCTGGACAAGGATATGGTGGCGGTGATTCCCGCCAACCTGCGTGCTCCGGATGACACCTGGGTCGGTCTTTCGGCGCGCGCCAGGGTGCTGGTGGTCAACACCCTGCAGGAACGCACCGGTTTTGTCCGGTCCGTGTTCGATCTGGCGGACCCGCGGCTCGAGGGGCGCCTGGGCATCACCAATAGCAGTAATGAAAGTTTCATTGCCGGCGCGACGGTCTATATGGTTAAGGCCGGCGTGGATGCCACCCGCAACTGGCTCAAGGGCATGAAGGCAAATGCAGAGGGCCGGGTCTTCAACAAACACAGCAAGATCGTTGCGGCCGTGGCGGAGGGCAAGAAGGACATCGGCTTGGTGAATCACTATTATATCTACCGCCATCTGGCGAAGGATCCGCACGCGCCCATCAGGGTCCTGCTGCCTGATCAGGGCGATGATGGCATGGGTGTGGCCTGGAACGTGGCGGGCGTGGCCGTCAGCAAGTACAGCCACAAAAAGAAACAGGCCGGGCAGTTGGTGCGCTTTCTGGTTTCCAGGCGGGGCCAGGAGATCTTTGCCAATGTGAACCATGAGTATCCGACACGCTCCGGTGTCGATGCCGATCCCGCCATTCCTCCAGTATCCAGTTACAAGGTTGCCGATGTGCCCATGGCTGAACTGGCCCGTCAGCGTAATGCCACCATCGACCTGCTGGAGGAAGTGGGCATGCCCTGATGGTGCTGCGCAAGGATCGTCTGCTTTCCTACGCCACAGGGGGCATCGTCGCGGTGGCGGCGATCCCCCTGTTGTTCGTCGTCTACACCAGCCTGCAGCTGAGCGCCGCGGAGTGGGCCGGTTTGTGGTCCAGCCGCATGCCGGGCCTGTTGTGGAACACCTTTCTCCTGGTGGTGCTGGTGGCCGTGGGCTGCCTGCTCATCGGCGTATCGGCGGCATGGCTCATCGCCCACCGCCAGTTCCCGGGGCGCACCATCGCCCTGTGGCTGATGGTGCTGCCACTCACCATTCCCACCTATGTGTTCGCCTATGTGTACACCTCCATGCTGGAAAGCAATGGCTGGCTGGGACGCCTGTGGCATGGCCTGTTCGGCGAGGCAACGCCCGCGCCCGACCTGTACAATGTGATCGGCGTTGCCCTGATCCTGTCGCTCTCTGGTTTTTCTTACGTTTTTTTGATGGCCTATGCCGCCATGCGGCGCGGCAATCCCCATATCGAGGAGGCGGCGCGCATCCAGGGGGCCACTTCCCGCGAGGTCTTCTGGCGCATCACCCTGCCCCTGCTGCGTCCGGCGATCGCCGCCGGGCTGGCCGTGGTTACCTTGCATGTGCTGTCGGATTTTGGCGCCGTGAGCATGCTGCGCTATCAGACTTTCACCCTGAGTATCTACCTGCAGATGACCGGGCGTTTCGACTACCAGGCTGCCGCCGGGCTGAGCCTGGTGTTGGTGATGCTGGCGCTGACCTTTCTGGTCTTCGAGCGCTTTTTCCGCAGCCGCCAGCGTTTCTATTTCGGCAGCCGCATGAAGCAGGTCGTGCCGCGCCAGGCCACGCGGGGTGAATGCATACTCATCTGGTGCTGGCTTGGCCTCATCGCCCTGCTGGCCTTCATACTGCCCTTGTGCTGGATGGTGTCATGGAGCTGGACGGCGTGGACACGGGAGGCCATCGGCATGGAATTCTGGGGCTATCTGGGCAACTCCCTGCTGGTGGCCCTTGCCGCCGCCACCATTGCGGTGTTTGCCGCGCTGCCCATCGGTTATTACTACAACCGGGTACGCTCCTGGCTGAGCGCCCTCTATCTCCATCTATCCAGTATCGGATTCGTGTTGCCCGGCCCCGTGGTGGCCCTGGGCGCCCTGACCTTCATCCTCGCCGCCCTGCCCGCCCTGTATGGTGGTCTGCTGGCGCTGGTGCTGGTGCTGGTGGTGCGTTTCCTGCCCCTGGCGGTGCAGTCCCAGGAATCCGCCCTGCAGCAACTCACGCCTTCCATCGAGCAGGCCGGCCGCATTCTGGGCGCCGGTCCCATGGAAAACCTGCGCCGCGTGGTGTTGCCCATGATCCGCGGCGGCATGATCAGCGCCTGGGTGCTGGTGTTCATCGATGTCATGAAGGAACTGCCCGCCACCCTCATCCTGAGGCCCATCGGCTTCGACACCCTGCCGGTGCGAATCTGGATCGAGGCCAGCGAGGAGATGCTGGAACTGGCGGCGCCGGCCGCCCTGCTGCTGCTGCTGGGTTCCCTGCCTGCCATGTGGATTGTGATGCGTGGGGAAAGTGCTCGTTAGAACAAATACTTGGATCGAAAACCTTGCGGCGGAACGGGTAAACAATCTGGTGTCTTTCAACCATGCTTTTCATATGGGGTTGAGAGCGCCGGGATCTCGGCAACTACTTGATTCTTAATAGAATACAGCGTTGGATGATTGTCATTCCCGCGAAGGCGGGACTCCAGGAAAATCAATGGGATCTGGATTCTCCTGCATCCGCAGGAATGACTGAACTCGGTACACTCAAGATGTGGTGTTAAAAAATTTTTAGAGCTGCCGATAGGTTATCCACAACCCCGGAACTTTATTGAGATAGCCGTGGATATACAGGTTCTGCAATCGATCATCGAGTTGACCCGTCAGCGCGATCTGGATGCGTTGGAATACAGTCTCGTCGCCACCGTGGCGGAGTTGCTTCCTGTCAGGGCGGTTTCATTGTGCAGATTGTCCGACGCCCGGCAGGATGAACTTGAAGAAGTCCTGCGCCTGGATATAAAAGGCGTGGCCAATGGCAGGCCGGATTTCAGCTGGCGACAGGAAGCGGCGCCCGTGCCCGTGGACGATGACCTGAGATTCTGCCTCGACAACCTGCAATCCTGTACCAGCCGTTCGCCATCTGATGTGCTCAGGCTGCTGCTGCCGGTTTATTTTGAAAACAAAGCCATGGGCGTACTCATGCTTGACAGCGGGGAGGATTTGTCCCGATACCGGGATCTGCTGGAAGGCCTGGTGAAAATCTACAGCAATCACCTTGTTATCATCAATGAAAGCGAACGCGACAAGCTGACGGGCCTCTTGAACAGACGGACATTTGAAAAAAAACTGGACCGTCTGCTCAGCGTGCAGCATGAGCAGCTTGCCGCGCAACGGCAGCTTGCCGGCGAGAATGACAGAAGAGGCGCGGCGCCTTCCTCTCAGGCCTGGCTCGCCATGCTGGATATCGATCATTTCAAAAATATCAATGACACTTTTGGCCATGTCTACGGGGATGAAGTCATTCTGATGTTGTCCCAGAAAATGAGACAGGTGTTTCGTGACAGCGATCTGCTGTTTCGCTTTGGGGGAGAGGAGTTTCTCGTCGTACTGGAACCGCTTCCCCTGGAAAATGCGCGGGTCGCGCTGGAGCGTTTCCGCACCACGATGGCATCACATGTCTTTTCTCAGGTGGGGCAGGTTACCGTGAGTATCGGCTTTGCCGGAATCAAGAAAAACGACTATCCCCAGACTATCCTGGAAAATGCCGACAAGGCGCTGTATTACGCCAAGGAACATGGCAGGAATTGCTGCTACAACTACGAAACGCTGCTCGCCGAAGGCAGGCTGAGCAAGGCCCGGGAAACCGGTTCGGTGGATTTGTTCTGAATTCATACCGCTGCGCCAATCCCCATCGCCCACAAGCCATCTGCTTGTAATACATCATAATTTCCACATCAACCACAATGAATTGAAAGCCTTTTCGCTTGGTTTTGCGGCCATCTGAGGGTATAGTGGCCCGTTCACTACAGCGGCTTTTTTGCGCGAAAGGCGCGAAGTCCTGGGCGTTGCGCGAACGGATCCGATGAGAAGTTATGGCGAGACACACACCACTGCATGAAGAACATTTGCGCCTGGGCGGCAAGATGGTCGATTTTGCCGGATGGGAAATGCCCCTGCATTACGGTTCCCAGCTCGACGAGCACAACCGGGTGCGCGCGGACGCCGGCATGTTCGATGTGTCCCACATGACCATTCTGGATCTGCGGGGAGAAGGCGCGGCGCCTTTCCTGCGCCGACTGCTGGCCAATGATATCCATCGCCTGGCGCCGGGCAAGGCCCTGTACAGCTGCATGTTGCGCGCGGACGGCGGCATCATCGACGACCTCATCGTATACTGGCTGGGAGAGGACCGTTACCGCATGGTGGTCAATGCGGCCACCCATGACAAGGACCTGGCCTGGATCCAGGCCCAGGCGCAGCCCTTCGCCGTCACTATCGCGGAGCGTTGCGATGATGCCCTCATTGCCGTCCAGGGACCGTCCGCGCGGGAAAGGGTTCATGCCGTACTGGATGACGGGGCGCGCCGTGCCGCGGAAACCCTCGATCCGTTTCATGCCACTGAGACCGGCGCGCTCTTTATTGCGCGCACCGGCTACACAGGTGAAGACGGTTATGAAATCCTGGTTCCGGCAGGCGATGCTGCCGCCTTGTGGCGCGCATTGTATAATGCCGGGGTGCGCGCCGCGGGCCTGGGGGCGCGCGACACCCTGCGCCTGGAAGCAGGCATGGCCTTGTATGGCACGGACATGGATGAAACGGTATCGCCCCTGGAGTCGGGGCTGGGATGGACGGTGGCCTGGGAGCCTGCCGAACGGGATTTCATCGGCCGCCAGGCGCTGGAGGCGAAGCGTGACGATCCAGGCCTGAAGAAGCTGGTGGGTTTGCTGCTGGAGGGGCGCGGTGTCTTGCGCGGACACCAGCCCGTCTACTGGAACGGCAAGGAGGCGGGTGAGATCACCAGCGGCAGCTTTTCCCCCTTCCTGAAAAAGGGCATCGCCCTGGCGCGGGTCGACAGCGGCGTGGAGGGGCGCTGCGAGGTGGAGATGCGTGGCAGGCGCCTGTCCGCCCTCGTGGTCAGGCCGCCCTTCGTGCGTCATGGCAAGGCCTGCTACAAGATGTAATTACATCCTTTTTCAGAAACACAAAACCATTTTGGGAGGCACATCTGATGAGTAATATTCCTTCCGGCTTGAAATACAGCAAGTCCCATGAGTGGGTGGAAGACATGGGCGATGGCTCGGTGAGGGTGGGCATCACGGATCACGCCCAGGCCCTGCTGGGCGACATGGTCTTCGTCGAAGTGCCCGAGAATGGCTCTGCGGTGAACCAGGGCGAGGAATGCGCCGTGGTGGAATCGGTGAAGGCGGCCTCCGATGTCTACAGCCCGCTGACGGGCGAGGTGATCGAAGTGAACGAATCCCTGGCCGACACGCCGGAACTCATCAATCAGGACCCCTATGGCGCGGGCTGGATCATGCGCATCCAGTTGAGCAATGCGGCGGAACTGGAAGAGCTGCTCGACGCCGACGACTACGGCGCCATGCTCGCTGAAGACGAGCAGTGAATCACCTTTGATACAGGAATCGATACCAGCCACGGCGGCTGGCCCCATCATCACGAAAAAGTTCTGTCATGCCCTTCATACCCCATACGGAAAATGAAATCCGCGAGATGCTGGATACCATCGGCGTCTCCTCCATCGATGATTTGTTCGATGAGATTCCCGACGGCCTGCGCATCTCCAATCTGCAGGCCGTTCCCGAGGCGGTGAGCGAACCCGCCGTCACCCGCCTCATGCACGAGCGCGCGGCGCGGGACCGGCAGCCCTTGTGCTTCATCGGCGCCGGCGCCTACGAGCACCACATTCCCGCCGCCGTGTGGGAGATCACCACGCGGGGTGAGTACTATTCCGCCTACACGCCCTATCAGGCCGAGGCCAGCCAGGGCACCCTGCAGCTGCTCTATGAATACCAGACCATGATGGCGCGCCTCATGGCCATGGATGTCTCCAACGCCTCCCTCTATGACGGCGCCTCCGCCCTGGCCGAGGCGGTGCTCATGGCGGTGCGCGCCAACCGCGGCGCGAAATCCCGGCGCATCCTCATGCCGCGCAATGTCCATCCCGCCTACCGCAAGGTGGTGGCCACCATCACACGCCACCAGGGGATTGAGCTTGAAGAGGTGGCTTACAACCCTGCCAATGGTTGCATAGAGGATGCCGCCCTGCCACGGGATGCGGATGGTGTCGCCGCCGTGGTCATCCCCATGCCCAATTTCTTCGGCGCCCTGGAAGACGTGGACGCCCTCACCGATTGGGCCCACGCCCGCAAGGCCCTGGTCATTGCCGTGGTCAACCCCCTCGCCGTGGCCCTGCTCAAGCCACCGGGCCAGTGGGGCGCCAGGGGCGCCGATATCGTGTGCGGGGATGGGCAGCCCCTGGGCGTGCCCCTCTCCTCGGGCGGTCCCTATTTCGGTTTCATGTGCTGCCGCCAGGCCCATGTGCGCCAGATGCCGGGACGCATCATCGGCCAGACGGTGGATCTGGACGGCAAGCGCGGCTTCAGCCTCACCCTGCAGGCCCGCGAGCAGCATATCCGCCGCTCCAAGGCGACTTCCAACATCTGTACCAACCAGGGCTTGATGGTGACGGCCGCCACTATTCACATGGCCCTTCTGGGCGGCGACGGCCTGCGGCGGGTTGCCGTGGCCAGCCACGGCCAGCGCAATGCCTTGCTGGCGCGCTTGTGCGCCATCGAGGGGGTGGAGCCGGTATTCCCGGGACCCGGTTTCCACGAGGGCGTCATTCGTTTCACCGCCTCCCGGGTGGAAGCGGTATTGGCGCAACTGGCCGCCAGGGATATATTGGGCGGCTTCAGCCTGAAGGCGGATTACCCGGAGTTGGGGGAGGCCCTGCTGGTGTGCGCCACGGAGACCAAGGAGGCGCATGATCTGGAGCGCTATGTCCTTGCCCTGCAGGATATTTTTTCCAATTCGTAGGCATCGGCATGGCGACGGTCACCCTGCGCGGCAAGAACATCCGGATCGGTGGCGAACTGCCCGCCGCGGGTTCCCCCGCGCCTGATTTTATATTGGTGGATCAGAGGCTTGACGATAAAACCCTGGCGGACTACAAGGGGCGCAAGAAAATACTGGTGATCGTCCCCAGCCTGGATACGCCGGTTTGTTCCGCTTCCGCGAAACGCTTCAACGAACTGCTGGCCGGGGAGGATGTGACCGCCCTGCTGATTTCGGCGGACCTGCCCTTCGCCATGGGGCGTTGCTGCAAGGGAGCCGGACTCAACAACGTCGTCCCCCTGTCCATGATGCGCTCGCGCCGCTTCGCCCGCGACTACGGCGTTCTCATGCTCGACGGGCCGCTGGCCGGCATCACGGCGCGCGCCGTGGTGGTCGTGGACGAAACGGATACGGTGGCGTACTCGGAACTGGTGAAGGAGATCACCCATGAGCCCGATTATGAGCGGGCGCTGGCGGCCTTGCGGTAACGGTGAGAATAAAAAATGATAGAGTATTCAAAGAGGCAGCATGACGACACTGATTTTTGAACAATCCCGTCCCGGGCGGCGCAACCCCAGCCACGTGCCGGCCTCGCCGCCACCCGCCGGGGATATCCCCGCCGCCCTGTTGCGTGACACGGCCCCGGCGTTGCCGGAAGTCTCGGAGATGCAGGTGGTGCGCCACTATACGCGCTTGTCGCAAAAGAATTTTTCCATCGATACCCAGTTCTATCCGCTGGGCTCATGCACCATGAAGTACAATCCCCGCGCCTGCAACACCCTGGCCATGCTGCCCGGTTTCCTGCAGCGTCACCCCCTGGCGCCCGACGCCACGGGGCAGGGTTTGCTGGCCTGTCTGTACGAGTTGCAGGAAATACTCAAGGAGGCCACGGGCATGCGCGGCGTGTCTCTGGCGCCCATGGCCGGGGCCCAGGGCGAGTTTGCGGGCATCGCCATGATCCGCGCCTACCACGACGCGCGCGGCGATCACCGGCGCAGCGAGATCCTGGTGCCGGACGCCGCCCATGGCACCAACCCGGCCACGGCGGTGATGTGCGGTTACAAGGCGCGCGAGATTCCCACCGACGCCCAGGGCGACGTGGACCTGGAGGCGCTCAAGGCGACCGTCGGACCGCAGACGGCGGGGTTGATGCTCACCAATCCCTCCACCCTCGGGGTGTTCGAGCGGCGCATCGTCGATATCGCCGCGGTGGTCCACGAGGCCGGGGGACTGCTGTATTACGACGGCGCCAATCTCAATGCCATCCTCGGCAAGGTCCGCCCCGGCGACATGGGTTTCGATGTTATCCATCTGAATCTGCACAAGACTTTTTCCACGCCCCATGGCGGCGGGGGGCCGGGCGCCGGTCCGGTGGGGGTGGGCGAACGCCTCCTCCCCTATCTGCCGGTGCCGCTGGTGGCGAAGGAAGACGATACGTATCGTTTGCTGGCCGAGGCCGATCGTCCCCACACCATGGGGCGCCTCTCCACCTTTGCCGGCAACGTGGGCGTGTTATTGCGCGCCTATGTCTACGCCCGCCTCCTGGGCCGCGCGGGCATGCAGCGCGTGGCGGAGTATTCCACCCTCAACGCCAATTACATGATGGTCCGCCTGCGTGACGAGGGCTTCGATCTGGCCTTCCCGGCGCGGCGCGCCACCCATGAATTCATCGTCACCCTCAAGCGCCAGGCCAGGGATCTCGGCGTTACCGCCATGGACTTTGCCAAGCGCCTGCTGGACCACGGATTTCATGCGCCCACCACCTATTTCCCCCTGCTGGTGCCGGAGTGCTTTCTCATCGAGCCCACCGAGACGGAGGACAAGGAGACCCTTGACCGTTTCATCGCCGCCATGCGCGCCATCCAGGCGGAGGCGGAAAGCCAGCCCGATCTGGTCAAGGGCGCGCCCCATACCCTGCCGGTGCGCCGCCTCGACGATGTGAGGGCGGCACGGGAATTGAATCTGGTCTGGGAGGACGGGGACTGAGTCTTCGCCACGCGGTTTCCACGTTTATCGACGACAAGGAAAAATTATCATGACAGCACTGATTTGCGGCTCATTCGCCTACGATTCCATCATGGTGTTCCCGGACTATTTCAAGAACCACATCCTGCCCGACAAGGTGCACATGCTCAATGTCTCATTCATGGTGCCCGAGATGCGCCGTGAGTTCGGGGGCTGCGCCGGCAATATCGCCTACAATCTCAAGTTGCTGGGGGGCGAAGGCGAACCCATGGCCACGGTGGGCAAGGATTTTCAGCCATACGCCCAGTGGATGGATCAGTGCGGCATCAGCCGCCGCCACATCCGGGTCTTCGATGAGGCCTATACGGCCCAGGCCTATATCACGACGGACATGGACGACAACCAGATTACTGCTTTTCACCCGGGGGCCATGGGCTTGTCCCATGAGAACAAGGTCAGCGACGCCGCGGGCATCACCCTGGGCATCATCTCCCCCGATGGGCGCGAGGGCATGGTGGAGCATGCGCAGCAGTTTCACGAGGCGGGCATTCCCTTCATTTTCGATCCCGGCCAGGGCCTGCCCATGTTCGACGGCGAGGATCTGCGCGCCTTCCTCGACAAGGCCACCTGGCTGACCCTCAATGACTATGAGGCGCAGCTGTTCCAGGAGCGCACCGGACTGTCTCCCCATGAAATGGCCGAGCACGTCAAGGCGCTGTTCATCACCCGCGGCGCCAAGGGATCACAGATCTACACCCGCGACAAGGAGATCAATATTCCCGCGGCCGCGCCCCGGGCCGTGTGCGATCCCACCGGCTGCGGCGACGCCTACCGCGCCGGCTTGTTGTATGGGTTGATGAATGATCTGGGCCTGGAGACCACGGGGCGCATCGCCTCCCTCATGGGCGCCCTCAAGATCGAGAGCCACGGCACACAGAATCACCGCTTCACGCGGGAGGAATTCGAGGCCCGCTACGAAGAGGCCTTCGGGGAGGCTCTGAATCCCTGAGCCTTATTCCTCCCTCTCCCGGAGGGTGTCGCAAAAGCCATTCGTAGGTTGGGCTGAGGAACGAAGCCCAACAGCAACAGCTTGAAAAACCAAACATGTTGGGCTTCGTTCCTCAGCCCAACCTACAGAAAAACCGGCTTTTGCGACGCCCTTCGGGAGGGCCGGGGTGTGGAGCGATCCCCCACTTTTTACATTTTGAAGCGCGCCACCAGCCCGGTCAGCGCCTGGGAGAGCTGCGTCAGTTCGGTGCTGTGCCGCGTGGTCTGCTGGGAGCCGGATTCCGTCTGATCGGCGATCTGGGTGATGTTGACCACATTGCGGTTGATCTCTTCCGACACGGCACTTTGCTCCTCCGCCGCGCTGGCGATCTGGGCGTTCATTTCGTTGATGGTGTTGACGGCCTGGGTGATGGCTTCCAGGGCCTTGCCGGCGTTGACGGCCTCCTCCACGCTGTTGTTGGCGCGTTTCTGGGCCTTCTCCATGGCCAGCACGGCATTGCCCGCCCGTGACTGGAGCTGCTCGATCATGGTATCGATTTCCTGGGTGGATTCCTGGGTGCGGCTGGCCAGGGTGCGCACCTCGTCAGCAACGACGGCGAAGCCACGGCCCTGTTCCCCGGCGCGGGCGGCTTCGATGGCGGCGTTGAGGGCGAGGAGGTTGGTTTGTTCGGCGATCTCACGGATGACATCGACGACAGAGCCAATATTTTCACTGTCTTTCTCCAATGCGTGAATGACATCGGCAGCCTGGCCCACGTCCGAGGCGACGCCGTTGATGGCGTCCACGGTCTGTCCCACCACGTGCTGGCCATTGCCGGCCTCTTCATCGGCGCGTTTTGCCGCGACGGCGGCTTCTTCCGCATTGCGCGCCACTTCACGCACGGTGGCGGTCATTTCCGTGATGGCGGTGGCAACCTGGTCGGTCTGGTCGCGCTGCTGGCTGAGTCCCTGAGTGGTTTCTCCAGCGGTTGCGCTCAGCTCCAGGGCGGCGCACGAGAGCTGGTTGGCTGATGAGGTCACCTGATGGATGATGTCCCTCAAGTGATCGGCCATGTCGTTGAAAGCGGAGCCCACCTCGCCCAACTCGTCCCGTGATGCAACCTCGGCTTGTGAGGTCAGATCCCCTTCCGCAAGGCGGTGCGAAGCAGACTTGAGGCTGCCAATGGCGCGGCTGACCGCCTGGTAAAACCCGCCGAAGAGGTACAGCGCCGTCAACAGGGCGGCCAGTACGAGGGCCGTGATGGCGTACTTGTATTGGGTAAGGTTGGCAATGCGCTGGGTCAGCAGGGCGTCAAGTTCGCTGAATATGGCGTCATACAAGGTGTAGGTGGCGCCGATGGCGGCGGAACCCGCAGAAAAATAGCGTTTGGAATCGATGGTGATAGTGTCGGTTTCCATGAGTTCGCCACGGCTGGTGGAGACAAAGCCCATGCCGGCGGACATTGCCCTGCCCAGTGGTTCTTCAAGGCGATCCCGCAGGCTGGTGTTATGCTCAAAGGCGGTGTGCAGACCGGCCGCGGCCGCCTCCATATTGGATCCGATCCTGCCCAGCAAAAGGGTCATCTGGATGATGTCGGCGGTGTTCATTCCCCCCCGCGCCGCAATGCCGGCGCCAAATCCCCGCGCCTGCCCCATGTTTTCCGTTACCTGGGGCAGCTTGTTGACGATGGCGTTCATGAGGTAATAGCCATCAAGGGTGGGGTCATGAATCAGCTCCGATTGCTCAGCCACATGGACCAGCAGGGCCAGCACATCGGCGATGAGATCCGTATGGAATTTGAAGCTTTCTTCAGCGGAGAGATTGAAGGCGTTTTCGCGCAGATCGCGCCATGCCTGCTTGATATCGTTCCAGCGCACCGAGGTGTTTAGGGTTTGCCCGAGTCTGGCATCTATTGCGTCTATTGCGGTGACATCTTCCGCGATTTCACGGCGTTTTTCGAGAATGCGGGTTTTGAAGCCCGTGGCGCCCTTGAGGTGGGCATTGGTCATGCCGCGGTGCTGGGGGAGGTGTTGCATGATCTGGCGCAAGGGTTTGATATATTCGATCCCGTTACGCTCTTTCTCCGCCAGCTCGATGCCCTGGTTCATCTCGGTAATCAGCAGGTGCAGGGTGAGCAATAAGGGCAGGATGAAAATGGCGGAGATCACCACCATCTTGCGGGAATAGCTGAGCCGGTTCATCAGCATCACGGCGGGGGCAAGCATTTTGTTCATTATTCGAGCCTCTTAACGATCAGTTCTCGCAACACGAAAGTCTTTCCTCCTCAGGAATCCGGTAGATGCCTGATATAGGATGCATATCGGAAAAATGTCCGATTTCTTGAGTGGGAAAAAACTTAGGCCGTATTTCTCATCAGGGTGGCAAGCCCTCGCTTGTCCCCTGGTTAGAGATGCGGGCTGACAGAGCGGATCAATCGTGATCAGAGGCTTTACGCGCCTGTTCCACGAAGATGATCGTGGGAAAGTCGCGCCGCAGGGTCCGGCTGTGGAAGTTGGTCATGGTGACGCCGCGGCTGTAGTGTATCCATTCGCCCGTTTTGAAGTCGGCCCGCGGCGCGGCGATCCAGCGGCGCATGCCGCCAAATTCCACTTCAATATAGCTGTAGAGCGAGGTATGGATGAGGTCGGTAATGCGGCCTCTGTGGGGCAGTTTCGGCAGGGAGGCTTTTTGTTGCGCGGCCCGCTGTTGGTCATGGGCGGCGGCAAGCTCGGGGGTGGCCCAGAAACCCAAGTCTCCCTCGTCGTCAAATGTCGCGAATTCCACGCTGCGGAAATAGCCGTCGCGGTTGGTTCCCCCAATGATATAGATGAAATCACCATGAACAATGGCGCCGAAATTGGCGCGCGGTGAGGACAGGGGGGTGGTGGCGCGCCAGGCCGACAGGGCCCCGGAGGCCCTGTCGGCGCGGCTGGTTTCCACTACGTCGGTGTAGAGGGGGCCCTGCAGGCCACCCAGGGCGTAGAGCCTGTCCTGGTGCGCGGCGGCGGCGAGGGCATAACGTCCATGGGTCATGGCGGTGGCGGCCCGCCAGGGGGAGAGGCGGCGGCCGGGACCGGCATGGGCGAACTCCACTTCGATCCGCCCACTGCCTTCCGATTGCCTGTGGCCGCCGATGACGTAGACGGCATTGCCCAGGGTCTTGACGGTATTGACGTAGCGCGGCATGGTCAGGGTCCGTTCTTCCTGTGACCATGGTCCCAGGGCGCCATCCGCCTGGATGTCCGCGCGCTCCACGCTGTCCAGCAATGCGCCGCCAAAGCCGCCGAGGGCATAGAGGGTGTCGTCCACCAGGGCCAGTTTGACGCAGCGGCGGGGGTAGACCAGCGCGGTCTGCTCCATTCGCCAGGGACCCAGGCTGCCATCGTCCTGAATCCTGGCGCGCTCCACCGAGCGCAGCAGGTTTTTGCCGCCAGGGCCGTTGGCCCCGCCCACGGCGTAGAGATATCCCTTATAGGCGATGGCGTCGTAAAAGCCACGCTGCTCATTGAGCGGTGCAGTGAGGCGCCAGGGCGTCAGCGTACCATCCTCGCGTATGCGGCTGTACTCCACCGTGCGCAGAAAATCCCTGCCGTCGATGCCACCGATGGCGTAGATGATATTTCCGGCCTTGACGATGGCCGCGCCGGCGCGCGGGATATTGAGGGAAGCGGTTTCCCTCCAGCCCGCCACCCACACTTTTTCTCCGGATTGCGCGGTTGCGGGCGACAACAGCGCTAGGCACAGCAGTATCGTTCTGAGGACGCTCATAGGACAAGCGTACTATGAATCCTGCTTGATTTCCCGCCTTCCATCTGAATCTACGCATTCAAGCTATGTTCAGCAGGTAAACTGCCGTGACATGGCCTCGAACTGCCGCACCAGTTGAACCTGCAGCGCATTGGCGTCCGAGATATGCCGGGCGCTCTGTACGGATTCCTCGGCGACCTGGCTGATTTCCCCGATATTGCCGTTGATTTTCTCGGCCACCACGCTCTGCTCCTCGGCCGCGCCGGCGATGTGGTGGTTCATGTCATTGATTTGCGATACCAGGGTGTTGATGGCCTCCAGGGCCTCGCCGCCGGCTTTCGCCCGTTCGACCCCCGTCTGCGCCTTGCTGCAACTGTCGTTCATGACATGAACCGCCTGCTGGGCGTCGCCTTGCAGGCGCGCGATGATTTCCTCGATTTCCTCGGTGGAATCCTGGGTGCGCTGGGCCAGGGTGCGCACTTCCTCCGCCACCACGGCGAAGCCGCGCCCCTGTTCCCCGGCGCGGGCGGCCTCGATGGCGGCGTTGAGGGCCAGCAGGTTGGTCTGCTCGGCGATGTTCTTGATGACGTCGAGCACCAGGCTGATGTTTTTGCTGCGCTCGTCCAGGTTCTGAACCACGGCCGCCGCCTTGCCGATTTCCGCCGCCAGATTCTCGTTGGACGCGATGATATGGGCCATGACCTGTTGGCCGCGGCCGGTTTCCCCGCTCGCCTCATCGGCGGCCACGGAGGCCTGTTCAGCGCTTTGCGCCACTTCGCGCACGGTGGCCACCATGCGGTTCATGGCGCTGGCCACCTGCTCGGTCTCCATCTGCTGGCGGGTGATGCCCTGCGCCGACTGCTGCACGGTCACCGCGGCCTGCTCGACGACTTCATCCAGATGGGCGGCGGCCTCGGTGACCCGCCCCAGTATGGTGCGGATGCGCGCCTCCAGCATGCGGATGGCCAGCAGGGGTTTGCCCATCTCGTCCGCGCCGCCCACATACACTTGCTGCATGACCGGGTTGTCCACCACGCGCGCGGCCTCGCGGGCGGCGCGGACGATGGGGCGGGTGTAATGCCACGACAGGCCGGCGGCCAGGCAGAGGCCGGCAAGCCCCGCGCCCGCCAGCAGGGGCCAGGGGATGTCGGCGAAAAAGGCGAGGAACAATCCGGGCGCCGCGAGCAGAAAGGCCATGGCGGCGAACAGGCGTTGGGCCGCATTCAGCGCCGGTGGCCTGAAGCCCCTTCCCTTGCCGCTGTTGAGCCGCTGATAGAGTTTTTCCGCGCGCCGCACATCGTCCCGTTGCGGCTTGACCCGCACCGATTGGTAACCCACGATTTCCCCCTTTTCGAACATGGGGGTCACATAGGCGTCCACCCAGTAATGATCGCCGTTCTTGCAGCGGTTCTTGACGATGCCCATCCATGACTTGCCGGCCTTGAGGGTTTGCCACAGGTCGGCGAAGGCGACTGGCGGCATGTCGGGATGGCGCACGATGTTGTGGCTTTTTTTGAGGACCTCCTCTTCGCTGAAGCCGGAGATGTTGATGAAGTCCTCGTTGACATAGGTGATGACGCCCTTGGCGTCGGTGGTGGAGATGATCTGCATGGAAGCATCGTAATCGTTCTCGACCTGGGTGACGGGGTGATTGATTTTCATGGCGAACCTCGATTTTTTAAACGTCCGGGGTGATGAGTTGCACCGCTTCCTCCGCCGGCAGCGGTTTGCTGAATAAAAAACCCTGATATTCCTGGCAACCCTGCGCCTGGAGATAGGCCTTCTGCGCCTTGGTCTCCACGCCCTCCGCGATCACCTGCAACGACAGCGATTGCGCGATGCCGATCACCGCGCGAATGACGGCGTCGTCTTTCTCACTACGGGCGATGCGCTGCACGAAGGACTTGTCGATCTTGAGCGCATGGAGATGAAAATCCCGCAGATAGCTGAGGGAGGAATAGCCGGTGCCGAAATCATCCAGGGAGCACTGGACGCCCAGCGCATGGAGTTCGTTCAACACCCTGATGGTATTGGCGGTATCCTGTATGGCGATGGATTCCGTCAGTTCCACATCCAGGCATCGGGGCGGCAGGCCGCTGGACGCCAGGGCGGCTTGTACCGACTGGATGATGCGCGAACCCTGGAACTGCCGCGCGGACAGGTTGACGGCCACGACCAGGTCGTCGCGGCCCGTTTCTTTTTGCCACTGCCGGCATTGGTGACAGGCGGTCTGCAACAGCCAGTCGTCGACTTTTTCGAACAGGGCGCTTTTCTCCAGCAGGGGGATGAATTTCGCGGGCGGAACGAGGCCCAGGTCCGGGTGGCGCCAGCGCATCAGGGCCTCGAAGCCCACGATGCGGTCGCTGTCAATGGCCAGGCGGGGCTGGTAATGGAGCAGCAACTGGTCGTCATCGAGGGCCTGGTACAGGTCATTCTTCAGGGCCAGGGCCTCGCTGCAATGGGCCGCCATCTCCCGGCGGAAAAACTTGTAGGTATTGCGCCCGGCCCGCTTGGCCTCATACATGGCCACATCGGCATGGCGGATGATATCGTCGATATTGGCGGCGTCCAGGGGATGCAATGCGATACCGATGCTCAGGGATATATAGAGCGTCTTCCCGGCAATGGAAAAGGGCTCCCTGAAGGTATCCAGCAGACGGCGGGCGACGGCGGCGGCGTCGTCGGCGCATTCCAGGTCACACAGCAGCAGGGTGAATTCGTCGCCGCCCTGGCGGGCGATGGCGTCCGGCGGGATGGCGCTTTTGTGGGCGCGGATGCTGGCCAGCAGGCGCTGCGTGACCGCCTGCAACAGCTGGTCGCCCACCGCATGGCCGAAGGAATCATTGATCTCCTTGAAATGATCGATGTCCATGAAGAGCAGCGCCATCTTCCTGCCGCTCGTCCTGGCGTTCAGGATGGCGTTCTTGATCTGCTCGCGGGCCAGGGCGCGGTTGGGCAGATCGGTGAGCACATCGTAATTGGCCAGGCGCCTGATGCGTTCGTCGCTCTGGCGCCGGTCCGTGATATCGAGGTAGGTGGCGATATAGTGGCTCACCGCCCCGCTCTCGTTGAAAACCGCATTGATTTTCACCCAGTCCGTGCTGAGTTCGCCGTTTTTGCGCCGGTTTCTGATTTCCCCCTGCCACTCCCCCTGTTCGTGGAGATCACGCCACATGTGCCGGTAGAACTGGGCGTCGTGTTCGCCCGAGGACAGGAGGCGGGGATTCTCGCCGTGTATGGCTTCGATGGGGTAGCCTGTGATGAGGGTGAAGGCCGGGTTGACGGCCTGGATTGCCCCCTCGCCATCGGTGATCATGATGCCGGTCTGGCTGTGTTCGAAGACCTTGGCGGCGATGGCCTGTTGTTTCTCCAGATAGCGCCGCCGGCGCTGTTCCTTCGCCTGCTGCAGCACCAGGGCGAAGGTGTTGGCAAAGCTGCCGACGAGGCGCTCGTCGTCGGCGGTGAACGGGCGCTTCCTTGTCTTGTCGCACAGGTAGACGCGCCCCAGCATGGCCTCATGGCTGACGATGGGCAGGGCGAGCAGGCTGGACATGGGGGGGTGGCCCTCGGGAAATCCAACGGCGCGCGGGTCGGCGGCCATGTCGGTGATATTGAGGCGGGTGTTTTCCCGGGTGACGACGCCCAGCAGGCCCTTGCCCGCCGGCAGGGGGCCGATGCGACGCGCCTGCGCCGCGCTGATCCCGGTGTAATAGAAATTGTCCCACTGTCCGTCATCGTCCAGCAGTCCCACGGCGCCATAGCGGGCCTCGATGAGCGTGGCCAGGATCTCGATCCCCTGCTGCGCCAGAGACTGGATGTCGTGGGTGTCGTCGAGCAGTTCGAGCAGCGCCTGCGAGGCCCGGTTCAGCTCATCCAGGCGCCGGGAGAGCTGCTTGTTGTCGCATGCCAATTGGTATTGCAGTGACTGGTGCCAGTGGATGAGGGCCTCGAGGAGGCTGGCGCGCGTCACAGCCCCCACGAAATCGCCCCGGGCGTCGCACACGGCCACCGCCAGGGTGGTGGATTCCCCGCTCAACACCGGCTCGAGATCCTCCAGCGGGGCGTCCCCGGGGTAGAATCGCGTGGATTTGCGGGGGAGCAGGTCGGCGAAAATACGCATGGGGTACTGGTTGATGTACTGGACGGGCACCAGGCCCATGAAGGCGCCATCCACCTCGTCATAAACGGCGCAGACCGTATCCTGCGGGTAGCGCGCATCCAGGGGATGCTGGCCGGCGGTGACGCGCGCCAGCTTGTCCGTCAAGGCGTCGCGTATCAGTAATTTCTCCCGGAATCCCTCACCGGCCGTTATCCGGCCGGAAGAACGACGGGCTTTTTCCTGGACAGTCTCCATACCGCTGCTTCCTCCCCTGTGGCGGTTTGATGCGGCAGCGCCTCCCCGCTGACGCTCAACAAATCATAGCGCCTTAATAGCCTGGTTATTTATAAGGAAATTGCTTATTTTGTTGATTTTAGGGAGGTGGGGTTTACCCGCGTTTCTTATCAGGATACCGGGCCATCGCTTGCTCTTTGCATCCACAAGGCATTTTACTCAGTTGGAAATGCACACGGTCATTCCTGCGGATGCAGGAATCCAGAACCCATTGATTTTCCCGGATTCCCGCCTTCGCGGGAATGACCAAAATGCAGCGCTGTATTTTATGTAAGAATCAAGTAGTTGCAGAGATATCGGTACTCTCAAGATTAAAGCATGGGTTCACACATCATTCAAGCCGCCGCCGCGGGCCGGGTTATCAGGGCTGGATCAGTTCATGGCGGATGGCGATGCGGGCCAGGAAGGCCGTGCTTTCCGCCTTCAGTTTGCGCATGATGCGGGTATAGTGGACACCCACGGTTTTGCTGCTGACATGGAGAATTTCCGCGATCCGGTTGACGCTTTTTCCCTTGGCCAATAACAGGAAGACCTCGAATTCGCGCTGTGACAGGACATCCGCCGGGTGGGCGGTGACCTCTCCGCACCGGTCCAGCGCGGGGTCGAAATAATCACCGCCCGCCGCGATGAGGCGCACGGCCTCGGCCATGTTTTGCGGGGCGCTGCGTTTGGAGAGATAACCCTTTACGCCACTTTCCCGGGCGCGTTCCATGAGCACGGGGTTTTCATGGATACTGAAAACCAGGATGCGGGCGTCGTCGTCGCGCTGGCGGATCCTGCGGATGGCGTCCAGTCCACTTTGGTCTGGCAGGGAAATATCAATGATCGTGACGTCCGGCTGGTGGTGGATATAGGCTTTATAGCCCTGTTGCGCGGTACCGGCCTCCGCGATGACCCGCATGCCCCCCGCCCCTTCCAGCAGCAGGCGGAAGCCTTCGCGCACCACCGGGTGGTCGTCCACGATCAATACGGAAATTCCGACATCCGACATCATGGTGAATACTCCAACTCGAAACTATTTATATTTGTCTTTGGCGTTTGCTGGCGCCTCGACCATTATACACACTCCCTCACCGGGCCTGCCATGGATGGTCAGCCTGCCGCCCAGCCCGAAAACCCGTTCCCTGATGCCCGTCAGGCCCAGGCCCTGCCTGGAAGGCGGTTCGGGGAAGCCCTTGCCGTTGTCCCGGATTTCCAGGTGAATCATGGGCGCCTGTTCACCGCCCCGGGGGCCCCGCAGGCGGATCATGACGGTTGTCGCCTGGGCATGGCGCGCAATATTGGTCAGGCATTCCTGGGTGATGCGGTAAAGGGCGACATTATGAGATTCCGGCAGCCTGTCCAGGCGCCCCGTCATTTCGAGCCGGCAGTCGATGGGCGCGTGGGCGTCTTTCCATGTGCGCACCAGTTCCCGCAGGGCGTATTCCAGACCCATTTCATCGAGCAGGGCGGGCCGCAGGCGGCGCAGCACGGACTGCATGATATCGTGGACTTGATCGCACAATTTCAGTGTGGCGACGCAGCGCTCGTGTATCCTGGCGTCCGTCGTTCTGCTGATCTCGATGATGCTCTGGATGTTGGCCTGGACCGCGGTGCAATACTGTCCCATTTCGTCGTGCAGCTCGTGGGCCACGTAGCGGTTGACCTGTTCCTGCTCGTCGAATAAATGCTGGGTGAGGCGGCGGTTTTGTTCCAGAAGCGCATCGGTTTTTTCCTGCGCCTCCTGGCGCCAGGCCAGCATGGCCTCGAACAGGCTGGCCTGGGTTACGGCGCCGAGGAAGGCGCCACTGTCATCGGCCACGGCGATGACCTGGGCTTCGCCATCCAGCAGCTCGCGCAGAGATTCCAGCGGCATGTCTGCAGGTAGAGGGGGTGGAGCAGGCCGGGGGACGAGATCGGCGAAAATCCTCAGGGGATAACGGTTGATCAGTTGATCCGTTACCAGGCCGAGAAATTTACGGCCTTCCCTGTCGCTGAAGACGGCGCGCACCGTGCCTGGTGCGCAGGGGACATCCTGGGGGTGCTGTTCAGACAGGACGCGGACCAGCCGGTCCGTCAGTGCGTGGCGCACCGAGCGTTTTGTTACTGCCATTTATCGGAGATTTCCACCATGACTTCCAAGTCGATCTCCAGGATTTCATCGGAATTCATGAGGGGTTTGACGTTATCCAAAACAAATTGTATCAGTTCCTTCCGGGGCAAGCGCTTCAAAAGGGATTCGCGGACGATGATATCGCCCACCACGTCATCATCGGGTTCGATATGGGCGAACTGGCAGGTGGAGAGCAGCTCCAGGGTCTTGCGGATGGCCATGCAGCCCACGGCGGCCTCCCTGCCGAGAATAAGGCCGTCGTGGACGGGTGGGGTCTTGAATTCACGAACGCGCACTACGATATGATGTGTATGCTGCTGTTGGGTCTTCATGTTACATTCCCTGGATAATCGTAAAACAGGTTCCTGAAACCACGGATTCAGGAGTTTAATAACCATATATATTATGTCAGTATGAGGCCCGGAAAAATACCTTGTAAAACAGTCGGGCATTGGGCCTATCGGCCGTTTCCGCCAACCACTTGAGTTATCAGACGATTTATTCAGGCAGGAGTCTCTGTTTCAGCAATCCCGGATTTGAGATGGGTCCGGTGCAGCTTGTTCCACTGCACAGATAGGCCGTGACTTCATCCCGGGTTTCCTCATAATCGGCCAGTATCCCCGGCAGACCGGTCGTTGGTGAGGGGATGGCGAACACCAGGCGGCGGGGCGCCCAGGGCAGCAGGCAAGAACGGGCCCATTGGGTGAGCGCCTCACC
>JALSGV010000173.1 GCA_026982565.1 Gammaproteobacteria bacterium
TGCGTGGCGTGTCCCGTCCTGAAATGCGTTGACTCTGGTCCTGCGCATAGTCGTTAATCGGCACATTAACAAGTGTCCTCCGTTTCGGGCGGGAAGGCCACGGCCGGAGCGGGTGCGTGGCCCTGGTAAACGGCCTCAGGGGTGGCATAGGCCAGACTGAGGTGAGGACGCTGGGTGTTGTAAAGTCGGACCCCTTCGAGCCAGGCCTGTTGGGCGTGCTCCAGCGAATCGAAGGGCCCTTCCAGCAGGTACTCGTGTTTGAGAATGCCGATGAGGCGCTCCGCATAGGCGTTGTCATAGGCATGGCCCACGGCCCCCATGCTGGCCAGGATGCCGGCCTCGTGTAAGGTCTTTTGATAGAGATGACTGAGATACTGGCTCCCATGGTCACTGTGATGGATCAGCCCTTTCAGGTCGCCACCGGCGCAGTGGATGGCGTGCTCCAGGGCGACCACCGCAGCCTCGGCGGCCAGCGAGGGGGCCACATACGCCACCAGCACATACCGGCTGTACAGGTCCATGAGGAGATACACATACACAAAACGTCCTCCCCTCAGGCGCAGGTAGGAGATGTCCGCCACCCAGACCTGATGCACGGCGGTGACGGTGAGCCCGAGCAGACGGTTGGGCACCCGCCCCTGGCCCGGCCACGTGGTGCGGGTGGACCGCTTGTCCTGGGGGACCAGCAGACCATGCTCCCGCAGGAGGGCAAAGAAGCGGTCACGGCCGATGGTAAGGCCTTCCTGGGCCAGCATAGGGCGCACGAGGCGCAGCAGTTTGCGCCCGCCCAGGCGGGGATGCTCTCGCCGCACCAGGCGCACCTGTTCCAGGATACGTGCATCGGCCTCCTGACGGGTCTGGAGGCGTTGGCGAGCCTGATAGTGGGCCTGGGGTTGGATGCCAAAGAGGGCTGTCACGTGGACCATGGTCACCTTCATCCCTTGGTGATGGGCGGCATGGTAGATGGCGTCGATGAGGCAGGAGCGTTTTTTTTCACCAAGTCCGTGCCAAAGGCCTCCTGGTAGAGGGCCAGGGTCTGTTCAGCCGCTATTTTTTCTAGGGTCATTTGCACCAATGCCTCCTGGAGGCGTTGGATTTCCCGCTGTAGCAGCTGCACCTGGTCCGCCTCTTCTGCCGTCTGAATGCGCATTACCTGATGGCGAAGGCCTTCCCGCCCATAGCGGCGAATCCACTGCTGAATGGTGCTCCCACCACCAATGCCATACTTACGCCGTAACGCTTCAATGGTGGCACCGGCTTCATACTCTTGTACTACTTGCCGTTTGAAGGCTTCGCTGTAACGCTTGATGGTTTTTGACATGTCTTGTCCTCCTCATTCGCTCTCAAAGAGTAGTCAGTACTT
>JALSGV010000174.1 GCA_026982565.1 Gammaproteobacteria bacterium
AAGGCGCGGTGCGCAGGCAATGGTCATTCCATTGGCAAGCGCCGCAACGCCGTGCCGGCGCAGGCCTGAAGTCCCTGACAGATTGAAATCAAAGGACGGGCCATTGCGTGCCAGCCCGCTGACTGCATTGGCGAAACTTGCTGTAGAATGACTACAGCGGCATTTCGCCGCCTTGCAGCGAACCGGCACGCAATGGCTGAATACGATATATATTGTTGCCGGGTTAATAGAATATAGAATAGCGCCATGCCTGAGAAATATCGAGCAGGAGAGCGGCGCATTACCCTGGCCTGCTTGCATGGACGACACAGCCATCAGATTTTTCGGCAAACTGCCGCCGTGATGGCACAATCATTCCTTGCTGCTGCGCACTCTTTCGACCAGGCACAGCGTACGGTCTATGCCGTCGACGGCAATAATCTTGACCTGCGCACCGGCCTCGGCATCTGCGCCACGGATACGCAGCTTGAGCCCCTTGAAATCAATGACGCCACTGCCATTGACGATGGGATGCTCCAGGGTGAAAACCTTGCCGATATAGTCGTCTTCCGTTGGCAGGCCCTCCTCGACATCCTCCCCGTCTTCACCACGGCGCTTCAGGAAGGTCTCTGTAATGAGGACGCCCCCCACCGTGACGAGCACAAGGACCATCAGCTGATAGATGATAGGCAGGTCTGGCGAATGCCATGTCAAGCCTCCAACGACTGCCGTGGCCAAACTGGCCCACAACAGGCGGATATCCGCCCAATAGAAGGTAAAGACGATCAAAAAGAGCGTCAACACCCACCACATCCACTGTTCCATCATCATGTCTCGACTGCCTCTTTTCCGAATGTTTCAATGCTCATGGGCAGAGCGCCGGGCATAGTCCTTGAGCCTCACCGGCATACGCTTGGCCCCCCAGTCTCCCGGCCTTGCCTCAAAGACGCCTGCACACGGGGTACCACAATCCCTGCAGCGCCCCTCACCATCCAGGCGCCATTCACTCAGGACGTACCAGTCCCGGCCAATCACTCGCCGTCCGCAGTGATGGCAGTAGGTACTCTCCCCTTCCAGATCGTGGACATTGCCTGTATACGCATAGCGTACGCCATTCCCCTTGGCGATGTCGCGCGCCCTGATCAGGGTCTCAAAGGGTGTTGGCGGCACATCCATCATTTTCCAATCAGGATGAAAGGCCGTAAAGTGCATGGGCACGTCAGGCCCCAGATGCTCGACGACCCAGCAAGTCATCTCATCCAATTCCTGATCGGAATCATTTTCACCAGGAATGAGCAGGGTCGTCAACTCGAGCCACACATCCGTTTGATGCTTGACATAGACCAGGGTATCCAGTACGGGCTGGAGGCGGCTGCCGGTGATTTTCCTGTAAAAACGCTCAGTGAAGGCCTTCAAATCCACGTTGGCGGCATCCATGTGGCGATAGAATTCCGCCCGGGGCTCGGGACAGACATAACCCGCCGTGACGGCCACGGTCTTGATGCCCTGTTCCTTGCAAGCCTTGGCCACATCGATGGCGTACTCGTGGAAGATAACCGGGTCGTTGTAGGTAAAAGCGACACTGCGGCAATGCAGCTCCCGCGCGGCAAGGGCGATGGTCTCGGGCATGGCCTCATCGGCCAGGGTATCGAATTCCCGTGACTTGCTGATATCCCAGTTCTGGCAGAACTTGCAGGCCAGGTTGCATCCCGCCGTACCGAAGGAGAGCACCGGCGTTCCCGGCAGAAAATGATTAAGGGGTTTTTTTTCGATAGGATCGATACAATAGCCGCTGGAGCGGCCATAGGTGGTCAGAACGATTTCCCCGTTCCGGCACGCCCTGACGAAACACAGGCCACGCTGGCTTTCGTGCAACTTGCAGAAACGTGGGCAGAGATCGCATTGGACACGCCCATCCCCCAACTTGTGCCAGTACTTCGTTGCCACCACATCCTGGATCCGTGAATCCGTGCTCATGGGTCACCTCCCTTCAAACGCCGCATTTTCCACAAGCAATATATCACTATTGCCTCACGATGGGATATTATCCGATAATGAGCGCGAGGCACTGGAGGCCATGTGAGAGTCTTCGCCAACATCCCGGGAGCACGTCAATGACTCTGGTCAGACCCCCTGCAGTGGCAGGCATGTTCTACCCCGCAGAACCCGAGGAGCTACGCCTTGCAATCCGGCGATACCTCGCCGGCGCCGCCCCCCGGGGACCAGTCCCCAAAGCCATCATCGCGCCCCATGCAGGCTATGTCTATTCCGGCCCGGTCGCCGCCAGCGCCTATGCCTGCCTGGCGCCGGCCCATGGCACGATCCGGCGCGTGGTCCTCCTGGGGCCATCACACCGCGTCGGCTTTCAGGGATTGGCGGCCTGTCACGCCGAGCGCTTCCAGACGCCCTTGGGCGAGATCCCGGTGGATACGGCCTGCGTCCGCGAACTGGCCCAACTGCCGCAGGTCCGCTACCTGGATGAGGCCCACTCCCTGGAACACAGCCTGGAAGTCCAGCTCCCATTCCTGCAATCCATCCTGGATGATTTCATGTTGGTACCCTTGGTGGTCGGTGAAGCAGATCCCGATTCCGTGTGTGAAGTCCTCGAGGCCGCCTGGGGCGGCCAGGAAACCCTCATCGTCGTCAGTTCGGATCTCAGCCACTACCACGACTATGAAACGGCCAGACGATTGGACAACGCCACATCCAGGGCCATCGAATCCCTGCAACCCGAAAGGGTTCACTATGATAGCGCCTGTGGACGCAACCCGGTCAACGGCCTGCTGCTCGCCGCGCGCCACCATGCCCTGAAGGGAAAGACCATCGATTTACGCAACTCGGGAGACACCGCTGGACCACGAGACCAGGTGGTCGGGTACGGAGCCTATGTCTTTGCGTGAAGACGGAACGAAGGAAGAAGAAACACCTGCCCTGGAGCCGGGCTTGCGGGACACCCTGCTGAAAGTGGCCCGGGCCTCGGTGGCGCATGGACTGGAACACCAGGCCCCTGTGCCCGTCAAGCCGGAGGACTACCCTCCGTCATTACGGCGGCCAGGCGCCAGCTTCGTCACGCTGAACATTGACGGCATGCTGCGGGGCTGCATCGGCTCATTGGAGGCCTGCCGCCCCCTCGTCGTGGACGTGGCTGCCAACGCCTACGCCGCGGCATTCCAGGACCCCCGTTTTCCACCCCTCACACGCGCGGAGCTGGAAACGGCCAGGATCCAGGTTTCCGTGCTCGGCAAGCCAGCTGCGATGCGCTTCACCTCCGAAGCGGATCTCGTGCGCCAGTTACGCCCCTATAGGGATGGACTGATCATCGAGGAAGGCGCCAGGCGTGGCACCTTCCTGCCCAGTGTCTGGCACTCCCTGCCCAATCCCAGGGAGTTCCTGCGTCAACTCAAACTCAAGGCTGGGCTGGGCGGTGATTACTGGTCCGAAACGCTGCGCATCTATCGCTATACGACTGAATCCTTCGAAGAACATTGAACCTGAATCCGCGGGTTCAGGTTGAAAGCAGCCGCCCTATCCGTCCGTCACAACCTCTTCCGGGTCGGCTTTGGAATCACTCTGCATTGACCGAACGAACCCGGCCCACAATATGCGCCATCGATCCAGATGGCATTCTCCAGATTGGCGCCCGTGAGATCGGCGCCCGTGAGATCGGCGCCTCTCAGTTCCACATAGGACAAGTTGGCGCCGGATAGATTGGCGCCATTCAGCCTGGCCCCGCGCAACCCAGCGCCGACAAGAATGGCAGAACCCAGATCGGCATTTCGCAGGTCAGCCATGCCCAACCTGGCGTAGGACAGATTGGCGCCACTCAGGCGCGTGTGTGATAGATTGGCCCCAATCAGGTTCATATTGCGCATATCTGCACCGGCAAGGTCCTGCCCCTGCAAATTGACCCCTTCCATGTGGCAACTGCTCCAGTTGACCCCGGGTTGTGGCGGCAGGCTACAAGTGTCTTCCTCCGCTATCCGGGGTGGGATATTGAAAAATATCACCCCCATGACGACGATGAGAATGACAACGGCCAGCAAGGCGCCCCAGAAGCGGGTGCTGGCGTCGCCGTTATCATTCCGCGCCGTAGTTGTCGTATGGGTCCTGTGCTCTGTCACCGGCCAGGAGTCATGATGCCGCCGCTCCTGCCCGCCCCACTCTGCGGAAGCATCGCCTGACTGTTGTGATGCATAGGCCGTTCGGCTGCGCTCGTCCGCCCAGCGCCGCGCGGCCAGGAGGCGCTCGTAGGCCTGGGGATCACTGAGGTCAGCTTTCAGCACATCCGGTATGAGTTCTGGCAGCTCGCGCAATGACCACCATTGTTCCAGGTCGTGACTCAGCTCGGTTTCATCATCGATGCGCTCCAACAAAACATATTGCTGAATCAGCCCCGAAGTGAAAGGACCTTCGATGCTTTGATCACGGCGTATATACCAGGTATGCCGGTTGACAGGCTCTTTTTCCTGCATCACATGAAATTACAGTTGAGACATTGATGCACTACTCACAGCAATAATCCTGCCAAAGCGACGGAAACCGGATGAGAATATTTGACGTTAATAATAATTGCCACAGTGCCGATAGCTATGGGTGCGGACCACGGGCCTGGCAACACCATTCCAAGGATTTTTATTGACTATAATATCAATAAGTTATATAAAGCAGCATAAACGCCAATTCAAGACAGCATGACGACCTCACCCGACAGCAGGCTGCAGCGCGCGTTTTCAACGGATCCTGAATCGCACAAAGAAACAGACGGCCAAGTAGACAGGCTGAATCTGGAGACCATCCGCCAGAAAGGTATCTATGTCATCGAATCCCCCGGCGATGAACACGCCTCAGTGGCGGGCATGCTGGCGAAATCCGGTTTCGAGAAAATTCTTGCCACGACAATGCGAACCGACTGCGGTGGCGCCTCACTCATCAAGGCGCTGCAGAAGGAATCCTGTAACTTCGACCTTGTCCTCCTGGACATCACGCACGTCGGCGCCAATGGCCTGGAACTGTGCAGCAGGATACACAACCTGAAATACTTTCAGGACACACCTGTCATCATCATCGCTTCCAAAAACATATGGCACGAAGACTTTATCTATTCCGCCTTCCTCGCGGGCGCCATTGACATCGTGTTCAAACCCGTACAGCGCCTGGAGCTGATCCCCCGGGTCATTTCCTCCCTGCTGTTGAAGTCCGAGCGCGATCTGCGGAAGGATCACAAGACGGAACTCGAAAACGAATTGGCCGAGCGCAAGGTCATCGAGGCGCGCCTGCAATATCTCGTCTCTCATGACGAGTTGACCGGCCTCTGCAACCGCCGCCGCCTGGAACAGGCCCTGGAAACCGCCGTGTTCCATGCCCGCCGCAAACAGTACACCAGCGCCCTGCTCTACATTGATCTGGACCAGTTCAAGATCATCAATGATGCCGAGGGACACACCACCGGCGACCGTTTCCTGATGAGTATCGCCAACGAACTGCGCCGCGAGATACGCAAGGATGACATCCTGGCGCGCATCAGTTCCGATGAATATGCCATTCTGATTGAAAACACCACCGATGATGAATCACTCCGCATGGCCGAAAAACTTCGCCGCGCCATAGATGAATACCGCTTCAGCTCCAACGACAAGGATTATCACATCGGCGCCAGCATCGGCATCGCCATGCTCCAGCCGGATGAAGAGCTTACCGCCAGTGAAATCCTGGCGCGCTCCGCACAGGCCTGCTTCGAAGCCAAGACCCATGGCCGCAATATGGTGCATATGTTCAGCCACGACGATCTGGAAACCCATATCATCAGGAATGCGGCCAACTGGGTTCCGAAGATCAGGGACGCCATCGAGAACGACCGCTTGTGCATGTATTACCAGCCGGTGGTCGATGTCAATAGCGGCGGGATTTGCGGACATGAAGCCCTCATCCGCATGCGCGATCACGACGGCCAGATCATCACGCCGGAGAAATTCATCCCTATTGCCGAGCGCATGGGCCTGATCCGCGACATCGACTTCTGGGTGATCAATCATGTCATCGATGTTCTGAGCCAACTGCCAGAGGCCTATGCCCGGCAGAAAATCAACATCAACCTCTCCATGTTCGCCTTTCAGGATCCTGCCTTGCTGCCGCTGGTCTGCAACAAACTGGCCGCAACAGGCGTAGACGCCAGCCGAATCACCTTTGAGATCACTGAAACGGCGGCCGTCTCAAATTACGCCCATACACGCCGCATGATCAAGCAACTACGGAAGCTGGGTTGCTGCTTCGCACTGGACGACTTCGGGACGGGGTTCAGTTCCTTCAACTACATCAAACAATTCCCCGTGGATTATCTCAAGATCGATGGATGCTTCATCCGCAATCTCATTCATGACAAGGTCGACCAACGCCTGGTCAAGTCCATGATCGACGTCGCCAAGACCCTGAACAAGAAGATCGTAGCCGAATTCGTGGAAAACGAGGAAATCCTGGATCTACTGAAGAAGTACGGGATCGACATGGCCCAAGGCTATCATATCGGTCGGCCTGGCGCCGAACTGCTACTCAACCGGTTGACGCCCTCCTGATGCGTGGCATGGGCTGCGCTTCGCGATGGTCCGCGCCATGTAATCTTACCAGCAACTCTGCCTCGCCACGCGTCAGGCCGCATGCGGCCACCAGTCTGTCCACCCCCGCGCCAGACTGCGCCAATCTGACGGCATTGTGATATTCACGTTCCGCCGGGTCGCGCAACTCTATCTGATCCTGTCTTTCGTAAAGCCTGCGCAGCTGGTGCTCAATATCGTTGAGATGATTTCCGAGCCCGGTGGCCCCGGAACACAAGGCGCTGATGTCACTGTTCAATGAACGGATTTCTTCCCTGTGCCGCTCACGGTCGCCAGAGAGCAGTCTGGCGACCCATATGTTATAGGCAAGCAGGGCGATGTTCACCGCCATCACGAAAACCATGAGAACCTGGCTGCTGTCCATCATGGGCGCAGCTCCCGCATTGGCAGGGCTTGTCTAAACATATTCATCGATATGCCTGATTCCATCATCATCCTGGTCACGGCCGTCTGGCTGGTGTTTTTTACGCTCATTGTCGGGCTCGTTCTGACCGCCCTCCCGTTTCACCTTGTCGGTGGGGCGCCTGGGCGTCACCGGCATGACTGGCTGCCTGATGTTACCGATATCCACCATGTTCGTTCACCCGCGAGATGGGTGGCGGCATGTGCTTAATGTTCATGACATATCCTGCCACTCATCTTCAGTCAGCAATTTGTTGACATCGATCATGATGAGCAGATTGCCCTCGCTGCTGTGGACTCCCTGGATATAGCGCGCGCTGTCGTCATTACCCACATTGGGCGCGCTCTCGATCTCAGAAGACTTCAGATAGACGACCTCGGCCACACTGTCCACCAGCAGGCCGATGACCTGATCACAGGCCTCGATAATAATGATGCGTGAAGCATCATCCACCTCCTTTGGCGGCATGCCAAAGCGCTTGCGGGTATCGAGGACCGTGACGACATTGCCGCGCAGATTAATGATGCCGAGGACATAATCAGGCGCGCCAGGCACCGGGGTGATTTCCGTCACGCGCAAAACCTCCTGCACTTGCATGACGGCAATACCATAATGCTCATCGCCGAGATGGTAAGTCACCCACTGGATGACATCATCTTCCACTTTCAAGTGACTCTGACTCATAAATTCACCTCTTGGCTCACTGTTTCGTGATATTTACTCATTCGAGCGTCAAATTATTGTATGCCGATACACTTCCATGATTATGTTTTGCATAATTCGTACCATCATATTGGAAAAATCGATGACAAGGCCTCCCGCGACAGGCTCACTCGAAGCGCGTGATATCGGAAACCGTATCCCCCTGTTCCACGGCTTGAACCGGCCCCGTGCTTGCCGGCGCACTCTCCGGCGGCGGGGGCTGTTCAGTAGTCGGCCGCATGCGAATCGGAACCGTCAGCCTGAAGGGCGCCAAATCCAGAGGACTTACAATACCAAGCTCCTGGGCTATGGGTCCCCCTGCGGGGGCCTCCGGCACTTCACCACGCAGTTGGCTGCGGCCGCTGGCATCAGGAGACAGCCTGCGATTCTCCTCAAGCTCGAGGTCCGCATGCGCGGAGGCAGGCCCATCAACAAGGGGGGGTAGAGGCGCCATTTCCTGCTGCGCCACGTTCACAGCCTGCTCACCTCCCGGCAGGACTCCCGGATCGCCCGTGATTGTGGCGCGTATTTCCCTGGAAATCTTCTCCACATGGCCATGCTCATAGAGCAGTTGCTCCACCAGGCGGTCGGCCAGGACCACGATAACGACACGGCGGTTCTGCGCCCTTCCCGCGGGTGTACTGTTGTCGGCTACCGGGCGGTACTCACCATACCCCTGGGCCACCATCCGCGCAGGAGCAATACCATGCTTCATGAACAGGCGCACCACGCTGGATGCGCGCGCCGCGGACAGCTCCCAGTTGGATGGATAGACAACGGTGTGGATGGGCACGTTGTCCGTAAATCCCTCCACGCGGATCGAGTTGTCGTGACCGGACAGAATCTGCGCCACTTCCTCCAGCACCGGCACCGCGGTTTCCTGAAGAATGGCGCTGCCACTTGGAAAAAGGAGGCTGTTCCTGATCTCCACCTCCACCCACAGGGCTTCCTGATTGACGGTGATCAGCCCCTTGGCCACCAGTTCGGAGAGGGCCTCCTTGACATCGTCTGCAATCTTCTCCAGAACCACCCGGTCACTCCCTTCTTCGAATTCCTCCTTCATGAGCGGGTCCCTGGCCTGCCCCTCCTCATTCTCGTTCTGGGAGATGAACATTTTGGGCAGTTTCACCAGGCCCGGGCTGCGCAGATCCTCCTGCGCCGTCGAGACGACGGGAGACTTGGATATTGATCCCACCTGGATAGGCAGAATCGACTTGGGAGACGAGCGGAACGCCGCCACCAGGGCATCTGACAAAACACGATACTTGCCCTCGTTGACCGAGGATATGGAATACATCACAACGAAGAATGCGAACAGAAGCGTTATGAAGTCGGCGTAGGACACCAGCCAACGCTCATGATTTTCATGTTCCTCATGTGGTTTCTTGCGCGCCATGGGGCACCAACCTTATTTGGTCAAATAACCCTGCAGTTTTGTTTCGATGTTTCTCGGGTTTTCCCCCTCGGCAATGGAAACAACACCTTCTATGATCATCTCGCGGAACTGGGTCTGGGAATGTATCAGGCCCTTGAGCTTGTTGGCCATGGGCAGGAAAAACAGGTTGGCGAACCCCACGCCGTAAATGGTGGCCACGAAAGCCACGGCGATACCCGGCCCCAGTTTGCTGGGATCGGCGAGATTGTTCATCACGTGGATCAGCCCCATGACGGCGCCGATAATTCCAATAGTGGGGCAGTAACCGCCCAGGCCCTCATAGACCTTGGCGGCCTGGGTATCCAGGTATTCCTTGGCGCTCAGTTCCACTTCCATGATATTGCGAATGGCTTCCGGCTCACTGCCGTCCACAAGCAACTGCAGGCCTTTTCTCGCAAACAGCTCGGGCTCGTTCTCCGCCAGCGACTCCAGCCCCAGAAGCCCTTCCTTCCTGGCAATATTGCTCCAGTTGACGATTTTCTCGATGGCCTCGGCAGCCGCGAGCTTGGGCGGCAAGAACACCCATGACGCCATTTTCATCGCTTTCATGAAAGTGGCCATGGGGCACTGCAGCATGACGGCGCCGACAGTACCGCCCATGACGATAACAAAGGCGGTAATCTGCATCAGGGAGTCGGTATGGCCACCTTCGAGGATATTTCCCCCAAGGATTGCGGCCAGCGCCAGAATGACGCCTACAATACTCAGGATATCCAATTTCTGGCCCCCTCACGCAACAGCGCGCCGATCTCGTCCAGCGGCAACACCCTGTCGGCCAGACCCGCCTCGGCCACGGCGACAGGCATGCCCGCCACGACACAAGTCGCCTCATCCTGCGCCCAGATCGTTGCGCCTTTTTCTTTCAGTTCTTTTGCCCCCTCGCGGCCATCGGCCCCCATCCCTGTCAATACAATAGCCAGCACCTTGCCATTGACGGCCCGGGCCGCGGACGCGAAGGTCATGTCCACACAGGGTTTATAAGTCTGCTCTTTTGTCGCCTCCCTGACGCGGACAATATAGGCGCCAGCTTTTCTCTCGATCTCCAATTGCGCGCCGCCCGGGGCGAGCACCGCCACCCCAGATGTCAACCTATCGCGATCCGCAGCGTGCTTGACGGCAATCTGGCAGAGATTGTCCAGGCGCTGGGCAAAGGGTGGGGTAAAACTGCCTGGCATATGCTGCAGAAGAACGATAGGCAGAGGAAAGTCGGATGGCAGCTGACTCAATACTCTGGGCAGAGCGGCAGGCCCCCCTGTAGAAGTACCGATCAGCAGCAACTCGTATCGGTTCAAATCCACTCCGGCGCGCAGCGCCTCTCCGGCATGAGATGCGCCGGGACTCCGTTCAGGACGACTCACGGGTTCAGCGGCAAGAGGCCTCTTCTCATCCAACCCCCTGGCGCCTATGAGCCTGACGCGCGCGCGCAACTGGCGTTTGGCGAATTCTCTGTCGGTAGAAATATCATCCATGTTTTTGGGCAGGAAATCGACGGCGCCCGCCTCCAGCGCGTCCAGCGTCGCCTGGGCGCCCTTGGTCGTCAGGGATGAAAACATCAGGATAGGGCATGGCCGCTGGGACATGATATGCCGCACAGCGGTAATGCCATCCATGACGGGCATCTCCACATCCATGGTGATCACGTCCGGCCGAAGATCCTGCGCCATGGCGACTGCCTCGCGTCCATTGGAGGCCGCGCCGATTACCTCGATATGACCGTCCGCCTCGAGGATTTCACAAATTCTTTTCCTGATGAAAGATGAATCATCGACCACCAGCACGGAAACCGCCATATTTATCCCCTACATACCGCACGCGTAGCTTGTCAATAAGCCGGGCACATCGAGGATCAGTGAGATCCTGCCATCTCCTGTAATGGTTGCGCCTGCCATCCCGCGGGTGCCATTCAGCAATGCGCCCAGTGGCTTGATGACGACTTCTTCCTGGCCCAGCAGCTTGTCCACGACAAAGCCGACCTGCCTTCCGCCGACATTGACCACGACGACATGCCCTTCTTCAGGCGCCTCGTCCTGTGCGAATCCCGGCCTCACCAGCCATTTCCTCAGGTGATATAGAGGGAGCGCCACATCACGAATCAGGATCACTTCCTTGCCGTCAATATATTTGGTGTCAGCCTGATCAAAATGAAAAATCTCTGAGATGCTTCCCAGGGGAAGCGCAAAGACCTGATTGCTTACTTTAATCATAAGGGTTGGCATGATAGCCAATGTCAAGGGGACCTTGATGATGATCTTGCTGCCTTTCCCCAACTCGGATTCCACGTCCAGAGAACCATTGAGCTGGTTGATCTTCGTTTTGACCACATCCATACCCACCCCGCGGCCGGACACATCGGATATCTCGGTCTTGGTTGAGAAACCCGCCATGAATATCAATTGGTAACACTCCTGGTCGGACAGGCGGTTGGCGGCCTCCGTATCCATCATGCCCTTTTCCACGGCGCTGCGCCTTATCTTGTCGGCATCCATACCGGCCCCGTCGTCAGCGATGGTCAGCAGAATATGATCACCTTCCTGCTGGGCCGACAGCACCACGGTTCCATTGCGGGGCTTGCCCGTCATCTCACGCACATCCGGGGTCTCGATACCGTGATCCACCGCATTTCTGACCAGATGCACGAGAGGATCGGCGAGCGCCTCGACCAGATTTTTGTCCAGGTCCGTCTCTTCGCCTATCAGCTTCAGCGTGATTTCCTTGTTCATGTTCCGGGCCAAGTCCCGCACCACTCTTGGGAAACGACCAAACACTTTCTTGATGGGTTGCATGCGGGTCTTCATGACCGCGAGTTGCAGATCGGATGTCACCAGATCCAGATTATCCACGGCCATGGAGATACTCTCATCGATATGGACCGATTCGAGCGTAGTCAGCCGGTTGCGCACCAACACCAGCTCACCTACCAGGTTCATGATGTCGTCCAGGCGGCTGGTATCGACGCGCACCGTTGTCTCGCCCTGGGTCGCTGCGGGCTTCTTCTGTTGCCTGGCGTCCTTCTTCATTCCATCCGAGGCACCCCCTGAAGTTTTCAGGGGCCTGGCGCCATCGTCACCGGGAGCCGGCGGCGCCCCTTCATCCGGGGGGGGCGTTTCGGAGCTGGCGGTGGCGCCGGGCGCCGCCTTGCCATGGAGTTGATCCAGCAGGGCCTCGAATTCTTCGTCGGTGATTTCATCGGATGACGGCGATTGAGAACTGCCCGCCACTTCATCACTGGATGGTTCAGCCACCGGTTCTGCTCCGGAGGCGCCGCCAGGCGCGCCGCCTCCATGGAGCTGGTCCAGCAGCGCCTCGAATTCATCCTCATCGATAGTATCTTCACTGCTGCTGGCTTCGCTATCCCCCGGGGAAACGCCCTCACCATCTTCAAGCGAGGGAGCGCTCTCCACCGTACTCTCCGCGCTTCCCGATGAATCACCCGGACCACTGGCTGGCACGGCCAGGGCGGTAAGGCGGTCCAGCAATTCCTGGTCGGCGGGTTCCGGTTCGTCACCTTGCGCGACACTGTCGATCATGCTTGTCACCACATCATGAGCATTCAGGACCACATCCATCAGTTCGGCGTCGACCAGGCGGTCACCCTGTCTCAGGATATTGAAAACGTCCTCCGCGCGGTGGCAAACAGCGACCAGGGCGTCGATGCCCAGAAATCCCGCGCCGCCCTTTATGGTGTGATAACCACGAAATACGGCATTCAGCAATTCGGCGTCCTGGGGCCGTGATTCCAGATCGACGAGCTGCTCGCCCAATTGCTCAATGATTTCTCCGGCTTCGACCAGAAAATCCTGAAGTATTTCTTCATCATCTGTAAATGACATGGTATTTCTCTCAAAATCCCAGGCTGGACAACAAATCGTCCACCTCATCCTGGCTCTTCATGGCATCTTTGTCTTCTCGACCAGGAATCTGCGGACCCTGCAGGCCTTCCTTGTTCCGTTCCTTTTTGTCTTCGTCGCGTACGCGCTCGGGCGATGAAAGCTTGATGATGGAGATCAGGCTGTCCTCGAGCTCCTGAACCAGGTTGATAACGCGGCGTATGGTTTGTCCGGTTAAGTCCTGATAGTCCTGCGCCAGCAGAATATCGTTCAGTGATTCGCGCAGCAGTGACGTCCGCTCAGATGATGAGTCCAGGTAACTGCCAATCTCGCGCGCCATTTCCCTGAATTGGTCCGCGTTCATATCCCTCGA
Source organism: Gammaproteobacteria bacterium (assembly GCA_026982565.1). Classification (GTDB taxonomy): domain Bacteria; phylum Pseudomonadota; class Gammaproteobacteria; order SZUA-140; family SZUA-140; genus SZUA-140. The sequence continues at coordinate 13,328 of JALSGV010000174.1, forward strand.
AATGAATTTTCTCCATTTGCCCCGGATATGGCTCGTGCTGGTGACGATCTCTTCACAGATTGGTATGGCATTTTCGACAGCGCCCAGGGTCTTGTGCGCGGCCCGGTCCGTCATCTCGATCACATAATTGAGGCGTTGCTTTGCATCCGGAATCTCATGATGGGCCAGGTCCTCAATACGGTCATCCACATCGAGCCCGCACAGGGTACTGTGAAGTTCGCGGGTGAGTTTTCCCAGTTCCTGGTAAACCTCGCTTTCATGAATCCGCGTCAGACTGCCAAGCGCCTTCTCGGCTTCCTCAAAATCACCGGACTCCAGGCTGCTGACAAGATCACGCGCCTGTTGCAGATATTGCTCATTGTGTACGATTCCGTTATTCATGAAAGGCCACCCTGTCTTTTATTGGTTCTTGCCCGCCTCTATCCTTTCAAAGATCTTCTCGATCTTTTCCTTCAGGGTGGCGGCATTGAAAGGCTTGACAATATAGCCATTGACGCCGGCCTGCGCCGCCTCGATGATCTGCTCCTTCTTGGACTCAGCGGTTACCAGCAACACCGGCAGCGATGAGAGATCGGCGTCGGCACGCACCGCCTTGAGAAGATCGATCCCCTGCATGCCAGGCATGTTCCAGTCCGATATCAGAAAATCGAAACCACCCGACTTCAGCATGGGCAGGGCCGTGTTACCGTCATCCGCCTCGCTGGTGTTGTTGAACCCCAGGTCCCGCAACAGATTCTTGATGATTCTCCGCATGGTGGAAAAGTCATCGACGATCAATATTTTCATGTTCTTGTCCAAAGCTGCCTCCATATAACGGGTCAATCATTTGCAAACAAATGACCAAGCCGTGACTGTAGTCTGATCAGTGCCTGGCTGTGAATTTGGCTTACCCGGGATTCACTGACGCCAATCACTGCCCCGATTTCACGTAGATTCAGGTCCTCGACATAATAGAGTGTCAACACCAGCCGCTCCCTTTCCGGCAAACCATCGATGGCCTCGGAAAGGTTGCGCTTGTAATCATCTTTCTGCACCCTCTCGAATGGCCCTGAGATTCCCTTGTCCATGCGCGACTCGATGGACTCCTCGCCATGGCCCATATCCTCGAAACTGAGCAGGCGGCAGCCGCTGGCATCCTGAAGTGTCTTGTGATATTCCTGCAAGGACATGTCGAGCAACTCGGCCACTTCGTGGTCGCGCGCATCCCTGCCGGTTTCGTTCTCAATGGTGCGCACCGCCTCGGCCACCTGACGCGCCTTGCGGTGAACCGAACGCGGCGCCCAATCCCCTTTTCTGATCTCGTCCAGCATGGATCCGCGAATTCTGATTCCGGCATAGGTCTCAAAACTGGCCCCCTGCCCTGCGTCATAGTTGCGCGCAGCCTCGATCAGGCCAATCATCCCGGCCTGCATCAGATCATCCGCCTGCACACTCGGGGGCAGCCTGCTCATAATGTGATAGGCTATACGTTTAACCAGGGGCGCATACTGGTCCACCAGTTGCGCCAATTCGTTATCACCTTGCTTTTGTGAAGAATACATAGCTACGTTATTCATATACTGTTGCCACTTTCTCGTTGGGATTTCTGAATAGTCTTTCCACGAAAAATTCGATACCTCCGCTCGCGGTCCTGGGCACTGGCCATTGCGCCGACTTGCGGGCGATTTTATTGAATGCCATGGCCGACTTGGATCTCGGGTAGGCATCCACCACCGCCTTCTGCTTCTTGATGGCCTTCTTCAGATAATCGTCGTAAGGAACCGCGCCAATATAATTGAGCGCCACATCGAGGAAACGATCCGTCACCTTGACCAGCTTCTTATATAGATCCAGACCCTCCTGCGCACTGTGCACCATGTTGGCGAGCACGCGGAAACGATGAATGTCGTGTTCCCTGCTGAGAAGCTTGATCATTGCATAGGCATCGGTAATGGAGGCCGGCTCGTCGCAGACCACCACAATGACTTCGTGAGATGCCTTGATGAAAGTGACCACGCTGTCCGTGATGCCGGCCGCGGTATCGATCATCAGGATGTCCGGATTGAAACTCAGCTCACTGAAGGCGCGGATCACACCGGCATGCTCCGCCTGATTGAGCTGCACCATATCCTTGACCCCGGAGGAGGCAGGTATAATCCGGACACCCTCGGGACCCCTTACCATTATCTCCTCCAGGGTGCGCTCGCCACTGATGACATGGGAGAGATTGTCCGTGGCCTGTATGCCCAACAACACATCCACATTGGCCAGCCCCAGGTCCGCATCCAGCAGCAACACATCGCTGCCTTGCGCTGCCAGTGAGATCGCCATATTCGCCGTGGTATTCGTCTTTCCCACACCACCTTTGCCGCTGGTCACCGAGATGACTCTGACCGGTGTTGACTTGCTCATACATTGCAGCCCGCTTACCTGACCGGCGATCATCTCAGAAGTAAGCATTGGCAACTTCCTTTCCATAGTTCATTGGCGCAAGATCCTCGTCTAGAACCGCCTCGGCGCGATGCATGATTTCCACACAGCGCTCGACCAGGCTATGAGGGCGCGCCACATGGATGTCTTCCGGAACCCTCTGGCCATCACAGACATAAGTAATGGGGAGTTGATTCCTGATAGAGGCGCTGAATGCCCCGCCCAGACTGGTGGCCTCGTCCAATTTCGTCAAAATACAACCATCGGGCTCAAATACGCTGAATGCCTGCACTACGTCCTCCATACCTGACAAACGGGTTGTTGCCGAAAGGAGCAATACCTTTCTTATCGTTATCGTCTTACTATCCAGAATTCTTTTCTGTTGCAGGAGTTTCTCATCGTGCTGGCTCATGCCCGCCGTATCGATAATGACCAGGCTGCGATCCATCAGGTCCTCGAGGACCTTACTCAATTCCTCACTGCTGTCCGCCACTTTCACCGGCACGTCCAGGATCCTGCCATAGGTCCGCAGTTGCTCATGCGCCCCGACGCGATAATTGTCGACAGTCACCAGCGCCACATGACGACTGCCATAGCGCAGGGCATAGCGCGCCGCGATCTTCGCCGCGGTGGTGGTCTTGCCCACCCCTGTAGGACCGATCAGGGCGACGACACCACCCTGATCGAGAATTTCGAATTGCGGCGATACGATTTTTTGCGCGAGGACATTCATGGCCTGGCGCCACAGTTGATCCATGTCGCAAGGCTCCTGCAACACAGCCGATATTTCCTTGCACAAGGATGCGTTCAGCCCCATTTTCATCATGCGCTGTATGAGTTCTGCGCGCCTGGGATTACGTCTTGCCATATCGCCCCAGGCCAGGCCCGAGAGCTGGTTCTCCAGCATGAAGCGCAAGCTCTGCAGCTCACTGCGCATCTCCATCATGGTGGGCTCCTGGCTCCAGTAGTTTTCCTCCCGGGATGGGGGCTCGCGCCTTTTGAGTGGCGCCGTATCGCTCTTGACCGACCGGGAATGGGGCTGCCCGGACCCTGCCCCGTCTGGAGATGAAGGCTTGAGCATGGTTTCATCGAAATCGACAGCGGCGACGATTTCCACGCCGCCATTGACCCGCTGGTTCGACAGAATCACTGCATCCGGCCCCTGCTCCGCCCTGACCTTGTTGATGGCCTGGCGGATACTGGGGGCAAAGTAGCGTTTGATATTCATTGCATCGTTCCAGTGTCTTGTCTGTGTGTTTTATCCGAACGCCGGTTCTCTATGTCTCGTTTCTGCCAATACTGGCGACAATCTTTATTTGTTTGCTGTCTGGAATCTCTTCATACGACAGAACATGAAGCGCTGGAATCGAATGCTTCACAAAACGTGACATCATCGGGCGCACCGCTGATGAGACCAGCAGCACCGCCGGCTGATTCGCCAGCTCCTGATTCTGCGCGGCTTCAGCCAGGGACTGGTGAATGCGCTCCGCCAGTCCCGGCTCGATTCCCAACCCGGCATTCCCTCCAGGCTGCATACTGTCTTGCAATATACGTTCCAACCCTTGATCGAGCGTAATAACCGGCATCTCCTGCGCTATGCCATTGATATTTTGAATAATCATCCGCCCCAGGGCGACTCGCAGCTTGGCCGTCAGAACGCCGGGGTCTTGACTCATGCTGGCCTCGGCTGCCAAACATTCCGCGATGGTGCGCATATCCTTGAGAGGGATTTTTTCCTCCAACAGATTGCGCAGCACCTTATGCACAACGCCCAGAGGCAGGGTGTCCGGCACCAGGCCCTCAACCAGCTTGGGATTGGTCTTGGTGAGATTGTCGAGCAATTGCTGCACCTCCTCGCGGCCCAGCAATTCATGCGCATGACTCTGCAATTCATGGCTCAAATGGGTGGCAATGACCGTCGTGGCATCGACGACGGTATACCCCATGGTCTGCGCCTGGTCACGCTGATTGGGCTCAATCCACACGGCATCCATGCCAAATGCGGGATCCTTGGTCGCGATGCCAGACAGTGTGCCGAAAACCTGGCCGGGATTGATGGCCAGTTCACGCTCGGGGTAGACCTCGCCCTCACCAACTGTCACCCCCATCAATGTCAGCCGATAGACACTGGGCGCCAGCTCCAGGTTGTCACGGATATGCACGGAGGGAATGAGAAAGCCAAGATCCTGTGTCAACTTCTTGCGAACCCCCTTGATGCGCGCCATCAACTGGCCGCCCTGGTTCTTGTCTACCAATGGGATGAGTTTATATCCTACTTCCAGCCCCACTGTGTCCACGGGGGTAACGTCGTCCCAGCTGAGATCCTTTGTTTCGACCGGCTTCTCTTCCTGGGGCTGAACCTCAAGCTCTCTATTGTCCGCTTCGCGCGCCTGACGGCTCTGTGTGATTAAGTAAGCCCCCACGCCGGACAGGGCAGCCAAGCCCAGAAAGACCATATTGGGCATGCCGGGCATGACGCCCAGAACACCCAGAATGGCGCTGGTCACTCCCAGGGTGCGGGGGTGATTCATCAACTGGCTGGTAATATGTCCGCCCATATCCTGGTCGCTGGAGACACGGGTCACCATGATGGCGGCGGCTGTCGACAGCACCAGCGAAGGCAGTTGCGCCACCAGGCCGTCGCCGATGGTCAGGAGGGTATAGTTCCGCATCGCCTCGGAGAATTCCATGTCGTGCTGTATCAGGCCGATGGACAGACCACCGATGATATTGATGAACAGGATGAGAATGCCGGCGATGGCGTCGCCGCGCACGAACTTGCTGGCGCCATCCATGGAGCCGTAGAAATCGGCCTCGGACACCACTTCGGCGCGCCGTTGCTTGGCCTCTTCCTGGTCGATAACCCCCGCATTGAGATCCGCATCGATGGCCATCTGCTTGCCGGGCATGGCGTCCAGGGTGAAACGGGCACTGACCTCGGAGATGCGGCCTGCGCCTTTCGTTACCACGACAAAATTGATGATGACCAGAATGGCGAACACGACCAGACCAACGGCGTAGTTTCCACCAATGACAAACTCGCCGAATGCTTCGATGACATTGCCCGCTGCCGCGGTTCCCGTGTGTCCCTCGAGGAGCACCACCCGGGTGGATGCGATATTGAGCGCCAGCCTCATCAATGTGGCCAGCAAGAGAACCGTGGGAAAGGTGGAAAAGTCAAGGGGGCGCCGGGAATAGACCGTCGCCAGCACCACGATCATCGCCAGGGCGATATTGAAGGTGAAGGCGATATCCAGCAGCGTGGGCGGCAAAGGGACGACCAGCATGGCCAGGATTGCCATCAGCAACAGGGGCGCCCCCAGCATGGCGCTCTTTGCCGGCATATTGATATTGGCGAGTACGTTTGCATTTGCCATTAGACTGTCCTCGAGATTCTTTCTTTCATCATGTCGGTTATCTGATCCTTACGAGTCATACTGCATGTCTTCGGGTATGGTGAGATCATCCATGGTAGGAACCTCGTCTCCATACTGGTACGCCTTGCCATGGAGCTGGTAGGCATAGGCCAGCACCTGGGCCACGGCGAGGAAAAGGCCGGCAGGTATCTCATCCTGAATCTCCGTGGTGTGGAACAGGGCGCGTGACAAGGGTGGCGCGGAAACGATCGGCACGTTGTTCTCCAGGGCCAGGGCACGAATTTGCATGGCGATCATATCCTTGCCCTTGGCAACCACTTTGGGCGCCGTCATATGATCCTGGTCATAGCGCAATGCGACGGCATAATGTGTGGGGTTGGTGATCACCACGTCTGCGCCGGGCACATCCTCCATCATGCGCCGTTGTGAGATTTCACGCTGTACCTCACGCACCCTGCGCTTCAGTTCAGGACTGCCATCCGTCTCTTTGAACTCATCCTTCACTTCCTGGCGCGTCATTTTCAGTTGACGGGTAAAGTCCCACAATTGAAATGGCACATCCACGGCGGCAATCAGGATCATGGTGCTACTCAGGAGAAGAAATGCCCAACCCAGCAATTGCCCCATGTCGGCGAGGGCCGGCATGACGGATTTGGTGCCCAGAGCAAGCAGCTCATCCAGGTTGTTCCACAGGAATATCAAGGCGACCATCAATACGAGGGCGAACTTGACCAGCGCCTTGGCCAGTTCCATGAGGCCCTTGGCCGAAAATATCCGCCCCATTCCCTTGACTGGATCCATCTTGCTCCATTTGAAAGCCATTGCTTTTATACTGAAGGACCAGCCACTCAGGGCCATGGGAGACAACAGGGCAATAATGACCAGCATGATGATGAAAGGCGCAAAGGAAACCAGCGCATCCTTCACCGCATTGAGAAAGCCGGGCACCATGGCGTTGACATCCATGATGGTGCTTCGCTCGATGACCAGGGTCCCGCGCATGATATCGAGTATTCCCTCTACCATGCTTTCGCCCATCATCAGAATCGCGCCAGCCGATGCCATCAGCACCGCCATGGTTGTCAACTCACGGGAACGTGGAACCTGGCCTTTTTCACGTGCGTCGGCGCGTTTCTTGGGTGTCGGTTGTTCGGTCTTTTCCTGTGCCTTCTCCTCAGCCATGAGCTAATTCCCCTGCACGATCCTGCCAATGGAAAAAAAGGCATTTTCCAGAAGATTGGTGAACTGCGGGATGAAAACCGGCAACGAGACAAGGATGAAAACAAAACCCAGCATGAGTGTCACCGGAAATCCGACCGAGAACACATTCAATTGCGGCGCCGCCCTCATCATGACGCCGAAGGATATATTGACCAGTAGCAGGGCGGTCACCGTGGGCAGGGCGATGAGCACCGCGCCCTTGAAGATCCAGGCCGCCCACGAGACCAACTCCCATAACCCCGCGGTACCGACATCCATGATGTCAATGGGAATACTCCTGAAACTGTCCACAAGCACCTCGATCAGTATGAGGTGCCCATTGAGGACAAGGAACAGCAAGGTTGCCAGGACCACATAGAACTGACTGATTACCGGCACGACGACACCATTGGCGGGATCGTTCATTTGTGCGAAGCCGAGCCCCATGGTCATGCCGATCACCTGCCCCCCCGACTCAACGGCGGTGAAGACCATGCGCAGCATGAAACCCATCATGACGCCAATCAATACCTGGGTCATTACGGTCAGTATCCCGAGCAGGCTGAAAGGTTCGACAATATGGGCGGGCGGCAGCAAGGGAACGATGATAATGGTCAGGGCCAGGGCCAGCCCCACTTTCACCCGCGCCGGCACGATGCGGGTACCGATAATGGGCGCAACCACCACAATGGCGGATATGCGCGCAAAGGGATAGAGGTAACTGGCCAGGAGATCGATGAGCGCTTCACTGTTGATTGTCACGGACAGGGGCCCCTATCCTCAGCCTATCAACTGGGGAATTTCCACGAAAAGGCGTGTGGTGTAATTTGTAATGGTCTGGATGATCCAGGACCCGCCGAATATCATGATTCCGAACATCACCAGCAGTTTCGGAATAAAGCTCAGCGTCTGCTCATTGATCTGCGTCGCTGCCTGGAACATGCTGATCAGCAAACCGACTGCCAGGGCGGGAAGCAGGAGAAGGGAGATAATCATCATGGTGACATAGATGGCGTTCTGGCCGATGGTGACGACGGATTCCGGTGTCATTTCAGGTTCACCCTATACATAGAAGCTTGAGGCCAGCGTCCCCATGATCAGCGCCCAGCCATCCACCAGGACGAAGAGCATGATCTTGAAGGGAAGCGAGATAATCAATGGCGACAGCATCATCATGCCCATGGACATGAGGATACTGGCCACCACCAGATCGATGATCAGGAAAGGAATGAATATCAGAAAACCGATCTGGAAGGCCGTCTTCAGTTCACTGGTGACGAAGGCGGGAACCAGGAGAGAGAAAGGAATATCCTCTTGCGACTGGATCTCCTCCTCGCCGCTGATCTCTGAAAACATGGTGATATCACTCTCCCTGGTCTGAGAGAGCATAAAGGCGCGAAAGGGGGTGATGGCCGACTGCATGGCCTCCTCGGCAGACATTTTCTCATCCATATAGGGCTCCAGGGCATTGTTGTATACATCGTTGAATACCGGCATCATGATGAAAATGGTGAGAAACAGCGCCAAACCGATGAGCGTCTGGGTTGTGGGCGTCTGGGCGGTGCCCAGCGCCTGACGCAGGATGGCCAATACGATGATGATGCGGGTAAATGATGTCATCATCATCAATGCCGCCGGCAGCAGCGTCAGCACTGTCATCAGCAGCAGAATCTGTATGCTCAGGGAATAGGTCTGCTCCCCGTTTTCACCCCCTGTTACCGTAAGGGCCGTCAAGCCCTGCTCCGCGGAGACAGCGCCCACGGGGAGAAGAAGCAGGAGGAAAATGGCTATAATGGATTTCATGGGCGTATTTTGTTTTTTATCTCTTTCTTCAAATAATCGGAAAACCCCTTCTTTTCAGCGCCGGCGCCCCCCTCCACTCCAGCGCTGTCGATGACGGGTTCATCGAAGACGTGCAGCGCCTGTATCCTGCCAGGCGATATCCCCAGCATGACCTGTGTATCTCCGGCCTGGAGAATAATGACCTTCTCCCGCTGCCCTACCGATATGCCCGCCACTACTTTCATGTCATCGTTCAACATGCCGTGCAGGCGGCCATAGCGGCGGAAGAACCATGCGCCGGCGAAGATAATGCCGACGACCAGGAGCAGACTGGTAATGATCTGCATGATTTGGGGTACTGATGCGGCCTGCGCTTCCATTAGAAATACTCTGCCGTGTTAGTTTTGAAGAGTGATCAAACTACTTGAGCTTCTTGACCCGTTCGGCGGGGCTGATGATGTCGGTAAGGCGTATACCGAATTTTTCATTCACCACGACGACCTCGCCATGGGCAATCAGCGTGCCGTTGACGTTGACATCCATCGGCTCGCCAGCCAGCCTGTCGAGTTCCACGACAGAGCCCTGGTTCAGCTTGAGGAGGTTATTGATGGTGACCTTGCTGCGCCCGATCTCCACGGCAACGGTAACGGGAATGTCCAGAATCATATCCAGGTTGGAATCGGCCAGGCTTTCTCCCACGGCATCGGCCTCAAGATTCTGGAAATCAGCCTTGACATAATCCTCCTGACTGGCGCTCTCCGTGGAAGCCTTGGCCTCGCTCTCCGCCTGCTCCGCCAATGCGGCGCCCCAATCGTCGTCCGCACCTGTAGAATTGTTCTCGATTTCATCGCTCATTGATTTTCTCCTGATACAGCTAGCATTTGTTTGCTTCTCACCGCGGTACTGCCGATTTTCTCAACGACCTTGATGGCGCTCTTGCCGTTGGAAACCCCGAATTTTCCACGAAATACCGGGATATCCTCGATCCGCGCCACCACATACTCGGGCATGTCCACGGGTATGATGTCTCCTTCCTTGAGGCCATTGATTTCCCTGACGGACAATGTCGTTTCCAGCAGGGTACTGCTGATTTCCAGCTCGGCCATCATCAGCTCTTCACGCAGGGAAATCATCCAGCGCTCATCATTGTCGACGCGGTCGCTCTGCATGCCCGCGTCGAGCAGGTCGCGAATAGGCTCGATCATGGAATAAGGCATGGTGATGTGCAGGTCGCCACTACCGCCTTCCAGTTCCACGTGAAAGGTCGAAACCACGACCACTTCACTGGGACTGACGATATTGGCGAAATTGGGATTGACCTCCATGCTCTGATATTCGGGCGTGAGCTCCAAGACGGGGCTCCACGCCTCCTTCATATTGGTAAAGGCCTGATCCAGGACGATGCGGATAATGCGCTGCTCCGTCGGTGTGAATTCCCGCCCTTCTATCTTGGCGTGGAACCTGCCCTCTCCACCGAAGAAGTTGTCCACAATGGTGAAAACCAGCTTGGGATCGAAAACGACCAGGCCGGTGCCACGCAGTGGATGGAATCTCACCAGATTGAGGCTGGCGGGAACGAACAGGCTATGCACGTATTCGGCAAACTTGAGCATCTGCACGCCACCCGCTGAAATCTCTGCCGTTCTTCTCAGCATATTGAAAAAGGTAATTCTCAAATAGCGCGCGAAACGCTCATTGATCATCTCCAGCGTCGGCAGGCGCCCCCTGACAATCCTGTCCTGACTGTTGAAGTCATAACTGATGGCGTCGCCGTCATCGCCGTGATCATCCGGCTCGGTCTCGACATCGCCACTGGTAACGCCATGCAACAGCGCGTCGATTTCGTCCTGGGTAAGGAGGTCGTTTCCAGACATGTTCTTCTATTGCATTACAAAGCTGGTGAAATACAGTTCTTCCACGATCTTGTCGCCAAGCTGATCCCTCATGATGCTCTGGATCTCCGCCAAGGCCTCGTCCCTGATTTTCTGCTTCCCTGTGAAGGAGCTGATGGTCTCGTAATCCAGGTCACTGAGCATCATGAGCAGATTGTTGCGGATCAGCGGCAAGTGTTCCTTGATCTTGTCGGGCATGGTCTCGTCATAGGTCATGACTTCCATCTTGACCTGCAGATAGCGTATCTGGTTGTTCTCCACGAAATTGACGATGAGAGGGTCGCCCAACTCTACATAGTGGGGTTTCGCCTTTTCGGCGTGCTTTTCCTTCGCCTTTTTCTTTTCCTTCTTGTCAGCAACATCCTCGCTTGCGACCTGCTCTGTGCCGGATGCGCCGCCGGACAGCGCCCCGGTCACGAACAGGGTCACGCCGACACTGACCACTATCAGCAACAGAATGGTGACCACGCTGAGAATGATCACGAGTAGGTTTGATTTTTTCTTGGGCTTGACTTCCGGTGCCTCGTCATCGATCTGATCGTCAATGGCCATCTTTGAACCCTTCCTAAGCTATTACTGAGAAATTTATCCTTACAACGTAATAGCAATAGCCATGCCATTAAGAAATTTTCATAAAACATCCTTTAATAACAGAATGTTACTGAACAAAGTCGAAGGGTCGTCATTTCTTTGACATGATGGCGGCCGCGTTCTGACACGAATCCGCCAAGCAGAGGATGTTGAAAATAAAGGCGTGAATCAGGTCTGACAGAAAGCGGCGAGGGAGCGATGAGACATGAAGAGGATCAGGAAACCACCATCGCGCGCATCGCGCGATACCTGCCGGATATTAGAGGAGTTGCGTGTAGAGTGACGATACCCTGTCAAGGTAGCGCCGGGACGAGAACTCTTCCTCCACCCATTTTCTGCCCTCGCGCCCCATGGATACGATATCCGGGTCGGGCATGCGGGAAAATTCCTCCAGCGCTGCGGCAAGCGCCTGCGCGTTGCCGGCCTCGAAGACGTCTCCCGTTTCACCGCGCCTGATCAACTCCGGTATTCCGCCTATGTCGGCCCCAATGACCGGGCGGGTCAATGCATAGGCCTCCAGTATGCTCATGGGCGCGTTTTCGTACCACTCGGAAGCGAGAACCACGGCGCGGCTGTCATGAATCAGCTCGTGCAAGGCCGCGCCTTTCTGGTAGCCTGCAAAATCGATGTCGGCGCCACGCATCGAGGCCAAGTTCCTCAATGCCTCTTCCTGCGGGCCGGTGCCAACGATGGTAAGGGGCACGCCCGCAAGGGCGGCGGCCTCGACAAGGGTTTCGAGACCTTTTTCCCGGGCGAGGCGCCCGAAATAAACGAAGCGTTTGCCAACACGGGCACAGGGTGAAAAAGACGAGATATCGGCGAAGTTGGGAATATAGACGATTTTCTCCCTGTCCATTCCCCATTCCACCAGTTTTTCCCGGTAGAATCTGCTGGGAACGATGAAGCGGGAAATGTTGTCCCTGTAACAGCCCAGCAGGCGATGCACCCAGGTCTCGAAAAATATCAAGGTGCTCAGGGACAGGGAGTTTTTTATGCAGCGATGCCGGATCACGTTGCTGATGCGGCCATGCTTGCAGCGCTCGCAGACGCCATCGGATGCCAGCATCTGGTAGGCGGGACAGGCGATCTTGAGATCATGCAACGTCAATAGTGTCGGTATCCCCGCCCTTTTCAGGACGCCAAATATCGACGGCGAGATATGATGATAGACGTTGTGTGCATGGGCAATTTCAGGGCGCTGATCCTGTATGAGCCTGCCTATGCCGCGCTTTGCCTCCAGGGAATAGATGACCTTCGGGGCTCTGGCGGCCTTCTCCAAGAAAGAATAATCATTGCCGAACTCGATTTCCTGAATGAAATATTTCTCCCATGGCGAGGACAGGTTCTTTTCATGCCGCATTGCGAAAGGAATCACACCCCATCCCGCGCCTTCGAAGAGCGAGTTGTGACGCAGGAAAACCGCCTCGGCGCCTCCCCGCATATAGTAATAGTTGTTTATGGATAATAGTGTTTTGTTCATTGCCGGAATGAAGTGCCGTTGCTCGGAATCCTGCGACCGTAACGCTTCATCCCCTCATGGCCTCCTGGTAAACGGCAAGGGTCTTTTCCGCGATGTCACCCCAGTTGTAGTTTTTTCTGATATTTTCACGGACATTTTCCGGGCTGTCGAACTCGATTCCCCCTTCATTTACTTGTCCGAGTTTCTCTGCCAATCCACGGACATCCCCCAGACGGAAATACTGTGCCTCAGGCAGCCCCACCTCGAGATTGGCCGGGATATCGCTGGCCAGCACGGGAATGCCGTAACTGAGGGCCTCCAGCAGGGCAATAGGAAGCCCCTCATGGGAAGACGGCAACACAAAGACACCGGCATGAGCATACAGTTGACTCAAGGCATCCCCGCTCTGGAAGCCGGTCAATACCACGCCTCCACTGCCCTCCGCGGCGGCCAGTATTTCCTGGCAGTATTTGTTTCCTGGGTCGATCGTGCCGACGATGGCCAGTTTCCAGCCTGTCATGCCGGCGTCCGCAAATGCCCGGATCAGGTCCATATGCCTCTTCTCGGGAACCAGGCGGCTTACGATAAGGACGTACCGCCCGGCTTCGAGAGAAAACCGGCCAAGAACATCCGTTGCCCCAGGGATGCCGGGCAATTCCACGCCGTTGGGGATGATGGCCGACTGACGCCGGTGCTTCTCATAAACCAGGTCATGGATCACCCGGGATATGACGATATTGCGGGTAGAGAAGCCCATCCCCCAGCGTTCACCCAGGCGCAGCAGCGCGCGCGCCCCCCCGCCCCATTTTTCCCGGTCATAGTCGGGGCCATGGTGCGTCACGACCACCCGCAGCCCGAACAGGCGCGCGACAGGGGTCATGACGGCGGGGCCTATGGCATGGATATGCAGAATATCAGGGCGTTTCAGGGCGGCATAGAGCACCCCGATGAAGGAGTGGACAAAGGCCTCCACGCCGCCTGTCTTGGGCGCCCACAGGGAACGAAAGCGCACCCCCCGCCACGACTCAAGTCCCGCGGGGTGGTATTCCCGGCGCACAATGACCTCGATTTCACAGTCAGACCCGGCCAGCAGCGGGTACAAATGCTCGGCATGTTTCTCGACGCCTCCTTCCACCTTGGGGAAACCACGCAATCCTAATACGAAAACCTTCATAATCTGTCCATCTGTTTCCGGGAAAATACGCCAGGAATCTGCGTCGCGGGCCCGTGCGCCGCCTCTCCCCTCCATGGCCCGAAACGCCCTGCAAGGTTGTCCCGTACAAGGGATGAAAGTGATTCATGGATTGTCACTACTCATGCCCCCGGATACCCGTCATTCCGACACGATTTTCACCCTGCGGGTACAAATGAGCCGGAATCCATGTCGTTATTAACCCGGCACGCAATGGCTGAATACGATATACATTGTTGCCGGGTTAATAAAGCCACTGGATTCCCGCTTACCCCATGCGGGAATGACGTATAGCGACTATTCCGCCATCTGCGGGGTGAGTAGTTACTCGTTTTCAGCCACTGTGCGCCGGTTCGCTGCAATCATTCTACAGCAAGTTTCGCCAACACAGCCAGCGGGCCGGCGCGCAATGGCCAGCCCCTTGATTTCAAACCGCCAGGGGTTTCAGGCATACATATCGACCATGCCCTGCCTCAGGATCGCATCGGTCTCCAGCGGCGCTTCATCGGCCCCGCCCTGACTCAGCAGCCGCTCATTTACGGCATCCCCGTTTTCGTCTTCCAGCTCATTATCCGCCTCACGGCCACTGGTTTGCGAATGCTGCGACACATCCACATCCACCAGATCCAGGCCACTGCTGTTCAGGATCTCGCGCAGCCTGGGCAGGGAGTCTTCCAGGCTATCCTTGACCATGGCGTGGGCGGTCTGAAATTGTACGCTCACCTGCTCGTTCTGTACATTGATCCTGATCTCGACAGCGCCCAACTGCGGAGGATTGATCTTCAACTCGGCCGTGTGCACTTTCTGCGTAATCAGCCAGCGCACCCGGTCCCCAAATTCCTCCTTCCACTCACGCGACTGGAGCGGAGCTTGCAGGGGCAGAGTGGTCGTCACCATGCCTTTATCGTTTGGCGACTGTATTGCGGGCTGGGGACTGCTCAAAGGGGATACCTGCTGGCCGCCATCCGCAACCGCCATGGCTGAAACATTCACAAAACGTCCTGCTGCCTCTGCCGCCACCCTGGCAGTCAATTCTTCACTGAAGTTCGACATGCGCCCGGCGTTCCCGGCCATCACCTCCCGTCCCGCCATCAGCTGCTCACGCAGCAGGCCCCCACCCTCGTCAACTACGGGCCTGGAACGATTGGCTGCAGGAATATCGACAGGCCGGCTTTCCAGGGGAACCGCGGCCATCACCTCTTGACTGCCGGCCGTTCCAGCAAAGCGCGAATTCTCCACGCGCGGTGGTGCAGGCGCCACCGGCGGCGCAGGCGCAGGCTCGGGCGCAGGCTCGGGCGCAGGCGCAGGCAAATCAAGAGACACAACAGCTTCACGGCCTTCCTGGGGCTCTTGGGCATCACCCGTCATTTGCAGCGGCGCCTCATCCCCTTCCATCAGCAGTTCATCGGCGACACCGGGTGGCGCCACTTCGCTCAATTCCGTCCTGGCATCCGGCAAACGGGAATCAGCAGGCGGCTCAGGGTCCATTACTGACACCATGACAGCCTCAAGCGGCAAACCCTTGCCCGTTCGCGGCAAAGACTCATTGAGGACGCTGCTATCGCTCCCCGTGGTGAAACTCCCCGCAGCCGTCTCCTTCAATACAGCCTGTGATTCACGCAATGCCTCGCCAAAGCGGCTGTCGCGCCCCCCTTCTCCCTCCACGGTGGGAGCCGCGCTCTTGAAACCCCTGCTGGCGGGAGGACTGGCATTTGACAATAAGGCTGCAGGTTCCTGTGGCATATGAGCACCTCTTGTAGCGGTAGCGGACATTCCTATCTGACTACCGTTAATAGGCAAGGAGCATGCCACTCGGTGCGGTCAGTATAATGACCTGGCCCGCATGGCCCTTTCATCGCTCTCCTTCTGCTCCCGTTTCGCCGACTCCAGGTCCTCCTCCTTCCTGCAACGCGACTGGTAGTTGTCCAGCGCCTTGTGGTGCACCCTGGCCGCCTTCCAGGACTCATCGTGTCTTTCCAGTACGCCCCTGGCCTCCGCCACCAATTGGCGCTGGATCTTCAGCGCCTGATCAATCTGGCGGACAAAGCCGCGATATTCATTGAGGCGCCCCATGTCCATGCCCGCCCCGCCCAGGGTGTCCATACGCTGCTTGTATTCTTTATAGAAGGATTCCAGCTCCCGCAGTTTGCCTAGATGTGCGCTATAGGCGTTCTGCGCCTCATTGCGTTGCAGGACAGCATGCTCCTCTTCGATCCTCGCCAGCTTGACCAGGGTCTGCATGCGCCGTGATTTCTTCATGGCGCCGCTTGCGCCGTCAGGGCCTGATCCTGAGCCATCAGGGCTTCAAGGGCCCGGCGGCTCTCTTCCAGCGTGCGCTTTTCATTGAGCCCCTGCTGCAGAAAACCGACCAGGCGGGGATACATCTCGACAGCCTCGTCGAGTTCCGCATTGTTGCCGGGCCGGTAGGCGCCCACGCTGATGAGGTCGCGGTTGGCCTGGTAGGTGGAGTACAGCTTCTTGAAGCGCCGCGCCTGTGACTGCGCCTCGTCCGTGCTGATATCGTTCATGACGCGGCTGATGGAGGCCTCGATATCGATGGCGGGATAGTGCCCCCCCTCGGCCAGGGAACGGGACAATACGATATGCCCGTCGAGTATGGCGCGCGCGGCGTCGGCCACCGGGTCCTGCTGGTCATCGCCCTCCGTCAGCACTGTGTACAGAGCGGTTATGGATCCGCCACCCTTGTCGCCATTACCGGCGCGCTCCACGAGCTGGGGAATCTTGGCGAAGACGGAGGGCGGATAACCGCGCGTCACCGGCGGCTCGCCAATGGCCAGGGCGATTTCCCGCTGGGCCTGGGCAAAGCGCGTCAGGGAGTCCATCAACAACAGGACATTCTTGCCCTGATCGCGAAAATATTCCGCGATGCTGGTGGCCAGCATGGCGCCATGCAGGCGCATGAGAGGCGGCTCATCGGCGGGCGTGGCCACCACCACGGCCCTCGCCATACCCGCCGCGCCGAGAATATTCTCGGTAAATTCCTTGACCTCGCGGCCACGTTCCCCGATCAGGCCGACGACCGTGACATCGGCCGCCGTATATCGCGTCATCATGCCCAGCAAGACGCTCTTGCCCACGCCACTGCCGGCGAACAGGCCCAGGCGCTGGCCGCGCCCTATGGTCAACAGGGAATTGATGGCGCCGATGCCCACGTCCAGGGGCTCCTGTATGCGCTGTCTGGCCAGGGGATTGATGGTTTCCGGCATCAGGGGAATGCGCTCGTCGCTCTGCAGGGGCCCCTTGCCATCCAGCGGTTTTCCCGCGCCGCTCAACACCCGCCCCAGCAGTTCATAGCCGCCCACGGCCTCATAGACCTTGCCCGTGGGTATGACGGGCGCATTGGGGACCATGCCCCGCACCTGTCCCGTTGGCATCAAATAGGTCTGGTCCCCGGAGAAGCCCACGACCTCGGCCTCGATATCATTCCCGATAGTGCTTTTGATGAGGCAGCGATCACCAATCGCCGCGCGGCAACCCACGGCCTCGATGGTCAAACCCACCATGCGCTTCAGGCGCCCCTCCACAATCAGCGGCAGGGGCTTGCGCGCATGCCGCCTCCTGGCGGCCAGTCGCTGCGCCCAGACAGGCGCGCGGGATTCTTCAGCCGTGTGCATGATCTTCCTCCCTTTCTCCACCCAGCAATTCAGTGACGACCTGCATTAGGCGGCGTTCAATGCTGGCATCGATGCGGGACGTTTCCGTTGCAACCTTGCACCCCCCACGGCTGAGCAGGGGATCGTCGACGATCTCCCATCCGGCGCTGTCGATCTTTTCGGCCAGCAACTCCTTGACGAGCACGCTGTCATCCGGATTCAGATGCAGCCTGACGCCCCGGGAGGCGACGGGAAGCTCGCTCACCGCCTGCTCAATGGTGGCGACGATCTGTCCAGGATCGGCCTTGATCTCCCTGCGGATGATATGTTGTGCAATGACCACCGCCAGACCGGTCAATTCCTCGACCACCTGGTGGTCCAACGCTTGCAAAGGGGCGTGCAGCTGGTCGCAGATATTCTTCAGACGGGCGAGCTGTTCCTCGGCCATCGCCCGCCCCTTCTCCAGCCCTTCCCGCCTGCCCAGGGAAAAACCTTCCTCGTGGGCCTGGGCGTGAATCCTTTCGATCTCTTTCGCCGTCATCAGGGAAGGCCTGGCGTTACCGCCATGTGCCGCCCCTCTCCCCACATCAGGCAACTCCCAGCGCTCATAGTCCTGGGGCTGGGGTGAGATGACCTTAGACAAACTCTTCGCCTCCACCGCCGCCCAATACGATATCGCCGGACTCCGCGAGGCGGCGGGCGATGGCCAGAATCTCTTTCTGGGCGGCTTCCACCTCACTGAGGCGCACCGGTCCCTTGGCCTCCAGATCATCACTCAGCATTTCGGCGGCGCGCTTGGACATATTGGCAAAGACCTTGGACTTGATGTCCTCGTCGGCCCCCTTGAGGGCCAGCACCAGGGTCTCGGAGGAGATTTCGCGCAACAATGCCTGTATGCCCCTGTCATCCACACTGGCGAGATCGTCGAAGACAAACATGAGATCCTGTATTTTCTCGCCCAGCTCGGGGTCGAATTCGTTGACCTGATCCATGATCACCTCCTCTACGGAGGCATCCATCAGATTGAGAATATTGGCCGCGGTCTTGATGCCGCCCACGGTGGACGACTTCAGGTGGGAATTGCCGCTGAACTGCTTCTCTATGACTTCGTTGAGTTCGTGCAATGCCGAAGGTTGCAGGCGATCCAGGGTGGCGATACGCAGCAATACGTCACTGCGCACCTTCTCGGGCAGGAGACTCAAGACCTCCGCCGCCTGCTCGCTGTCCAGATAGGAAAGCACCACGGAGATGATCTGGGGATGCTCCAGCTTGATGACCTCCAGTATGGCGCGTGGATCCATCCACTTCAATTGCTCCAGACCACCGGCATTGTCCCCCATCATCACGCGGTCGATGACATTGCCGGCCTTGTCCTCGCCCAGGGCCTTGACCAGCACGCTCTTGAGGTAATCGTGAGAGCCCACCCCGATGGCCGTCTCGTTGTTGACGGTGCCGACGAAGTCGCCCAATACCTCATTGACCTGTTCCCTGGTGACGTTTTTGAGGGTGGCCATGGCGGCGCTGACCTTGTGCACCTCCTTAGGCCCAATGTGTTTCAACACCTCGGCTGCATCCTGTTCTCCCAGACTCATCAACAGGATTGCTGCTCTTTCAATACCACTGATTTCCATTTTCCCTCGTCATCCTAGCCGTTGATTATGGTTATTCGTTCACGACCCAGTTGTTGACCACCTGGGCCACGCGCTTGGGATCCTGGGCAGCCAGGGACTTGGCGGCATTGAGGTTGGTCTCGTAGGCATCTCCCCCGCTGGCCAGTTGGGGCGCGCCCTGCTGCGGGCCACTCAAGGTCAATTGATCGTTGCTCAGCTCACCTCCATCCGCAGCGGCATAACCGGCCGGCAGAGCGGCCTGAGGCAGGGCCTTGCCCTTGGCCGCCAGTTCACGCATCACCGGCCTGAGCACGCCGAAGATCAGGAAGCCTATGAGCCCGATCACCAGCGCCTGCCTGGCGATGTTCCAGATACCTTCGCTCTCCAGGAAAGAGGGCTCAGGCAATTCCTCTACGGGCTCGGGAACGCTGAACGAGCTGTTGATGACGCTGACGGTGTCCCCCCGCTCGCCGTCGAAGCCGATGGCATCCTTCACCAGGGTGGTCAGGCGGCCGATCTCCTCATCCGTCAAGGGTGTCTTTACGGGCTCCCCGTCCTCATTGAGGGTGACCTTGTCATCCACCACGACGGCAACGGAAAGGCGCTTGATGGCTGCGCCGCCGGCGCGGATATGACTGATGGTCCTGTCCAGTTCATAGTTTCTGGTCACCTGCCTGCTGCTGCTCTCCGGCGTGGTCTCATTATCGGCAGCGCCCGCGTCTTCCCCCGGCAATGCATTTTCTGCCGCCGGTTGATTGGACAGGCTGCCTGGAATCCCGGCCCCCCTTATGGGCGTACTGGTCTTTTCCTCTGAGGTCTGTTCACTGCGCACCGCGGCGATTTCGGGATCATAGCTCTCCCGGGTCGTCTCGGTCACGGTAAAATCGATATTGGCGCTCACCTGCGCCTGCACGGCGCCCGCTCCCATGATAGGCGTGAGGATATCCTCGATACGCGATATATAGTAATCCTCCACCTGCTTGCGGTGAGCGAACTGCGTCGCATTGATGCGCATGCCACCCGACGCATCGGGAGACGTCAACAGGCGCCCCTTCTGATCGATGATGGAGACCTGCTCCACTTCCATGTCGGGCACGCTCGCCGCCACCATGTGGCCGATGGCGGCAACCTGCTCCTCATTCAGGGAGCGGCCCGCATAGAGATCCACCGTAACCGAGGCCGTCGGTTTCTTGCGCACGCGCACGAAGGCGCTGCGCTTGGGAATGGCCAGATGCACCCTGGCGCTGCGCACGCTGTTGATAGAGGAAATGGTGCGCGCCAGTTCGCCTTCCAGGGCGCGCTGGTAACGGGCCTTCTCCATGAATTGACTGACGCCGAATCCCTGGTTCTTGTCCAGCAGCTCGAAGCCGGCGCCAACACCCTTGGGCAGGCCCTGCCCCGCCAGCTTCAGGCGCGCATCGTGCACGTCCTTCTGAGGCACCATGATGGAGGTGGCGTCACTGGACAACTTGTACTTGATCCCCGCCTGTTGCAATGCCTGGGAGACGGCGTTGGCATCCTGCTCACTGAGGTTGCTGTAGAGCAGACGGTAATCGGGTGTCTGTGACCACATGGCGACCCCGATGCCGATGGCGATACTGGCGGCCAGCCCCACCAGCAAACCGATCTGACGCAACCAGGAAAGATTCTGGAACCCCTTGGACTGCAGCGCGATCTCTTCCGCTTTCACCATTGCCATGTTCTTTTCCCTTCACTATGCTGCCACATGAAAAATCCCCCAATATTACTGCCTGGCTAAATCGCCATCTTCATGACATCCTGATAGGCGGAAATCAGGCGGTTGCGCACATTGAGCATCAACTGGAATTCCACGCCGGCCTTCTGCGAGGCCACCATGACCTGGGCAATATCCACGTTGGGATCACCCAGCTCAAAGGCCTTCTTGAGGGATTTTGACGCCTGTCCCGTCTCATTGACGTGATCCACGGCATTTTTCAGCAAACTGGAAAAATCCACGTCGCCCTTGGCCTCATCCGGCCGCTTGAGTTGCACGCCCTGCGCCAGCTCGGCGGTGGAGCGCAACTGTGAAAGTAGCTGACTGACACCGATATCACTCATTGCCTTTCTCCTGACTGTTAATCACTGCACCTCGTTTCATCATGATATTGCCCGGCATGGGCGTTCTACCGCCCCGGCACGGCAATACCCTCCTCACGCATGCGCGCTATTTTGTACCTCAAAGTGCGCTGGCTGATGCCGAGTTTCTCAGCCGCGCTCTTTCTCACGCCTCCCGCCGCCTTGAGGGCCTCGAGGATGACATGCTGTTCATGGGTGCGCAGATCCTCGCCCAGCCTTTCCGGGGGCGCGGTTTCGCGCGCCATTTCCTGGGCAGGCGGATCAGCGTCGCCAGGCCGATACCCGTCCGCTTCGAAGCGGATGTCATCCGTTCCGATGACATGCCCCGCGCGCAGGATCAGGCTGCGCTTGATCACATTCTCCAGTTCGCGGATATTGCCAGGCCAGGCGTAATGCAGAAGCTTGCGCCTGGCGTCCTCCGACAACTGCGGCACGCCCCGCCCTGAATCATGAACGTTCAGCGCCAGCAGCCTCTCCGCCAGCGGCAGAATGTCGCCCCTGCGTTCACGCAAGGGGGGCAAATGCAGGGGGAACACATTGAGGCGGTAGAACAGATCCTCGCGAAAACGCTTCTCCTGGACCTCCTTCTTCAATTCCCTGTTGGATGTCGCCAGGATGCGCACATCCAGTTCGATGGTCTTGCGCCCGCCCAGACGCTCCACTTCCCGCTCCTGAAGCACGCGCAGCAGCTTGGCCTGCAACCCCAGGTCCATTTCAGAAATCTCATCCAGCAACAGGGTGCCGCCCTGGGCCTGCTCGAACTTGCCGGGACAGGCCTGGTAGGCGCCCGTAAAGGCCCCCTTCTCATAGCCAAACAGTGTCGCCTCGAGCATATTCTCGGGAATGGCGGCGCAGTTGATGGCGACGAATGGACCGTTGGCGCGCCTTGAATGAACATGCAAATAACGGGCTAAAACCTCCTTGCCGGTGCCGCTCTCGCCGGTGATCATGACGGTCGCGCCGGAATCGGAAACCCGCCTTGCCAGCGCTGCGATGTTGCGCGTCGCCTCGTCGGCAATGACCATCTCGCCGCCATCCGCGTCCTCCCTGATGTAGCGCTCCACCATGTTGACGAGAATCTCCGCCTCGAAGGGCTTGACCAGATAATCGACCGCACCGCTCTGCATGGCCTCGACGGCCTTCTGAATGGAGCCATAGGCGGTCATGAGCAGCACCGGGATCTCCGGGTTCTTCTTGCGGATCTTCTCGAGCAGGGCGTGGCCGTCCATGGGCTTCATCTGGACGTCGCTGATCACCATGGCGATCTCCTCCCTGGACAGGACATCCAGGGCCTCGCTGCCGTTCCCCGCCATCTCCACCGTATAGCCGGCCAGATCCAGGGTGTCGCACAGCGCGGCCCGCAGGGTTGGTTCGTCCTCTACAACTAGCACACTTGATTGACTCATAGGGTCCCGCTCCTCACTTTGGATGTTTTTATTGCCTGTTTCCGCAGGGGACGGTTCAGTCCGCCCGGTGCACTGGCAGTTCGATACCGATGGTCGTCCCCTTGGGCTGTGAGCCCAGCCACACGGCCCCGTTGTGCGCGGCGATGATGGCCCTCACCACGGCCAGGCCCAGCCCCGTACCCTGGGTCTTGGTGGTGTAGAAGGGCTCGAAAACATGTTCCCGTATTTCTTCAGGGATGCCCGGCCCGTTATCCCTGAGAATGAATCTCAGCGTTTCCCTGCCTGTCTTCCCATCGCAGGGGGCGATTCCCAACTCCAGCTTCCCCCGCGTGGCCTCCCCCCCGCCCGGCTCTCCGGCGATGGCCTGAATGGCATTGACCATCAGGTTCTGCAGTACGCTCAACAGGGCGTCATGACTGCCATAGACGCATCGCCCATCACTGTCGTCCTGTACGGTGAGTTCACAGCCACTGGCGCTCAACTGCGGCTTCAGTACGAGTTCCAGGTCCCTGGCCAGCTTCGATGCGGAAACGATTTCATTGCCCATCTGTCCACCCTTGGCGAATTGCAGCATGCCGCTGACCATGCCTTCCAGATGATCGAGGCAGGCGCGGATCTTCTCCACGCAATGTTCGCGCGCCGCGTCGTCCATGCGGTTCATGCGCAGATGCGAGAGATAGAGCAGGCTGGAAGCGATAGGCGTCCTGATCTGATGAGCCAGCGACGCCACCATCTCGCCCATGGTGACCAGGCGTTGATGACGGCTCAATAGGGCCTGCATGGCGCAGGATGCGGTCACGTCGCGGAACAGCAGGACCTGTCCCGGAATCCTGCCCAGCGGGCTGGTGGAAATATCCACCAGGCGGCCATTCTGGAGTTGCAGGGCGTCATGCTGGGCGCTCTCGGTGAAGGCGCGCACAGTGACGTCGCGCCACAGCTCGCCCAACAGCGGGGAGCCGAGATACTCCAGGGCCAGGCCGTTGCACAACTGAATGCGTCCATCCCCGTCCAGAACGACGACACCGCCCGGCAGGACATCCAGGACCATTTCATGAAAATGATTGACCGGGGCCCGCTCCATCCCGGCGGATTGACGGGCGTTCCCATTGGCCAGGCGGCGCGTCAGCAGGCTGACGCGCTCTTCCAGTTGCTGGTAGCTGGCCGACAGGTTCTCGGAAACCTGGTTGAATTGATCGAATGCCTGAGTCAGCTCAAGGGCGTGTTGGGTGCTACTGTGACTCATGTGGAATCATGCCTCATGTATAAAAAACCGTTGCGAGTGCTCTTTTCACTCTCCACGGTATGAGGCAATTTCCATGCCGGGGCGGACAACCCCTTGTGTTTCAATCAGTTGAAAACGACGCCAGACAGGGCCGTCAAACTTACGTCACTTCATCCGCCTTCTGTATGCCATATTTGCGCAGCTTTTCCACCAAGGTCGTGCGGCGCAGGTGCAGGCGGTTGGCGGCATGGGCCACCACCCCCTCGGCATCTTCCAGCGCCTGCTTGATGAGGCTGCATTCGAGGTTGCTGAGATGCTCTTTCAAGTCGATGCCGTTGCGGGGAATGCGCGTGACCTCCGGCTCATCGATCCTGATCATGGTGTAATCGGGCACCGCGGCTTCCTCGCTGCCGGGGTCCACCTGATATTTCTCGGGGAGGTCGCGCATATCCACCACGCCGTAGGGATGCATGATGACCAGGCGCTCGATGACGTTGGCCAGCTCGCGCACATTGCCCGCCCAATGATACTGGCTGAGGGCCATGACGGCGGACTGTGTCAGGCTGACAGAGCCGCGGTTCTCGTGCTGCAGGCGCTTGATGATCTCCTTGATGAGCAGGGGGATGTCCTCCGCGCGCTCGCGCAGGGGCGGCATTTCAATGGGGAAGACATTCAGGCGGTAAAACAGATCCTCGCGGAAAGCGCCCTCTTCGATGGCCTTTTCGAGATTGCGGTGGGTCGCCGCGATGATTCTCACATCGGCGTTGAGGGTCTTGTTGCTGCCGACGCGCTCGAAGGTGCGCTCCTGGAGCACCCGCAGCAATTTGACCTGCATCTGCATGTCCATGTCGCCAATCTCGTCGAGGAACAGCGTGCCGCCTTCAGCCATTTCGAAACGGCCCTGCCGGGCGCTGATGGCCCCCGTGAAGGCGCCCTTCTCGTGCCCGAACAACTCGCTTTCCAGCAGCTCGGAGGGAATGGCGCCGCAGTTCAGGGGCACGAAAGGCCTGTTGCGGCGGGGGGAGTGATAATGGATGTTGCGCGCCACCACTTCCTTGCCCGTGCCGGACTCGCCGAGTATGAGCACCGTGGCATCGGAGTCCGCCACCTTCTCGATCATGCGCCGCACCTGCTGAATGCCACGGCTGTTGCCCACCAGACTGCGGAACAGCTCGGGCGAATGCCCGCCCTGCGCCTGGGCCTTGCCCTGCGAGGCGCAATAGACCTCGGCCTGCTGCAGGGTGCTGGTGAGATCCTGGTACTTGAGGGGGTATTCGATTGTCGCAAGGACTTGCGAGGAAATCTCCTTGCTGAGCCTGGAGCGGGACTTGACGTCCTTCAGCATGAGTATGGGCGCCTGCGGCGCCCACTCCCGCAGCGCGGACAATCTTTCCGGCGCCTCCCGGACGGCGGACTCGGCGATGATGATGGCTTTGAGCTGGTCCGGGGAAAGGAGTGCGTTGTGCCAGTCATCAGGCCCGGCCATGTGGATGTTCTCATAGTCCACGAACTCCAGTATGGCCTTGATACATGAACATTTCTGTATGTCAGAATCAATGACGATTATGGCATCCATTCATCCCCCCTTCGTGCAGCCGGTCAGGTGTTCCCCAAAGGCTAACGCTTTAAGAGTATCAAGTCAAAATAACGTCACCCCATCCATGTCGCAGCACTTATTATTGTTTTCATTAAGTTTTTGCGACTTGGGTAAGTCTATATGAATTATTACGAAAACTGAATATGAATTTTCAGGACCCCTGCGCAGACTGGTGGCCGCGCACATGGGCAATCCGCCTGCGGTGATGGCGGAATATCATCTTCTCCAAGGCATGGGTAACAGCGTCACTGCCCTGCTCAAACTCGACGACGATACGCGCCGCGCCCCCCTGGTCCTGGGCGTCCACCTGGCGGACACGCCCCGGAAACACGAGGGGGCTGGGGTATTTCTTGTTGATGAAGATTTCCAGCAGCAGGCGCTCCCCGACGGCGGGCGCATTCTCGGAGCGCCACTCGATAGCGCCGGGACTCAGACGCACAGGAACCGCGCCGGGCAAGTCGGCGTGGCGGGCCAGCAATTGCCCCACCATTTCCAGCAGCAGATTGATTTTGTGTTCAACGCGCAGCAGTTCTTGGCGGTGAGGTTCATGCTCGTCGTCAGCGCCATCGCCCTTGTACTCCTCCAGGGCGGCGATAAACGCCAGCATTTCCTCATTCCGCTGGTCGAGGCTGGCAAGTTGCGCGGCGGGAAGGGGGGCCTCGACAGGGCTCCAGCGCAATGGCACCTGGTCTTCGTAAACCAGGGCTTTACCCGTCGATGATATGAGATCTTCCGCCATGGGCTGAAAGATACAGAATTCAGACTGTCAGCACAACGGCAAAGACCGCTTCAGAAAAAACGCCCGTCCTGCTGATGATCCTGATAGGCATGGCGGACGCGCCGCCCATGCCTGAGTCCGGCCAACTGCTCAGCACAAGACTTTTTCTCCGCCTCGCAGATCCTGATGATCTCCTGGTCCAGCTCGATCACCTTCCTGATGGCGGACGCGCCGTATTCAGCCTCCTTTCCCAGGGGCGGTGTAGTAAACAATACCATAATCTCCTTGCGGCGCCGCGGCTCCAGGTCATGGAACCTGTCCCATGCCCCTTCCCTGCATGCCGCCAGCATTTCCCTGGTCATGACAACGATGCCATCCAGGCGCTCCTTGAATCGTCCCCTATCCAACCGCCTGCCCTCCATTCTGAATATTCATGATCGCCATTGAAACAAAGAAAACTTATCAAACAGCGCCCTGCTTCGCCCCGCTTTGCATCTTTTCCGCGGCATCCGGGGGAATTGCGTCCCAGGCGCTCTTGATCTCGAGCATGAGCCTGATCACCTCATCGATCTTGTCCGCATCGTTCTTGATGTTGGCGGAGAGCAACTGCCTGTTCATATAGTCGTACAGGTCATCCAGGTTACTGGCGATTTCACCGCCTTTGTTTTTGTCCAGACTGGCGCGCAGGCCGTCGATGATGGAAATGGCCCAGCCAATATGCTCGCACTTTTTCGCAATATCGCCTTGTTCCATGTACCCCTTGGCTGCAGCCGCCTTGTCAAGGACACCTTGCATGAGCATTTGTATCAACTGGTGTGGACTGGCATCCATCACACCGCTTTGCACGCCGATGCGCTGATATGCGTTCACGCCACCTTGACCTTTCATGTAAGCCATAATCTCCTCCTCAAACCATCTTGGGTGTTTTTCGTATATGAACCACGGAAATCCCTGTCGCGTCCACTTCCCCGGCTTTCGGGCGCCCCCCCGGTTAGCGCCCGATCCTCCCGCAATTAGCGGTTTGCAATTAGCAGGCCATACCAGACCGGCATTTCTGCCGGAGCCTTGAAGGCGTGAAGCCCGGCCTCACCTGTTCCTTCTGCGGTAGTTGGCGCCAATGACCGGCAAGGCCTCCAGTTGGGTACTCAGAAAGGTGCTTGTCGCGGTCAGGTTGCTGACCAGCAGGTCCAGCGCGGTATACTGCGCGCGCAGGCGTGCCTCAAACGAGTCCATGCGCCGCACCAGGGCATCCCGGTCGTCGCCGATGGAAGATATTTGATTGTTCAGGCTGTCGGTTACGGAAGTAAAGATACCGTCACTGTCCAGCATGCCGGTGAGAACCGTGTCCAGTTGATCCGCATAGCCCCTGGAAAAGTTGATCACCCCGCGAGCACCCACGGAGCCGCCACTTACCATGAGGGACAGACCTGTCGCGTTGCCCGTGGTGGCGGTCAGAACCTGGCCAGAGCCATCAGCGGCAACGCCGTCTATGGTCCCCGCCACATCCACGCCGGCGGTAACGGCGGGGCTGGCGCCGAACAGATCTGTCGCCGCCGTACCACCGCTGATGGACACAGAGGACGACGATCCGTAGCTGTCCGAGATCAATGACAGTACACCGGCGTTTTCGGAAACCGTCACACTGAGCCCCGCGTCCTGGATCTCGCTGGCCGCATTGATCCTCGACTGAAGCTCAGCGGCAAGACTCGCAGCCGTGTAACTGCCGGCGGCAAGGGTCACCGTCACAGCGGTTCCGTCAACCGACAGGCTCAAGGTATCATTGACGCCCGCTGAGATGGCCAACGCCGCGGCAGCGGAGCCATCCAGCCTCCCCTGGGTCGCCAGCTGCGTGACATTCACGGCATAGGCGCCACCCAGTGTGCTGTCCGTTGACGCGTCCACCTTGATCAAGGAATCACTCGCCGTCCCGTAGGCGGCAAACAGCCCGGTTACGGCGTCGGGATTGGCGTTGATAGCATCGTTCAGCATCGCGCTGTCTACGGTCAGCGTCCCGTCCTCGGCATTGCGGATGATGCCGATGCTCGCCAGCGTTGAAAAGTCTTCCGGCAGGCCTGCAACCGGGTCGGCAAGAATACGCCGGAACTGCCCGTCCACCGAGCGCAGCAGCGCGTCGCCGTTCAGTATTCCTGAACGGCCGGTGGCGGGATCAAACGACGACAGGTCGTTGATCGTGCTCACGAGATTGTTGTACTGGTCTATGAATCTGCCGATGTTGCCCGATATTACGCTGGTATCCTCGGAAACCGTCAGGGTGGCGCTGCCCGTATCCAGCAGGGTGATGGTCAGTCCCTCGATATTTTCCTTCAGGGTATTGGTGGGGCTGCTGATGGCAATGCCGTTGAGGGTCACCTGGGCATCCTGCGCCGCCTGGGTCTGCAGCAGATTATTGCTGTTTTCATTGAAACTGAGCAACGACAATCCACTGCTGTCCACATCGTCGCCGTCGTCGTCCGCCACGGTAATCTCGAGGCTGTTGGCGGCGCCGCTGTCTTCCGCGGTGAACGTCAGCCGGTAATTGCCGCCATCGAAGACGATCGCCGCGGCAACACCGATATCCGCTTCGTTTACGGCATCGCGTATGCCGGTCAGTGAGCCGTCGGTAATCTGTACGGTCTGCGCCCCCTTGTCCGGGTTCTGCGCGAATGGCGGTGTATAGGTATCCGTACCGGCATCATAGTTGGTGGTGCCGAAATTGAACGTCAGGCTGCCCGTGCCGACGATGTCCGACGTGGCCGTGAACTGCGCGGCGGGCAGGCTGGTATCGCTGACCAGACTGTGCGCGGCGGCCAGTTGCGTCACGTTCAATGAAAAATCGCCGACCGCGGCCGTATTGACGGCCGACACGGTCGCCACCGCGGTGTCGCTGGACTGGGAGGTCCTGACCTGGAAACCGCGGGTATCCGCCAGTGCCGCCAGGCTGTCCTGAAAACCGCTGATGGCCGACCTCAAAACGCCGAAACCGCTGAGGCGCGCCTGGAGGTCTGCTTCACGCCGGTCCAGCCGCTGCTCCACCGGCTGCCGCTCGACGGAGACAAGCTGGTTGACGATGCTGTTGACGTCGAGACCCGAACCCAGCCCCGGTGACGTGATATTTGCCATATTAGATCGACATCTCCACCCTTGACCGCGAATGATCAAGAGCAATGCAAATCCCGGGCCATCCCTGGCGGGAAATGCGGGCTAGATATTCACCTGCAACAACAAGCCGCCGAAGGGGGCGTCCGCCCCTGCCCGCTCCTTCAACAGGCGCGCGCCTTTCAGCACTTCCTCGCTGGGTATTTGCCGGATGACTTCCCTGGTTTCTGAATCCAGCACGGTAATGATGGTCCTGCCGAGGTCCCTGTCGACCCGGAACTCGAGATCGCGCTGAAGATTCTGCACGTAGGCGTTGATGTCGCTGACCGCCTTCTCCAGCCTCTCCCGCCCGTCCTCTTTACGCTCATCCGCCTTGCCGGGCGGCAAGGCCTGTTCCGTTGCCGCAATCCCTTGCCGCCCGCCTTCGTCCCTCACACCGACACCGTCACCCGCCGCCGCTGCCGCGGCGGCGTCCTTCCGGCTTGCGGAGTCCAGACCGTTCCGTCCTCCGAAATGGTTCTGCATTGTCGTTATGGTGATATCAGCTGGCATGATCTCGCACCTCTATCACGATGTCATTCAGTTTTGTACGCGCGGTGAGCCTGCTGCCCGGCGTTTCCCCGCCGGGCGCAGGCTCAGACTCTTACTGCAGTAGCGACAGCGCCAACTGCGGCAGGCTGTTGGCCTGCGCCAGGATGGACACACCCGCCTGCTGCAGGATCTGGTTACGCGTCAGATTCGCGGTCTCGGCCGCGAAGTCGGCGTCCTGGATACGCGCGCGGGCGGCGCTGAGGTTCTCGGACGTGATGCCGATATTGGCCACCACCGCCTCGAAACGGTTCTGCAGGGCGCCCAGCGAGGCGCGTGAGCTGTTGACGCTGTTCAGGGCGCGGTCGACGATGTCGATGGCGGTCTGCGAACCAGCGGCCGTGGAGATGTCGATGCTGTCCACACCGGAATTTGCCGTGAGCGATGCAGCCGTGGTCCCGGCGGTCAGGCCGGCGTTGCCCGGGTTCGTGCCGCCGATCACCAGGTCCGCGCCATTGCTGGTCACGGAAATGGTGCCGCGGTAGGTCGCCGAGTTGGCGGTGTTGGTGCCGTCGCCACTCAAACCCTCGTTGGTGCCTGA